>CAZLDK010000181.1:0-3210 GCA_964558285.1 uncultured Spirochaetaceae bacterium | reverse complement strand
TCCAAGGCGGCGCTCTCCACTCGGATCTGTCGCTTTAGAACAGACACCAGGGGTCCCAACCGTGTCTTAGGATAGTTCCCGACCTCGAGAAAACCTAGCCGCCGGAGGCTCTCGATCGAAGTGGAGAGACGGTGCCTATTATGCCCGATGGCCTCCAGGGTCTCGATGATGAGCTCCACCGGCAGCCGCCCGTCACACAAGAAAAAGGCCCAGAGGTGTTCCTTCGTTTCCGGGGCCAGACTCGTGAGAATCTGCGACGCATCGCGGTAGTCGGAGGCTACTTTGAGGTCCTCCGGCCGGGTGTTCAGGCTAAGGTCTCGACTATCCTGGAGGACGAGAAAATGGTAGAACGCGGCAGTCGGCCTTCCGAGGGTGTCCTTGAGGCCCTGAGAGAGGCGAACCTTCCGCTTCGCCGAGTCGGAGAGAAACAGGTCCGCTCGAGACGCGAAGGTATCGTGGTCAAGCTCTTCGAACCGCAGTTTCCGCACCGGGGCGGCCAGCAGGAAGGGGGAGACCGCCTCTTCGGCGCTCCGCCGATGAATGACGACACGAAGAACCTCGGTGCCCTTCGGAAGGTCGGCAAGGAGTCGCGACATCCCGGCCAGGAGCCGCGGATCGAGCTCCTCGGCGGGAGCAAAGAGTATCGCCGGCAGAACCTGTCGAGCAGCGGCTGAACGAATCCTACTCGAAAAAGCCGTGCCGCATCCCTGCCAGATGTCGGCACCCTCGTGGTCACCAAGACGAGATCCGCCGGGAACTCTGAGCCGGTCCCGGAGAAAGGACTCTTGGCTCTTCCAAACGGCGAGCTCCGAGGCACTCATCACATCCTTCTCTCCAATGCTTCGGCGGTCGGAGAGTGCGTGAACCAGAGAGTCCAAGGGCGCTTCGTCGCCGGAGGGATGTATCTCGATCGTCGTGGCGCCGGACCCGTAGATTTTGCCGATCGCCCTTCGGACACCGGCGAGAGCGCTCGCCATATCTTCAGCGTCGATCAGAATGGTACCCGGTCGTTCGGTCCCCGCCAGCCAATCGTCGACCGCGGAGAGAAACTGTTCGATCGCCCGATCGTCGGCGACGAAGTCGTCGAAGCTTCCCAGCCGAGAGGTTGCCTGGTCTCGCCGTCCGGTGACCCGTCTTGAGGCGCCGGTCGTTTCGAACCGGAGGTAGTTACGGAGAGTCTCAAGGGCGTTATTTCCAACCCAGAGCTCGTTGTCCCGGCTCGTGGCTCTGAGGGCTCGGCGTAGATCGGCGAGAGTCGCGGCGGAGTCGTTGGTTTCCACCGTGTCCACCATCAGGTTGAACCCGGCGAGGGAGTCGGACCGGGACCGGAGAAGCTCGAGGACGTCGAATATTCCCTCGACAAAGGGATCAAGCTCCGCCCCGGCGGAGGTGTCAATGCAGAACAGGGTGTGCCCATCCTCGACGAGGCTCTCTTCGGCGCCGCCTTCGAGGACGAGCCGCCGAACGTCCCCCTGGACGCTCTTTACGAGCTCGGGTTGCAAGCGCAAGAGTTGACGATAGCCTGACAGCTCGACGAGAAGACAGATCATCACGTACCCCACCCTAGGGCGAGAAATGCTCCTCATCCGGATCGGCGAAGTCCGACGGGCCGACCGTATCGGCCTCCCCGCGGTACTGCTCACCGTAGAGGCGATCGAAGAGGGCCTCCATATGCTCGGTAGCCATGTCGACGAACTGTATTCCGTAGTACGCCCGGCTGGCATCCTTCCACTTGCGCATTATTCGACCCCGGGCGGGGAGAACCGTACCGTCGACGGCGATTCGTAGATCTAACTCGGTGTAGAGATTCATATTCGGGCCGTCGAGGGGATGGCTAAAAAGCAGCCCGGAACCACTGATATCCATTAACCCGGTGTCGGTGTATTCGTCTTCGACGGGAACCGGCTTGAAGTAGCCGTTCCGTTCGAGGGAATACGATAGGATGCCGGCGAACTGAGAGAGAAACTCGTAGGCACCAATGCGGAACTCGATAGGGTCGGCCTTCTGTTTGCACAGGTACAGATATCCGATAACGAATTGATGGTAGAGGACGGGGCAATAGAGCTCTCGGGCGAGGCCGTTGGAGTCGAGATCCTCGACCATGGCGCCGACTTTTTCGAGTGTATCGAGCATCTGCTTTCTTTCGGCGCCCTCGAGTTCGACGATCTCTTGCTTGACAAGAATCCGGTCTCGGATATGCAGGGGAAGCTCCTTGGGCCGTTCGGTGGGAACGGGCACCACCAAAAACCTGCCGGTCCGGGCAACCAGGTTTTCCTGATAGGTAGCCGGGGTTCGTTCTCGGAACATGACGATCTTGTTCTCGTCGGAGAACTCTGCCGCCCGGGTGCGAAAAGCAAGGAGGAGCTCGGAGATCCGCTCCGGATCGAAACCCGGCGCTTCCTCCGGCGGCTCCACCGGGTCGTACATGTCGCTGGTAGGATAGTCCAGGAGAATCCGCTCACCTTGGGTTACGAAGGAAACCGATATCCCCTGGGGGCGAAGAATCCGCTCGAAGCCGCGAGAGAGGTCTCGAAAGAGTACCTGGGCCTGTTCCACGGCAATTTCTCCGGGATTCCAACTTCGCAGCTTTGTCCGGAAGGTCATCACCTGTCCTCGAAACTTCAGGAACAGGGTCACCAGGGCCCCCTCGGGTATCTCCGGGGGATCGTTCACGAGGGGAATCATAAAGAGGCGATCTTCCGTGGAGCGTTTGAGCATGTAGCCGAGGCGGTTGCTCTGGTAGTGAATCTCCACCGGAGACTGCCTCTCGATGAGATTCTGGAAGATAAACTCTCTCTCGATACGTTTGATCTCGTTGGCCACGTCGCAATTCCTCTACTAGAGTTGCGGTGACCGGGGATCAAACAGCTCGTTCGGCTGATCGGCCCCGTCATCCCGGGCAAACATCCCCGGGAACACCGGGAATTCGGAAATATACCACAACTCGCCTTCATGTTCTACGTATACCTCGGTCGTTCCCCGGCGTCCCTGGGAAAAGAGCGCCACCGGCAGAACGACCACGGTCTGGGACATCGAAATTGGCTCGCCTAATCGAAAGGCTTCGATTCCCGGCCACTCTTCCCGGCGCAACGTTTCCGTTAGCACGAAGCGGCTTTCGGGCAGCACGAGGTCCTGGTCGACTTCCCCGGCGATTACCGAACGAAGGAAGGCGCGGGCGGTTTCTACCCCGGCACCGGTGGTCTCCACCGT
>CAZLDK010000180.1:0-7135 GCA_964558285.1 uncultured Spirochaetaceae bacterium | reverse complement strand
GCGGTCCGCTACCCCGGGTCAACGGCTCAGTCCCAAGGTTCGGACCACTAATCAAGAGTTGTTGCAAAAGGAAGACCCGTCGCTATAATGCCCCCATGTTGCTAAGCGAACTCGACAGCTTTCTCGCAGAGTACCTCGAAATCGAACGGTTCGCTCCAATCGATTCCAGCCTGAACGGTCTTCAGGTGGGACGACGGGACAAAGAGGTGCGGAGAGTCGCGTACAGCGTAGACGCCGCCCTGGAGACGATGCGCCGGGCGGCGGAAGCCGAGGCGGACATGCTTCTGGTCCATCACGGAATTTTCTGGGGCCAGGTCTACCCCGTCGTGGGTCCCGCCTTCGAGCGCTTCCGAGCGCTTATCGATCACGATTTGGCGCTCTACGCGGTACACCTTCCCCTCGATTACCATCCGCAGGTGGGAAACAACGCCGTAATGGCCGAGCGCCTCGGCCTCGTCGACACCGCTCCCTTCGGCCGGTACCGGGGTGCCTCCATCGGTTGGAAAGGCCGCCTCCCCGTACCGGGAACCCCCCGAGAGATAGCCGAGAACCTCTTCGGCGCGGCGGACGAAGTTCTTTCCCTCTTACCCTTCGGCCCTGAGAAAGTCGAGACCGTCGGTATCGTCTCCGGCGGCGCTCCCAAGAGCGTGTCCGAGGCGATAGAAGAGGGGCTGGATCTCTTCGTTACCGGGGACGCTTCCCACGCCGTCTATCACGAGGCCCTCGAGGGGGGCATCAACGTAATCTTCGGTGGGCATTATGCGACCGAAACCTGGGGAGTCCGTCGCCTGGCAGCCCTTCTTTCGGATAAGTTCGGTGTCGAGACCGTCGAGATCGACCTTCCTACGGGCCTTTGAGATGACGATTCCCCGCGATCGGCTCATCCCCCTTTGGCTGACCCTCGGTATCATCCTTGCCGATCAGATTACCAAGGCGATTATCGTTTCCAACCTGGCCCTCGTCTACGACGGGGGACCCATAATCGAGGTGATCGGCGATTTCCTGCGGATTATCCACGCCCGGAATCCAGGCATTGCCTTTAGTATCGGTCGGGATCTTCCGGCGGCGCTTCGATCCCTGCTCTTTGTCGCCCTTCCTCTGGTAGTCCTCGGTGGAGTCTTCTGGTACTTCTTCCGAAGCGACGAGTTCACCCCGCTTCAGCGCTGGGCTCTGGCGGGTATCCTCGGCGGAGGAATCGGAAACCTGATCGATCGGATCTTTCGTTCCGGTGGGGTGGTGGACTTTATCGACGTTCGGATTTACGGTTTTCTAGGTATGGAGCGATGGCCGACCTTCAACGTTGCCGACGCGAGCGTGGTCGTTTCGGGAATTCTGCTCTTGCTGACGTCCTTCGGCCCCCAGGAGAAAACCAATGAATAAGCGCTTGAATACCGTACTCTTCATGATTGGCGCGACCATCGCGAACGTGGTCGTAATGTTTGTCATCTTTCTGGTTCTGTTCTTCTTTTTCGGCCGTTTCCTTGCTCCTCAGCTTTCCCCGGGGATCAACCAGATCCTTCTGTTGGTGATCTTTGTGGCTTCGATGGTTTCGACCTACTTTCTCTACCATAAACTGATGAGACGCTTTGCCGAGAAGCACGATCTGGAAAAGTATTTCGAGCCGATTTTTCGCAAGTCGCAGAAGCCACCCCGGTAGCCCGGTCCCAGTAATCTAGTAGCCGTCGGACATCGATCGGTTCTGGTCTTTCTTGTAGAGCTCGTTGTAGACGAACCCGCGGTTTCGCAGTTGGTCCTTGGTCTCTTGTGGGAAGGGGATATAGCGCCAGAAGATGTCCCGGACGTCGCGGTCGAGTTTCTGGGTGCCTTCGCTTTCCTTGGTAATCCAGAGGATGTAATCCTGAACGAAGGCGTCCTTTACGTCGCCTTTCATCCTGTTGTCGGTGAACCACTGATAGTACCAGCCGGTCAGCCCCTCCTCCATCCAGTAATGCTGTGCCTTTTCCTTGGCTACCTGCCACCGGAGATCCGCGAGGGAGGAGATTACCGCCGCCTTTAGGTCCTTGGGGTACATCGGAATGGCGAGGCGACCCCGGCTGGTTGCCCGGCTGAAGCGCTCGAAGGGCTCCCAACAGATGCCCGAGTCGCCGTAACAGGGGACCAGAACGACGTTGGGGACGATTCGGTTGGTCTGCATTTTGAAAGTCCGGAGGAAGATGCCGGGATCGAGGCTCTCGACCTCCGCCATGATCCTTATGACGTTCTCTCGAGTTCCGACGTCCATAAGGGTGCCCCGGAGGTACTGCTTCATCAAGATGGGGAAGTGGTTACCCTGTCGTCCGACGCACATCTTTGCCATCTGGCGGATGGTGTTTAGCTCGTTGACCACGGTCTTTCGGTCGACGATAGCGTCTCCGAGCTCCGCCTCCTTGTCCTTGAGGCCCTCGAGCTGTTCCTCGATGCCGTCGAGCTCGCGGTACTGCCGGCCAAGATCCTTGTCCAGGTTGCTCAAACGCCGGAGGATTCCGCTTATCTCCGAAAACGCGGTGCGCTGGGTGTCGTTGTACGGGGAGATGAGCCCCCCGTGCTGCTCGAGGCGTTCGTGATCTACGAGTAAACGTACCTTTTCCTGGAGCAGCTCTTCCTGTTCCTGAAGCTCCTGGGCTCTATTCTTTACCAAGGAGAGCTGCGCCTGGTGACGGCCCCGGGTCTTCTCCATAATGGCGTTGACCTTCTGGGCCTCGTTCTTCCCGGCGGTCTTGGTTTCGTCGACCGCCGACGGATTGACCCTTCCCCGGGCGACTTCCTTTAGCCACTCGTCGACGTAATAGAAGGGCTCGCCGGTCTTGTTCTCCCAAATGATCTTCGAGATCATCTGTCTTTGCTCTGCCGAGAGAAGCGTCGGCAGAAGAGCGGCAAACCGGAGCATCACGATCTTTGGCACGGGAATCTCTTGGCCGATGCTCCCCGCTATGTGGGCGGCGAGCTCCCAATAGGCCGGGATGATCCGGCCGCGGTAGAGGGAGCGGTCTTGACTGTCTTTCGCGTTCAGGAAGGGGCCGAGAGTGCCGTGGAGCCGGTTGGAAATGTCGCCTTCGCCGGTAAGGACCTTCTTGTAGAAATTCTTGTCGCTGAAGAAGGGTTTCGGCTGCTCTTCGAGCTCCTCCGGGACGTTGAACCCCCTCACCGAAAAGTCGGGGGCTTCGGTTTCCGAGGTATCGGCTTCGTAGCCCGGCTCGTCAAAAAGGTCGCCGAAATCCGGGACGTCGTCGCCCTCGGTCTCGTCGATGCCGATCAGCTCCGCGACTTCCGGGTCGATGTCTCCGGCATAAGAGTTGTTTTGATTGTTGCGGTTTTCGTCAGCCATACCGAATAGAGAGATTGTGGAGGTGAGGGGAGTCGAACCCCTGACCTCTTGAATGCCATTCAAGCGCTCTAGCCAACTGAGCTACACCCCCACGGAATGGAGCCTAAGAATACGGATCATGATGGTACTTTGTCAATCATAGCACACCCAGACCGGCACAACCATTATGATAGTGGGAAATGGAGTTTGTCGGAGCCTACGTGAAGGAACGGGAGTTCGGGTGCTGGCTTGTAAGGGTGTCCCCACGGATCTTCAAGGACCCGGTCGAACGGGCTAGAGTGAAGAAGGCCCTCGAATTCTATTTTCGGGGTAACCCGATCGTCCTCTGTCTCCGTCGGGCCGACGGCAGAATACGTTTCTGGGGCCCCGAAGAGGTGGTCAGGAAGATGTCGCGGTACCGTTGGACCGACATCCCCTGGAAAAAATACCGGGTCGGTAAGAAGAAGACCTAGCTCGCTATCGGTACCGCGTCTGCGACCGGCCTGAGATACCCGGTCCGAATACAGGTCTCGAGAAGGTGCCGAGTTATGAACTCCTCTGAGCTCTTTTCCGTCCCGTCGGCTACGCTGGTAATCCGAATACGGTAGCCTTCCGCGTGGGTCTCGGCGATCTCTAAGATAGTGTCGAGTCCCTTAATGCCTTTTACCTGGTAGCGTGTTCCTCGTTTCATGGCGTACTCCCTACTCTTTTTTCGGCAGAAACGGTAGGGTTGATAACGCTCCGGGGAGGCCGAGATTAACGCTATTCTGTCTACACTCCTGTCTCACATCGACGCCGGTCGCCTGGTCGTAGCGCCCTCGGAAGTCGTCGCAACCGACTGGCGGCGGCGGCTCCTCCTGACTACCGATCGACGGGCCATCCTCGAGGACCAACTCGTCTCCTGGGACCGCTTCAAGGAGGCTACCTTCGGCATGCGAACCGAGCGGCGTCCGGTGAACCGCGCCTTGCGCCAACTCTTCGCCCTCGACCTGATTCGGCGTCACGGCGAGGCCCCGATCTTCGAACGGTTAGTGCATCCGGAGATTACCGACGGCGCCGCGGGAATGGCGGACTCGCTGCTGCGGTACCTGCCGGTACTGCCGAGGCTTCCCGGGGTAGCCTCCGCCCCCCCCGAAGGGGAGCCGGACCCGGCCATACGCGACCTATTGCGCCTCCGTCGGGAGTACCACGGGTTCCTCGATGCCCAGGGCCTCTTCGAGCCGAGTTGGCTCTCGCCGTCCGAGGGCACTCTCAGAGAGAGCACCGCGCTCTTCTTTCCCGAGCTCTTGGAGGACTTTCCTCGGTTTCGGCGCCTTCTCGAGAAGATGGCCGGTCTGCAGATCGTCAGTCTCGGGGATCTTCCTGTCTCCGAAGCCCCGGGCTACCTGCGCTTTCCGACCGCCCTCGAGGAGTTTCGAGAGGTAGCCCGACGGCTCTCGGGGCTCCTCGACGCCGGCGTCCATCCCGGTGATCTTGCGGTGACCCTTCCTGGATGGAACGAGGCCTTTCCCTATTTCGACCGGGAGTGTCGCCTCCTCGACGTTCCCCTGGTCCCTCGCCGAGGACGTCCCCTTTCAGACTTTCCCGGAGCACGACTCTTCGGGCTCCTGCAGGAGGCCGTTGACGGGGATCTCGAGGTGACTCGGGTGGAAGCGCTACTGATGGACCCGGCGATACCCTGGCGGGAGGATCTTCCGGTTTCTCGAATTGTCTCCATCGGGCGAGCCAACCGAAGCCTCGGTCGCTTCGGATCCGAAGGCTCTCCCCTCGATTTCTGGAGCGAGGGCCTCCGGCGCCCCCCCGCCGCCTCGGATCTCGCCGCCTCGGCGAAGCGCCTGTTTCGGATACTGACCGAGGTTCGCCGGGCGCCAAGCCTCGGAGATCTTCGGCGCGCGATTTTTCGGCTCCTCAACGGCTACATCGATCGAGACGCCTGGCCCGTCGAGACGGGGCCCGCGCTGCAGCGGGCCCTCGAGATTCTCGGGGGCCTCGCCGAGGCCCAGGCAGCCACCGGAATCCAGATTCCCGACCCCTTTTCCGCTTGGCGAAGCTCCCTCTCTGGCACCACCTACGTTCGCCGGAGCGAGGTCGTCGGGGTTCCTGTCTACGACTACCGCGTCAGCGCCGGACTTCTGCCGGAGCATCATTTCATCCCCAACTCCCATCACAGCGCCACGCGGGTTACCGTCGATCCGCTCCCCGGTCTCCGGGGGGACCAGAAGGCGCGGCTGCAGCTTGAGCCGGTCTCCTTCTCCGACGATTTTCTTCGGTGCTACTCCCTCTCCGGGAGTAGCGTCGTAATAAGCGGGGCCGAGGAGGGAATAGCCGAGCGCCAGATGAGCCCCGACTGGTTTCCTCCGGACCATGTCACCGCCGTCGGGGACACCGCCGAAGCAGATATAGACGTCGTCGAGGAGGCACTCTTCTCCGGGTCCGGGGACGCCGACACCCGGTTGCCGAAAGAGGTGTGGCCCCTTCAGTGGGAGGGCATCCTCCGATACGCCGAGACCGAAGGGGCCGAGGCCCCCGGCGGCGATCTTCCGGAAGAGGTGCTGCTATCGTTTCTCGGAGACCGGCTGTTTTCAGAAGAAGGGGCGCTCTACCTGAGCGCGTCGCGACTCGGAAGCTATCTCTCCTGCCCCCAGAAGTACCTCCTCTCCTACCTTCTCGGTCTCGAAGACGCCGATCCCCGGGCGGTGCCGGAGCCGATAACGCCGATGGACGAGGGAAATCTGATCCACGAGACTCTGAGACACCTCCACCAAGAGCTCAAGGATCAGAGTGGGACCTTTTCCGCCTTCTCCGAGCTATCGGAGGAGTTTGTGCTGCGACGACTGTCGGAGGTAACCCAGGGGTGGGGTCTTAGGAACCTGTCGACGCCACCGCTCCTCGCAGAGACCCTGGGATATCGTCTTGGTCCCCAGCTGCTCCGGGCCCTCCGGTGGGAAGGAAGCGAGTTTGCCGAAGGGAAACCGGACTTCGTCGAAACCCAGCTTTCGGCCTCCCCGGTGCCGGAGGTGCTTCTCCGGGGCAAGATTGACCTCGGCGTTGCCCTTCCAGGGCAGGGGGCCCCCGGCTCCCCGGAGGCGCCGACAGAGCTTGCCATCATCGACTACAAGCGCGGGAGCACGCCGGGGGTCAATTCTCTGAAATGGACTACCCTACCGCTGGAGGAGGTCGCTACCCTCGTCGACGGGGGGTGGGACGGCGGTAAGATGGATGTCCAGCTGCCGGTCTACCTGCTTTTGGCCCGGGGGGAGAATCGGCGGGTTCTCCGGGGACAGTTCTTCTCCCTCCGGGGAGGCGACGACGGAAAGCTTCCCTTCGACGACCGAAAGGAGCCCGCCGAAGACCGGGTGATCGGTGCCCTCAAGGTTTTGATAGAGGAGGTTCGCCGACGGCTCCAGAGAGGCGCCCTGGGCATCCCGAACCGAGGGCAGGGGTGCGGTAGCTGCGCGTTTCGGGGGATTTGCCGGGCGAAGTTCGTATCCGAGGAACGCTATGATTAACCTCGATCCCGAACAGGCCGCCGCGGTTACGGCGGGACACCACGCCGTGGTCTCCGCGGGTGCCGGCTCCGGGAAGACCCGGGTCCTCGTCGAGCGCTATATCCGCCTCTTGAGAGAGGAGCGGTGCGGGATCGAAGAGGTTCTCGCGGTCACCTTTACCCGTAAGGCGGCCACCGAGATGCGAGAGCGGATCTTCCTCCGCCTCCAGGAGTACCACGACGACCCCCATATTCGGACACAGCTCGCGAGTTTCGAGAACGCCCAGATACGTACCTTCGACAGCCTCTGCGGCGAGATTCTACGAAGCTCCTCGGCGGTCCTC
>CAZLDK010000179.1:0-7164 GCA_964558285.1 uncultured Spirochaetaceae bacterium | reverse complement strand
AGAGCTGCTGTGAGGGACGAGATCCCGGGGACGCCGCCGAAGCCCAGAAAGCGCCGGCGAGACCGCATTCTGTTTCTGGGTCTTGCCGCCTACGCCCTGGTGCTCGCGGGTTTGGTCTACTTCGAGGTGCCGGTGGGCGCCGAGGCGGCCCGGACCCTGGTCTCCTTCGGGGCGAGTATGGCGGCTATCCTCCCGGCGGCCTTCATCCTGATAGGGCTCTTCGAGGTATGGGTACCGAGGGAGGTGGTCGAACGCCACGTCGGCGAGGGCACCGGGGCGCTTTCCTACGTCTGGGCGATACTCTTGGCCGGCACAACCGTCGGGGGCATCTACGTCTCCTTTCCGGTTGCCTACGCCTTGCGTCAGAAAGGCGCCCGCCTAAACTTTGTCTTGGCCTACATCACCCTGTCGGGAGTCGCCCGAATCCCGATGACCCTCTTCGAGGTCTCTACCTTGGGGCTCCCCTTCACCGTTATCCGTTACCTGGTCGCCGTTCCCTTGGTCGTCGGGATATCCCACCTCTGGGGCCGGCGGCTGGAAAAGAGGGGATACCGATTGTCCGCGCCGGAAAACGCGGCATAACCCAAAACGTTGACCCGGCGGCCGGGCTGCGATACCCTCAGAGCGTTCATGATCGGCGAAGTACTAACCGAAGAGCTCGTAATCTGTAACTTGGAAGCCGACAACGGCACCGACGTCATCGAAGCGCTCTTGGAGCGGATATCGTCCACCGGAGAGCTCCGCGACCCCTCGAAAGCTCGGGAGGACGTCCTGGCAAACGAGCGCCGGTCGTCCACGGGAATGCAGCACGGTGTGGCGATCCCCCACGCGAAGACCGAGGCGGTTACGCGATTACTCGCGGCGGTCGCGGTGACTAAGACCCCCGTGGATTTCGACAGCCTCGACGGAAAGCCATGCCGCATCTTCGTAATGACCCTCTCTCCGATCGACCAGGTTGGTCCTCACATGCGTTTCCTGGCCGAGATAGGGCGTATCCTCAGAAACAGACGCGTCAGGAGCAAGATTCTCGGTGCCCGAACCCCAGCGGAGCTTCTCGAAGCGTTTCGGGGCGCCCGATGAGCGCCGTCTAGCCGGATCTGCTTCTAGAGCAATACAAGAGCCACCGACAGAGCCACGGCCCCTGCAACAGCAATACCGACGGCAAGCTGAGCGTCTATCCGATGAGCCCCGCGAAGCACCGCCAAGACCGGCCGGGCCATCGCAAGGAGGCTCCTCCAGACGACGGGAGCACCGCCCTCCTCCTCGCTCCTGCCGATAAGCCGCGTCCTGACCAAGAACCAGAGTGCCAGGGCGCCTAACGCCGGGAGAACGCCGGCTATGACCGAATCCAGGTTGTAGTAATCGTACGAAGGGACGCCGGGAACCAGGGCCGGAAAGACACCGAGAACGATGGAGAGAAGCGCGAGAACGATCGCCACAACAGAGGCCGGCGTGACCATCCGAGGAGTCCCTTGGGCTCCCGAGTGGCTCGATCGATCACCTGCGAAACGACCCGGCTGAGGGGACCGAAGAAATATCAGGTAGATAAACTTGGTAAACGAGAGGCCGGTTCCGACACTGGCCACGATCAGAAGAACAGATTGAAACTCTCCCGCCGATTTTTTCAAGAGCTCCTTGCTCGCGTAACCGCTGGTAAAGGGCAGCCCGGTAATAGCCGCGGCGCCGACGACTCCGCAGACAAAGAGTAGCGGCAGAGACCGAGTGAGCCCCCCCATACGCCTCAGGTCGTCGTGGCCGAAGTAGTCTGCCACCACCACGACGACCAGGAAGAGAAGCGCCTTGTAGATAATATGGTTTACCGAGTGGAAGAGACCCGCCGTCACCGCGGCGGCGGAACCGTCACCGGTCCCGGCGAGGCCGACCCCGACGAGCATGTATCCGACCTGACTGATGATGTGATACGAGAGGAGCCTTCTCGCCGAATGCTGCGCCAGCGCGAAGAGGACGGCCACTACCGCGACCACGGCGCCGATGTAGCTGACCAGAGGCGTTCCCTGGAAGGAGAACGCGACGGTCCGGGCGGCAGTGTAGACGCCGACCTTGGTCGCAAACGCCGAAAGGATGAAGCTGCCGACGTACCCCGCCCGGGTGTAGGATCCAACGAGCCAGCCGTGGAGGGGCATCATCGCCGTCTTGATAAGAATTGCGAAAAGCATGAAGGGCTGTGCAGCGACGTCGACAGCCCCAAGGGCAGTAGATCCGGTCTGCCCGGCATGGATGACGATGGCGACGAAGAAGAGGGCGGCGGCGCAGATCTGGGCCGCAAGGTAGCGATACGCGGCGCGGTCCGGGGCACCCCCTTCGAAAGAAAGCGGCGCGCCGGATAGGCGTCCCTCGTCGGTCCGCACCAACGCCCGGACCGGAACGCGGCCCCGGCGTATTATCGCGTAGGCGGAGAAGGTGAGTAACTCCCAGGAGATCAGAAGGGTGATAAGGTCCCCGGCGAGCACGGTAAGAGCCCCCGCGGTCGCATGGACCCCGGCTGCGAGACAGAGAGCAAACTCCCGGGCGGAAAACGCCAAGGCGATACCGAAAACCCCGATTAGGAGAAATACTCCGAAGAGGACGAGATTGATACCTCCCGGCCACTCAAGCAGAAAGAGCATTCTACCCTCCTCCTCGAAGAAGAGAGAGATAGCGGTCCGGATCGCCCAACGTGGCCGCGGCGTCGGCGAGAACCGCCTCGACACCGGGGCCCAATGGGCCGACTACAAGGGTTGCAAGGGCAAGGGTGGCCACGAGGGCGAGAGACCAAGGCGAAGCTCCGGGTCTCTCGAGAGAACCCTGACCACCGGGGGAGAGCCCGAGGTGATACACCCTCCCGTAGTAGAGCATGGATATCACGGTGCCCGCGGCTATGGCCGCGACGGGAACAACCCCAAAATTTCCGTACGCGCTCAGCGCTATTCGCCACTTGCTGTAGAAGCCGCTCGTCGGCGGGATTCCTACCAACGCCAGGGAGGCGAGGATAAAGGCGCCGAATCCAACCAGCTCCCGACGGCCGACTCCCCGGAGCCCCTCGAGAACCGAGGTGCCGCCACGGTCGACGAGACTCCTCCCGGAATAGAACAGCACACTCTTTATGAGGGCGTGGAACGCGATGTGCAACAGCACGGCCGTCGCCGCAGCCTGCCTCGCGGCGGAAGTTTCGGCAACGAAAACGACGGAGAGGGCAACGAGGATGTACCCGACATGGGCGACGCTGGAGAAGGCAAGAAGACGCTTGAGGTCTCGTTCGGCCAGGGCGAGCATATGTCCGGAGATGATGTTCGCGATACCGAGGACGAGAACCACCGTTCCAACGAGGGCGGCAACCTCGAAACCCCGGGAGGTAGACCTTCATCCCGGTCCCCGAAAGCAGGGCGGCGACGCTGCTCCCTGCAGCGGAGTACGCAGGTGCTTGCCAGAAATGGAATGGAACAAGCCCGAACTTGATTCCGAGGGAAGCAATAAGCAGCCCGATGGACGCCCGGTAGGTGACCGGCGGCATACGATCTACGACGGCGGCAATTTCGACGAGGGTGAGTACCCCGACACCACTGTAGAGGAGGATGACGGCAAGCAGAAAGAACAGACCGGAGATCGAAGCGAACAGTAGGTAGACGAACCCCGCGCCGGCGCCCTCGGCCCTCTGTTTGTGGGTTATCAGTCCGATGGAGGCGACGGAAGCCAGCTCGAGAAAGACGAAGAGATTGAAGAGGTCGCCGGCGACGACCATGCCCGAGAGCGCGGCGACGAAGAGCTCCGTGAGAATCCACATTCCCTTCCGGGGACTCCTCTCCTCGACGAAAGCGTGTAGAAGAAAAACCGAATGCCCCGCCGCAATGAGAAACAGAAAGAAAACCGAAAGAGAATCGACCACGAGGAGAATGCCGAGAGGCGCCGCCCATCCACCGACGGAGTAGGAGTCTCCTCCCGTCCCGGCGATCCCTGCGGCGACCGCCACCACCGACAGGGCGTGAACCGTCGCGGCAACTCCCACCACGAGACGGGCTCCTCGTTCGCTCCGCGGGATGACCAGGGAGACACCGATCGCCCCGGCAAGGGGAATCAGGATGACGGCGATTATCCCGTGACTCACCGTCGGCTCCGGAAGACCATACCGATATCGGTGGTCCCGTGGCGTCGATGCACCAGAACGGTAAGGGCGAGGGCCACCGAAAGAACACCCGCGCCGATAACGATGGCCGTCAGGGCCAGTGCGTGGGGGAGTGGATCTACGTAATAGGCGATACCTTCGTCGACAACCGGGGCCATCCCGCGGGGCCTGTAGGCAAGGCCGACGAGGGCCAGTATCAGAGAGGATTCGGTTACGCTGAGGCTAACGCAGATCTTGACCATATCGCGGTGGGTAAGGATGCCGAAAACACCGATGCCAAAGACGACGGCCGCCGCGATATAGGTGGCTTGTTCCATCATCACTCGCCTCCTGTCGAGAGCAGGTCGAAGAAGATGGCTCCGAGTCCCGATGCTACTTTTACCCCGATAACCAGGTTGAGGAGGGGTATCATTCCGGCGCTGAAGAGGGCTCCCGGCTCACCCGGGGGAAAGCCGGCGGCCAGATTCGTCAAGAAAGAGAGCCCCTGAAGGACCCCGACGACACCAATCAGAAGAAACGCGCCGGCGCTGAGAGCCTCCGTGGCGTGGAGGGTGTGGGTTCCTATCGCTGTAGAGACATTTCGCGTACCAAAGGCAATCGTCAGAAGAATCAGCAGTACCGCCAGACTGACACCACCTTGAAATCCCCCGCCCGGCGAGAGATGTCCGTACAAAACGATGTAGACCGGAAACAGGAGAAAGAGGGGGGAGAGATAGGAGACCGACCTACGGACCAGGAGCCCGAGACCGCTTTCCGAGGGACCGAGCGTCGAACCGGAGAAGGCCGCCGCCACCGCCGCGACGGACGCAAGGATCACGCTCGCCTCGCCGAGGGTGTCGAAGGCGCGGAAATCGAGGAGCACCCCCGAAACGACGTTTACGGCCCGGGTCTGGTCCACCGAGAGGCTCAGAAACAGGTCCCCGAGGCCGGTTGTTCGAACATCGCTCACCGCGAAGGAGAGTAGCAGAAACGCGATACCCAGAGTGGAGGTAAGCGCCACGAGGAGCCCCAGGACGAATCGAAGCCTCATCGTTTTCGCCTCATCCGGTCTACGGCAGTAACAAAGATTGCCGTCATCAAGCCCGCACCGATAACCGCCTCCGCCATAGCGACGTCTACCGCCTGAGCCATGGCAAAGGCGACCGTCGTGAGAATGCTGAAGACCGACAGGACGATAACGGACGTCATGTAGCCCGGAACAAGCACCGCTCCGAGGGCGGAAACGACGACGAGGAGAAGGACGAAGAGGTAGAGGAGGTCAAGTGCCATCGGTCTCTTCGAGGTGCTCAGCGTACTCATCCACGACAAGGTGCCGCGGTCCCTCCTCCGATCGGTAGTAGGCCCGGGCGATTGCATGGATCGCAATCGGATTCGTCACCACGAGAAAGGCTCCGACGAGGAGAGCGCGAAGCCCGAACGCCAGGGAAGGAGCCCGGAGGGCGATTCCGAGAAGCAGAAGCCCCCCTCCCACCGTGAGCCCCTTGGTGCCGGCGTGGAGCCGTGTGTAGGCATCGGGGAAACGAAGCATACCGACGGCCATCGCGAAACAGAAAAAGAGGCCTCCCCCCATCAGAACCGATCCGGCAACGGTACGAAACTGCTCCATCGCTATGTCTCGTCCCGGCGATCCATAAAACGCGCGATAATGAGGGTGTCCGCAAAGAGGAGAAGCGCGTAGACGATCGCGATATCGAGAAAGATACTCCGCTCGAAGAAGAGCCCCAGAAGCACGAGGACGATCGTCATCATGACGCCGACGGCGTCGGCGGCGGCAATGCGATCGAGAAGCGAAGGTCCCCTGAGGACGCGAAACAGACAGAGCCCCGCAAAGGCGGTAAGAAGGGCGATCGACGCCACGATCATGCTTCGATCCTCTTCATCCATTCCCGGAGACCGCTCGTCACCCGGTAATCAAAATCCGCCTCTCGATAGCTCGTGACATCGATCCAGTGAATGTAGAGGGCGTCGCCCCTCTCGTCGTAGTCGATGGTGAGTGTTCCCGGCGTAAGGGTGAGCAAATTGGCAAACAGAGCGGTTCCCGTAACGGTTCTCATCCCCCCCTCAACCCGGACAATACCGGGCCAGAAATCCATGGTCGGCTTGAGAGCCAGGAAGGCGATGTTTATACCCGAGAGTAGAACCTTCCAGAGAAAAACGGGGCCGAGTGCCAGCATCCAGAGAATCCTTTTCATCCTCCGGAGGAAGGGGTTCCGGAATCCCTCGGTCTCATGCAACCGCTCGGGATGTCCGAGCCACCGCTCCCCGGCGATGAGAGGTCGAAAAACGAAGACCGAGACCACACTCACCATCACTCCGGTAACCACCACCTCCAGGCTGAGGTCTCCCGCGAGAATCAACCAGGCTCCCAAGAGGAGCCCTCCGGCGACGGCAACTTTTACCATGCTCAGACGTTAGCTTATGGCATACCTCGGTCGCAAGACCCCACGGGTTAGAGCCTACCCCCGATCTGCCCCTCGTACTCCGGGAAGTAGCGGCCGATCACGGGCAACTCGAAGCTCGACAGGATCGACTCCTTCGGCTCCCGCTCCAGGAGGAACTCGAAGGATTTTTCGATCAGGGTTTCCTTGTCGACGCGTCCGCCGGTCAGCTTCCGGTGGTAGTCGTCTGAGAGGGTAACGGTGTGCTTAGAGGCGCCGCCACCCTCGGAAACCGTGACGGCAAAGCGGTCTTGGTCGGTTTTTTCCACGGAAATCATGCCTTAAGGGTATCAACAACGCTGTTGATAATCTTCCCCGTTGTGGCCCCGGAAATCTAAAACTTGACCCAACCCCTCGGGGGATATACCCTAGGTTCAGGAATTAAGGAGGCAGTATGTCAGAACGTGACGTCACCCCCCCGCAAACACCCTTCAGTCTGAGTCCTCGGACCCTGACGATTGTGGTAATAGTACTCGTGGTGGTGGGTATTCTTATGAGCAGCTTCTTCGTGGTTGATCAGACCGAGGAGGCCGTCGTCCTCCGTCTCGGGAATTACAACCGCACCGTGGGCCCGGGCCTTCAGTTCAAGCTGCCCTTCAACATCGA
>CAZLDK010000178.1:0-7165 GCA_964558285.1 uncultured Spirochaetaceae bacterium | reverse complement strand
AGAGCTGCTCATGTGCATCTTCGCAAGAGGCCACGCGATCCTGGAAGGTGTTCCCCCTCATCCTCCTTGCTAAAGGGTATGACCGCGCCTTTGACGCTCATCTTGTTGATTAACTGAATAACCCCAAGAATGTCGTTTCGGTTCGTCTTTAGGGGGATTGCGATCATCGACCGGCTCCGGTAGCCGGAAAGGTTGTCGTAGGCTGGGTCGAAGCCGTAGGGGGCGTCGTCGGCAATCTTATAGACGTCCCGGATGTTCACCGGTTCTCCGGTCGCCGCCGAATAGCCCGAGATAGTGTGGGTGGTAATAGGGATCCGGAAGACGTTGTAGATAAGCTTCTCCCCCGGGGGCAGCTTGGCCTGGAGGGTCGCGTTCTGGGCGTAGTTGATGACCAGGTTGTCTTTGTTACGGATATATATCGAGCCGGCGTCTGCGTTGGTCACCCGCCGGGCCTCGGTCAGTATGCGTTCTAAGAGAACGTCGAGGTCTTGGAGTTTGTTCAGTTCCGAATCGAGACTGATTACATCCCGGAGCTTTCGATTGCCGGTAGACATAGTTGTTCCTTATTTATTGTCGGCTCGGATTCTATATCATACACTGGTATTTCTCTATGGGTGGCTCGAATGCCTGACTCCTTTCTCCTCCACACCTGTTGCTCCCCCTGCGCCACCTCTTCCGCAGAGCGTCTCGACCTCTACGGCTACGAAGTGGTCCTCTTCTTCTCCAATTCCAACATCGTGCCCTTCGCCGAGTATCGGAAGCGCCTCGAGGCGGCCCGGAAGCTCTCGAGGCTCTGGTCCCTCCCCCTTGTTGTGGACCCCTACGACCACGGCGTCTGGCGCCGATACATCGCCGGCACCGAAAACGCGCCGGAAGGCGGGAGTCGCTGTAGCCGCTGCTTCTCCTTTAGCCTCTCCCGGACCGCCCTCTACGCTCGGCGCCTCGGCATCCACCGCTTTGCCACCACCCTTACCCTGAGCCCCCATAAGCGCTCGGCGACAATCGCCGAAATCGGCCGCCAGTTTTCCGGCTACCAGCACCTCGACTTCAAGAAGGCAGGGGGCTTTAAACGGAGCGTCGAGCTGTGCGATCTCTGTGGGATCTATCGTCAGGGCTACTGCGGGTGTGAGTTCAGCCTCCGGAAGGCAGCAGACCTGCCTTCCGGTACGGCATCTAGCTAGCGAGAAACTCTTTGACTGTCTCTGCGATCTGGTCGCCCTGGAGCCCGTAGAGGCCCAGAAGCTCCTCGTAGGGGCCGTTACTCGCAAACTGGTCGTCGACGCCGATCATCTTCATCGGTGTCGGGTGGTGCTTGGCCAAGACTTCTGCGACCGCGCCGCCGAGGCCGCCGTGGAGGTAGTGCTCTTCGACGGTCACAATCTTCCCGGTCTTCCGGGCGCTGTCGAGAATTGCGTCGACGTCGATTGGCTTGATCGTGTGCATGTCCAGAAGCCGGACCGAGACGCCCTCGTCCCGAAGCTTTACCGCCGCGTCGTAGGCCTTCGAGAAGACGGTACCGCATCCGATAATGGTAACCTCGTCCCCGTCGAAGTAGCGGATCGCCTTGCCGATCTCGAACTCGTCTTTGTCCGCAGAAAGAACCGGCATCTTCGGGCTTCCGATTTTGATGTAGACCGGCCCGACGTGCTCTACCGCCGCCCGGACGGCCCGCCGTATCTCCAGCGGATCGCCGGGGGTTATGACGACCACCCCCGGGATGGTCCGGATGATGGCGATGTCGTCGAGGGACTGGTGCGTCGCCCCGAGGTCCGAATAGGTCAGTCCCGAAGATCGGCCGACCACTTTGACGTTCTGCCGCATGTAGCCGAGGTCGTTCCGGAACATCTCGAAGGGGCGGGCGGTAACGAAGGGGGCAATGGCGGCGACAAAGGGAATCAGGCCCGTGGTCGCGAGACCCGAGGCGTAACCGATAATCCCCTGCTCCATGATGCCCATCTCGATGTGGCGGTCGGGAAACTTCTCCTTCATCCCGGTCATTCCGGAGCCCGAGGAGCTGTCTCCCGAAAGCGCCACAATCTTGTCGTTCTCTTCCGCCATCTCCAACAGGGCTTCACCGAAGGTGGCCCGGGGATCCATCATCTCAGCCATGGTTGGCCATCTCCTTCTTAAGCTCTGCTTCTGCGGCCGCCAGTTCCGCGTCGGCGGCGTCCAACTCTTCGGGCTTCGGCTTCCAGTAGTGAAAGCTCGCCTTGTCTTCGCCGAAGGAAATGCCTTTCGCCTTTACGGTGTTCAGGATAATCATCGACGGTTTTCCGGACTCGAAGGGAGCGGCGTTGATCGCGCTTATCAGAGCAGGCATGTCGTGGCCGTCGACGCTTTGGACGACCCACCCGAAGCTTGTAAACCGCTCGGCCAGAGGCTCGTAACTCATGATGCTCTGGGTGCGACCGCCGATCTGTAGCCCGTTCCGGTCGACGAAGCCCACCAGGTTATCCAGCTGGTGGTGGCTCGCCGCGGCGGCCCCTTCCCAGTTGGAGCCCTCCGCAAGCTCTCCGTCGCCGAGTACAACGAACACCCTGTTCGGCTTCTTCTGGATCTTAAAACCGAGGGCCATTCCACCGGCGATCGACATACCGTGGCCTAGGGCGCCGGTGTTCGACTCTATCCCCGGCAGCTTGTGCATGTCCGGGTGGCCGGGAATCTTTGCGTTCAGAGCCCCGTAGGTGTCAAAGACCGAGGTGTCGAAGAATCCTTTCTCCCCGAGGGCGGCGTAGACACCGAGACACTTGTGCCCTGCCGAGAGGATAAAGCGATCTCGCTCCTCCCACTTGGGATTCTTGGGATCCACGTTCATAATCTTGTAGTAGAGGACGGTCAGGACTTCGACGATCGACATTGCGCCGCCTACGTGACCTGCTTTGCTGGATCGCAGCATGCGGAGAACGTGCTTTCTCATGTTTAGGGCACGTTGCCGCAGCTCGAACAGCTCGGCGCTTGTGGCTGCAGTGGACATCTGGTCTCCTTTCGGAAGAGTCTTGTTTTCGATTCTAACTTTTTGCGGGACACTGAACAACGAGGTACACCATGCAAACGAACTCATCAGACGTTAAGACCTACTCCATGTTGATCGACGGGACCTGGGCCTCCGAAGGCGACGGCGGCTTTATAGAGGTGGAGAACCCGGCCCGGGAGGCCGTCTTCGCCCGGGTCCCCGCCGCGGGCCCGGAGCAGATAGACGCCGCGGTCCGGGCCGCCGACCGGGCCTTCCAAGCTTGGAAACAGGCGGGGCCCCTAAAGCGGGCTCAGCTTCTCTTCGACGCCTCGGTTCTGGTCCGGGAGCGGGAGGCGGACCTCGCGGCGCTCATGACCCAGGAGGAGGGGAAGCCGTACAACGAGGCCCTTGGGGAGGTCAGAAAGGGGGCCGAGATTCTGCAATTCTACGGCGAGGAGGCAAAGCGCCTCGACGGGCGCTACATCCCGGGGCACGATCCGACGACCACCAGCTACGTGGTCTACGAGCCGGTGGGGGTCGCCGCGGGCATCTCTCCCTGGAACTATCCCATAGAGCTCGTCGCCTGGAAGATCGGCGGGGCCCTCGCCGCCGGATCTACCCTGGTTATCAAGACACCCTCGGAAACGCCGCTCTCCCCCCGGGGCTTTATCGAGTGTATTCACGACGCCGGGGCTCCCCCGGGAGTCATCAACGTAGTCTTCGGTCGAGGGAGCGTCGTCGGTCCCCACCTGGTAAAGCATCCCTTGGTCAAAAAGGTTGCCTTCACCGGGTCGACGGAGGTGGGAAAGCAGATCGTCCAATGGTGCGCCGAGGGGATGAAGAAGCTCTCCCTCGAGCTCGGGGGCCACTGTCCCCTCATCGTCAGCGACAAGGGGAACCTTGCCGAGGCGGTCAAAGGCGCAACCCGGAGGAGCTTCCGGAACATGGGGCAGATCTGCATCGCCATCAACAGGATCTACGTCCAGGAGTCCGTCTACGAAGAGTTCCTCACGGCCTTCGCCGCGGAGACCCGGAAGCTGACCATCGCCGACGGCATGGAGCGCAAAGACGCCGACCTCGGACCGATGGCCTCAAAGTCGGGGCTCGAAAAGGTCCTCACCCACATCGAGGATGCGAAGGCCAAGGGCGCGCGGCTCCTGACCGGTGGGAAGCGGCCCGAGGGGTTCGCCGCCGGCTACTTTTACGAGCCGACGATTCTCGCCGACTGCACCAAAGAGATGCTTATTATGCACGAGGAGACCTTCGGCCCCGCTGTCGGGGTAGCGCCTTACAAGACGGTCGAAGACGCCATCGCCCTGGCGAACGACACCAACTACGGTCTGGCCACCTACGTCTACACCAACGACCTCCATGAAAGCGACGCCTTTATGAGGGGGCTTGAAGCCGGGAACGTTTCGATCAACAATCCTGATGCGGGCGTCATAAATGCCCCCTACGGCGGCTTCAAGGAGAGCGGTATGGGGTACGAGCACGGCCCGGAGGGGCTCTCGGAGTACCTCCAGGCCAAACACGTAAGGACCCGCTACTTTAGCCGTCGGGGGTAAGACTATGCCGTTGGTAATGGGAATCGATATCGGGACCTCGGGGTGCAAGACGGTTCTGGTGGACCACGACGGCGCCGTCGTCGCCTCCGCCTTCGCCGACTACCCCCTCTACACCGAGCGCCACGGCTGGTCCGAGCAGGAGCCCGCCGACTGGTGGAACGCCGTCAAGGACACTATCCGGGTGGTACTCGCCGCCCGGCCCGATTCGGCGAAAGAGCTGATCGGAATCGGCCTGACGGGGCAGATGCACGGTCTGGTGGCCCTCGACCAAGAGCACCAGGTATTGCGCCGGAGCATCCTGTGGAACGATTCCCGGACCGGTCCTGAGTGTGCCCAGATTATCGAGAAGGCCGGGGGCCTCGAGGGGCTTCTCTCCATCACCAACAACCAGATGCTCCCGGGCTACACCGGAGGAAAAATTCTCTGGCTCGCCGAGAAGGAGCCCGAAACCCACAAGCGGATGCGCTACTTCGCGAACCCGAAGGACTATATCCGCCTCAAGCTGACCGGCGAGCTGGCAACCGAGGTCTCCGACGCCTCGGGGACCGGCATGTTCAACGTAGCCGGGCGTAAGTGGGCCCCCGAGCTCTTCGACATCGTGGGGCTCTCTCTCGACAGCGCGCCGAAGGCCTACGAGTCGACCGAGACCAGCGGCCTGCTCCGGGATGCCGTCGCTACCGAGCTCGGCCTCCCGCCGGGGCTCCCGGTGGTCGGGGGCGGCGGGGACGCGGTCATCCAGACCCTCGGGACGGGGGTCACCTCCAGCGACGTCCTCATGACCACCATCGGGACCTCGGGTATCGTCTCCACCGCCCTCGACGAGTTCAAGCCGAACCCCGGCGGGAAAATCCAGGTCTTCTGTAACGTCATCCCCGGGACCTGGCACGCGATGGGGGTTACCCTCTCCGCCGGCGCCTCCCTCAAGTGGGCCCGGGAGCTCTTCGGGTCCGCCGAGGAGGAGGTGGCCCGGGCCCTCGGAGAGGACGTCTACGATCTTATCAGCCGGGAGGTCGAGAAGAGCCCTATCGGTGCCCGGGGAGTCTTCTTCCTGCCCTACATCAACGGCGAGCGGTGCCCCTACTCGGACCCCCACGCCCGGGGCGCCTTTATCGGGCTGACCCTCGGCACCCGAAAGGGGGATCTCTACCGATCCGTGATGGAGGGGGTCACGATGAGCCTCCGGGACGCCGGGACCATCTTCGACGACATGGGAACCAGCTTCGACCTGATCCGAACCTCCGGCGGCGGCGCCCAATCGGAGATCTGGCGTCAGATCCACGCCGACGTTTTTCGACGGCCGGTGGAAACCTTGAGCGGAAGCCGGGAAGGGGCGGCCTACGGCGCGGCGATGGTCGCCGGCGTCGGACTCGAGCTCTGGTCGGGATTCGAAGAGATTGTGGGACTCTTGACCGTAGAAACGGTGACCACCGCGTCCGAAGACGCCGCCGACCGCTACGACAGACTCTTTCCGATCTATCAGGGCTACTACGGCCTCTTGAAGGCGGGGTTCGACCGGATCGCAGCGTTACAGGAGTAGACCGAGGCGACGGGGCTGCCGACCGGGCCGGAGAATTCAGCCCCGGGGCCGGGAAACCTAAGCCCAGGCCGGGGAATCTACCCCCCGGGGCGGGGAAACCTAAGCCCGGGCCGGGGCATTCACCCCCGGGGCTTCAACTCCTCCACCCGGCCGTCCTGATAGGCAACCCAGACTTCGGCTTTCCGGACCGCGAAAATCCCGTTCTCGAGAACCCCGGGAATCGTGTTGATCTCTCTTTCCATCGCCTCGGCGTCGATCGGCTTCGTAAAACGGATATCCAAAAGGATGTTCCCGTTGTCGGTAATCACGGCGCCCATCTTCCGGACCGCCATGCGGATTCGGACGTCGGCCCCGAGGGCTTCCAGGGCCTTCGTGACCGGCACCCGGGCCATCGGCAGGACCTCCACCGGGATGCGAAACCCGAGTCCGATGTCTTCGACCACCTTGGTTTCGTCGGCGATGATCACGAAGCGCTCCGAGGCGTACCCGACAATCTTCTCCTGGGTCAGGGCGGCGCCTCCTCCCTTCGTCAGGTTGAGCCGGCCGTCCACCTCGTCGGGGCCGTCGATGGCAACGTCGAGGCGTCCACCGATCCGCGGGTCGTTCAAGGTCGTAATGGGTATCTCGAGCTCGTGACACACCAGCTCGGTCTGGGTGCTCGTCGGGACGCCGATGATGTCGGAGAGGCTTCCGTCCTTCAGGAGCTTACCGATGTAGCGAACAGCAAACTCGCTTGTGGTTCCGCTTCCGAGCCCGACCTTCCGGCCGCTTCGGATCACCTTGTCGACGACTGTCTGCGCCACGAGGCGCTTCATCTCATCCTGTGTCATTCTTCCAAGGCCGGGAGAGCCTCGCCGGCGCCAAAGGAATCGAGGACCTCGAAGAGATCCCACTCGCCTTCGGAGTCCGTCGGGCCCGGGACCTTTACGAGAAAGGCCAGGTGGTCACCGACCATCTGGTGGTCCTCCCTAAAGGAGACATCACCCCGTACCGTCTCGAAGGTCGCCGACCCAAGAGCCTCGGACACGGCGTCTGCGTCGAAGCTGCCGGCCGCTTCTACCGCTTGGAGCAGAATCGACGTGGCGATATAGGCCATGGTTCCGTAGGCAT
>CAZLDK010000177.1:941-7192 GCA_964558285.1 uncultured Spirochaetaceae bacterium | reverse complement strand
GTAGCCTGCCAGGCCCTCGGATGTCAATACACCCACGCCTGAAAAGAGGCTCTTTCGCACCACTGCCGGGCGCTCCGCATGTTTCAAGATGCACGCCACACTGCTGAGGCGCGAGGGAGAACCTACCAAATGCTGAGACGTCGGTCAACCCTTTCGGTGGTCTTTGGTCATTCTTTCGGCGACTGCTGTCCGTTCGGGCCGTTCTCGGTGCTGTTTCCTGCGGCCTTCATTTTTGCAAGCGCACTTTCCTTCTCGGTAACCCGCGCTTCCAGATCAGAGATCTGCTCGAGAAGATCCTTGACCCCGGCGCTCGTCTTGGTAACGCTGGCCTTCCCCTCTTTGATGAACAGCTCGTAGGCCCTGGCTCCGAGCTTACCGATGAGCTTCTCCACCTGGGATTCGAGTTGCATGATCTCGAAGCGCACTACCCCCCGCTCTCCGAGGTCCCGGGCCCGGTCGCCGGCCTTCTCAAAGAGCTCTTTGGAGGTCTGAAAGCTCTTGTCCAGAGCGTTCGACATTCGATCCCATAATTCCATACTGACTCCTTTCGTTGACGAACCGCCAACACACTTCTAAACTACTAATCTACCTATCACTAGAAAAGGATGTATTATGAACCTTGTATTCCTGGGTCCCCCAGGGGCCGGAAAGGGCACCATGGCCTCTCGCTTGGCAGAAGAGAAGGGAATCCCCCACATCTCTACCGGCGATATCTTTCGTGCAAACATTAACAACCAGACCGAGTTGGGAAAAAAGGTAAAGTCGATCCTCGACTCCGGTGAGTTGGTCCCCGACGAATTGACGATCGAGCTGGTAAAGGACCGCCTTGCCCAGGACGATACGAAGAAGGGTTTTATCCTCGACGGCTTTCCTCGGACCATACCCCAGGCCGACGCCCTCGACGACTTCGCGACTATCGAGAAAGCCGTCCTCTTCAGTCTCAGCGAAGAAGAAATTGTCAAGCGGCTGTCGGGTCGTCGGGTCCACAAGCCCTCCGGTCGGACGTACCACGTCGACTTCAACCCGCCGAAGGTCGCGGGCAAAGACGACGTAACCGGGGAAGAGCTTATTCAGCGGGAAGACGACAAGGTCGATGCGATCAAGAACCGGCTGTCGGTTTATCACGACCAGACCGCGCCCCTGATCGACTACTACGAAAAGAAGGGCAAGCTCGTAGAAATAGACGCGAGCCCGTCGCCGGACGAGGTCTTCTCTACCCTCTCCGAGATTGTTTCCTAGGTCTCCGAATCCGGGCTATCCGAATCCGGGGGCACGACACTCGGGGCTAATCCGGCGGGTTCTGTTTCATCGGAACCTGTCGCCTCCTCCCCGGAGATGTCGCCTACCGGCTCTATTCCGTACTCGTCTAAGAGCTCTCGAACCTCCTCCGACCGGATCAAGTCCGGCTCCTTGAGGAGATCTCCGGCGGCCTCGGCGTCGGCGAAGCCCGATTCGAGGGCGCCTTCGAGGGCGGCGAGACCCGCATCTCCTTCCTCCGCAGCCGTCAGGAGAATCCGGGCCTTTTGGAAAAGCGCCTGGGGATCCCCCGGCACTTCGACGAGAAGCCTATCGTAGAGCACGAGGGCGTCGGCGTAGAACTCCGCCTCGGCGTAGCGACCCGCGGTGGTTCGGAGGTAGCCCTCCGGCAGGTCGCCTATCTCCCTAAGATCGTCGAGTACCGAGAGCCCCTCCTCGCCGCGACCGGTCCGAAAGAGCGCCTCGGAGTAGGCGTAGAGCACATCCGGATCAGCCGGTGAGACCTCGTAGGCCCGGGCAAGATAGTCGCGAGCCTCGAGCTCCTTGTCCTCTTCGAGAAGCAATACCCCAAGGTTATACAGAACGTCCCCCCGGAAGGGAGACACCTCGAGAACCGATTCGTAGAGACGAAGGGCGTCGGCCATATTCCCCCGGCGGTACTCCACGTAAGCCAGGGCCTCGGTGACCTGGAGATTGTCAGGATCCGAGAGGAGAAGCTCTTCGAGGAGCGCCAAGGCCTCGCCGTACCGCTCCTGCTCGGCGAGGGCCCGGGCAAGGTTAAACCCGGCCCGCTCGAACTCGGGGTCGAGCTCAAGGGCCCTCAAGTAGTAGCTCTCGGCCTCCTCGTATTTCTCGAGCTCGTAGAAGGCATTACCGAGGTTGTAGTACTCCTCCGCCAAGTCGTCGATCCGGACGTAACGGGTGCACCCCACCGCCGAGAGGAGCAGCAGTCCCATGGCCCAGACCAGAAGGCGGTTAACTTTCCGGCCGCCTGCCAAGGACCGTCTCCTCGATCTTCCGGAGTTGAGAGCGGTAGAGATTCGCGATGGTAGAGCCGTAGTCGGCTACCAGCTGGATCATGTCCCGGGGGTGGTCTTCGGAGTCCCGGCCGTTCAACCGATCCCCGGCGTCCCCGAGACCCGGTAGGATGTACGCCGCGTCGTTGAGCGCCGGGTCCATCCAGAGGGTGTACACACTGGCGTTTTCCAGCGCCCGGACGATCCGTAAGGTGCCCTTGAGCGCCGAGATAACGTTGAAGAAGCGGACCGATCGCGGTTTGACACCCTGGTTTTGGAGGTACTGCATGATGGTGACCAGGCTTCCGCCGGTGGCGTTCATCGGGTCGGCAAAGATGAGGTCCTTGCCGTCGAGCTCCTCGAGCTGGAAGTAGCTACGTTTCAAGTCGAGGATGTACTCCATGTTCCGCTCTTTTTTCGAGTCGTCCCGCTTTATGTTGAAGAGGGCGAAGGGAGTTACGTACCCCGTGGAGCTGTACTCCTGAATCTCCTTCGACATAATCATCGACGGAAGCAGGGCTCCCCGGAGCATGATGCACATAACCGTGTTTTCCAGCTCTTGGTCGATGTCGGGAATTTTGTGGACGGCGTAGTTCTGTATGGGAGTATTTACCGGCGTCTTTACGATCAGATGGTTTTTCTGTGTCTTTTCGGGCCCCGCGAAGGCGAGGTTAAAGAGAAGCTCGTAGGCTCGCTGAATGTAGTAGATGAACTCCTGGTGTCCCGTGCGGACGTCCCGAAGCTTGGCGATAAGACGGGAGGCCTCTCCGTGGACCTCTCGGGGCGTCTCGAAGGAGTAGACCCGGATGCCGGGCTCCTCTTTGGTCACCGCCTGCATGCGATCCCCCATCTCGTTATAGAGGGTGATGAGCCCCTGCTTCTCCTGCTTGAGGCGAGCCTCGTTCTGCGAGCTATCGAGGACCTTCATCGTTTCGAGGGCCTTGTTGTAGAGATCGTCCATCGCTTCGAGGTGAGAGCGGTCGGACTCCGAGAGGTAGCCGTCCAGGTCGGAGGCGTGCAAGATCACGTTAGAGCTGGTTTGGTCCATGCCTCCCACTATAGTTTAACCGATAGGGCCACTCAACCGAGAGGGGACGAAAAAGGCCGCCAAGGGTCCCTTTTGGGAGCCCCCAGCGGCCTCGGTAGGAACCGGGCGAGCGCCTGGTCCAAAAGACGTTACAGTATGGGCGCCCCGAAGGCGAGTCCCAAGCCGAGGCTCCGGGCCTCGTCGAGAAGGTCGGTGGCCAGGACATCGATTACGAACTTGTATCGGGACAACGCCGGGTTCGCGGCGATGTCGATCCGGATGCCGGTGTTGAAGACACCGCGCTGGAAGGCGTCGGCGCCGAAGGCCTGGGCGCTATAGCTAAAGTTGGCAAAGTCGGTAATCCAGTGGACGTAGCCCTGGAAGACGTCCGGGAGCAGGAGAAGGTCGAACCCCATACCGAAGTCGATCCATTCGTCGGGAATAGGGTCTCCGAAGCTCTTGCCGACGACAAAGGTGGTCTCCGCGGGCATGTTGAAGAACTCCCCGGGGTAGGTCGCCGCTAGGTAGATCTGCTGGACGCTCTCGTCGTTTCCGTTTTGCTGGAGCTGTTGAATATTGAAGCCGACGGCGACCGCCGAGCGCTGCTGGATGGGGAGCTGAACTTTACCCCCGAAGATCAAGTCTTCGTTGTCGTCCCCGGGCTGAATGTCGTAGGCAAAGGAGACTTCAGCCAGCTTAAAGAGGCTGACGCTCGCCTTAGGAATGTGGGTGTTCTCGCCGTCGTCGATAATCGAGTGATAACCGAGGTCGAAGCCGAGGTCGGCGGTTCGTTCCCAGCCGATTCGTCCCGACGGGATGCTCCAGAGACCCGTAGCCCCGTTGAGGGACATCCCTTTGAGGGATTGGCCGAAGAGTGGTCCCGCTATCGCCATAAGGACGAGGGCCGCCACTACGAAGACAGTAAAGCGTCGCATTCAGTGCTCCTTGGTAACTTAAGATGTGTACAAACCTAAACGTAGCCCCAGGGGACCGGAAATTCAACGGTAGGGATTCGTAACCGAAAAGAAAAAAACCCGGCCACAGAGTGACCGGGCTTGGTTCCGAGAGGCATCTCCTAGGGGAGTCGAACCCCTGTTGCCGGGATGAAAACCCGGTGTCCTAACCACTAGACGAAGGAGACGTAACGGCGGAGAAAGTAGATGATTTACCGCGCTTCGTCAAGCGGCGTATACTCACCGGCGTGAGTCAACAGAGCGCCCCTCCTCCGGTACCCCTTCGGCAGTTGGCCGGGCCTGTATTCGTTCCGATGTTTCTCCTGGCGGCGGGCTTGTCCGCGTCTTTTCCCGGCTTTCCGCAATACGTCGCCGGCCTCGGTGCCGGGCTGGCTATGGTGGGGGTGATGGTGAGCCTTCTCGGCCTCGGGAACATCCTGGCGGATCTTCCTGCCGGCCTTCTGATCCAACGCTTCGGCGACCGGCGCCTCATTATCCTGTCTTCGGCACTGGCGAGCATGGCGGCCTTCGGAATCGCAGCGTCGGCGAACCTCGGCGTAATCGCTACGCTCAGAACTATAATCGGTCTGTGCCACTCGACCATGTTGATGAGCATGATGACCTACGTCCGGTGTGCGGTTCCCCAGGCCGCCCGGGGACGTTCCCTCGCCCTAGTCGGCGGCTCCGTCCGCCTCGGATTCTTCCTGGGTCCGGTGGTCGGTGGGGTTCTCGCCGAGAGCTACGGAATGCCCGCAGTCTTTCTCTTGCAGGGCGCGGCGATGGCTGTTGCCACCGTTTCTCTTATGTCCACCGGTGGAGGTTCGACGAGTCCGGCGGGTCGAGGCCCCGGGCCGCCGGCCCCCGGGCCCCCGGAGGCCGGCGTTGTCCGAGAGCTTCTACGAAGCAGGGGTCGTGACCTTTCCGTCGTGGCCTTCGTTGTATTCACCCTGATGTTCCTCCGCCAAGCTCGGCAGATAATCTTTCCCCTCTGGGGCGAGCACCTTGGCCTGGGCGTCTCGGCGATCGGGGCTATCATGAGCGCTTCGGCGGCCATCGAGCTCTTTATCTTTGTTCCCGCGGGGTGGTTGATGGACCACGTCGGGCGCCGGCCGACGATCGCGCTCTGCGTCGGCACTATGGCCTTGGGAATTGCCGCGTTGCCGGTTACCGCCGGTCTTTCGGGCTATTTGGCAGCTGCGTTGGTCATAGGCATCGGAAACGGCTTCGGCAGCGGTATCGTAATGACGTTAGGGACCGACTTTGCGCCGGACGGTGCCGTCGGTCCCTTTCTCGGCATCTGGCGGCTCTTCGGAGATACCGGGAGCATGGTGGGTCCCTTTGCCGTCGGGGCCCTCGCGGCGGCGCTTACCCTCCCCGCCTCGCTTTTGGCGGCGGGGGCCCTCGGCGGTCTTTCGGCTCTGATCATGCTAATGATAGGACCGGAGACCCGGGGGGCTTAGGCCGGCTTCCGGCCCTTAGGAGTCGGGGTCGAGATAGTCAGGGATGCCGTCGCCGTCTGAGTCGTCCGTGCCCTCGAGGTACGTCGGCCGGCCGTCCCCGTCGTCGTCCGGGTCGAGGTAGTCAGGCCACCCGTCGCCGTCGGTATCCTGGAGGGGTGCCGGCACGCCGCCGTTGTCCGGATCGAAGGCGTCGTCGAGGCCGTCTCCGTCGGTGTCGGTACCGGTTGCCACGCGGTCGGCAACGCCGTCGGAGTTCGCGTCGTGCGCCTCTATGTAATCGGGGATGCCGTCGCCGTCGGAATCTGTGTCGTAGAAGTCGGGACTGCCGTCGCCGTCGAGGTCATCACTGAACCATTCGGAATGGAGCTCGATCACCGTCCGCCGCTCCTCTTCGGTCGTCACCCCGTCGGCGTCGTCGTCGGTGTCAAGGTAATTGGGCACCCCGTCCCTATCAGCATCGCCGTCTGGATCCATGATGCCTTCCAGGGCGTCGGGCACCGTGTCGCCGTCCTGATCGGGACTCGGGGAGACCACAACT
>CAZLDK010000177.1:0-931 GCA_964558285.1 uncultured Spirochaetaceae bacterium | reverse complement strand
CACGGTGGCGGAATGGCCGCCGTCTTCGGTAACCGCCTGAATTGCGACGGTGCCCGGGTTGACGGCGATAAGAACGGGAGTCCGCGTGTCGGTCGTTCTCGTCACGTTGACGATAGTGTAGTCGGATGTCGTCCAGCGGATGGTCCTGTCGGTTGCGTTTGCCGGCTCCAGAACCGGGGCAAGCCCCAGCTGCTTCGTGGCGCCCAGCTGGCTCATGTGGATCGGGCCATCGGGCAGGGAGATCCCAGAAACAGTAACGAACTGCGACAGCCCACCCGAGGTGTCGCTTTCGGCGCTCCCCTGGGGCTTGAGTATGACCCAGTAGTTGGTTTGAATCGACGCGGTATCAGTCGCTCCGCACCAGTTCCCGTGGAGCTGGATTCGATCGCCGTAGTCGTAGCTCTTCTTGTAGACGCGGTAGAGACCGACCGGGTCGGTGGTCTCGAGGTAGAACGGCCCTTCGTCGTCTTCGATTGCCTCAAACTCTCGGTCTGCAAGCCATGACGCTTCGCCCCGAGTGTCGTAGAGTACGTACAAATCGAGGTCCATGTGAGCGACAAAATTTATGTAGAGTGAACCGGAGAACTGCTTGTGGGCACTGAAGGGGTGTTCCGGGGAACCGCCGTTGTAGGTCGCGATTCCGACGGATCCGTCGAGACCAAGGTAAGAAAAGGTTCGTTGGTTGACTTCGGATTCGCCGGAGCCGGACCCCGCAGGAACAAGGTAATAGTCTCGGTCGAGGTAGTACCGAAAGCTCTCGTCGATTAGGGCAAACCGCGCGCCGCCACTGCCACCGATGCCGTCCGGAAAGATCACATCCATGTCGGCGCCCTCCGCGACACCGCCGGACACAATAGCAGCGGCGGCCGCGACAAAGCTACTAAAATGGCTGGTCTTCGCTCGGATGTAGTGAATGCCGCCCTCTATCACC
>CAZLDK010000176.1:2863-7257 GCA_964558285.1 uncultured Spirochaetaceae bacterium | reverse complement strand
TTTCCGTCGCCGGTTAGGTCTCCGAGGAGAACGCCGGTTTCTTCGGCTACATCCTTACCGAGATCGATTACCCTGTAGTGCTCCTCGGAAAAAAGGACCACGATTGAGGCGGCTTCGGTTAGATCTCCGAGCGCGCCGTGGGGATACGAAGTCGTTCCGTTGCCCAAGAGCGCGGTCCATCCTTCGGAGCTTACTGCCGGGAAGGTGTCGAGGAGGAGGGGCACATCATCGAAGGTATCGGGGGACAGGAGTAGGTCGGCAAGGGAACCGAGGCGCGGTTGCTCCTTGGGTTCTTCGAGGAAAAGCACCGGTGGCGCCCACGACGGAGCGTCGCCGGGTCCCAAGGGCGTTACCTCGAGGGACCTGAGGACCGTCGAAGGAGCGGAAAGATCGATTGCGTAGAGGAATCCTTCGGAGCCTTCAACGTACCACCGGTAGCCACCGTCCTCTTTTTGGAAGCCGAGAACCCAGGCCGGGGTATCCGGGATCCGCACCGAGGCCTTCTGAGAGAGAGAGAGGATTCCTTCGTAGCTACGGTTCCCGTCTTGTTGCCGGCCCGGGAGTCCGAAAACAGACTCTGCGGTCCCGAGCTCCGGGAGAAGGAGCAACAAAGCGGTCGCCAGGAGGGAAAAGAGCATTACGCGTGGAGATCCGACCGCTCGAGGGTGGTTACCCCGACCTCGGCATCAGTCCCTTCCCCGGAACCGGAAACGGAGAAGTAGGCTGTCTGAGCAAGCACTTCGGAGATGCTCTTGCGGTTCTCTTCGGCAAGGCTCGCCATCTCGGACATCGCGTTGGTTATCTCCTGGTTCCCCCGGGATATCTCCTCGATCGCGCCGTGGATCTCCTGGGTAATGCCGTTAAGGTTGGTGATGGCAGACAGTATCTGCTCGCTCCCCTGGGTCATTTCACCGGAGCCGCTCGAAACCGACGCGGTGATTTCTTTCATTTGATTCAGGGTCGCAAGGAGCTCTTGTCCCCCCACCGCCTGCTCCCGCATCGCTGCGGAGATCTCCCGAAAGACGTCGTTGACCGAGTCGATCGACGTCTGTATTCGCTCGAAGGCGGTGTCGGTTTCTTGGGAGACCTCCGAGACATTGGCGATAGATTCGACAACCTCTCGCAAGTTGGTGTTTACCTCTTTCGACTGTTCCGAGGAGCGCTCGGCGAGGTTACGAATCTCGTCCGCGACGACGGCGAAGCCCGCTCCGGAGGCGCCGGCGTGGGCGGCTTCGATGGCGGCGTTCATCGCCAGAAGGTTCGTCTGGCTCGCGATTCCGGCGATGAGTTCGTTCGCCTCGCTCAAGCTCTCGGAGCGCTCGCTGACTTTGCGGAGAAGGTCGCTTACCCGAAACACCAGGCCCCGACCCTCCTGGGTCGCCGACTCGAGCGATTCGACTTGTTCCACAGCTCCGGATGTGACCGAATCCATGGATTGGATATTGGCAACCATCTCTTCTACCGCCGAAGCGGACTCTGTTACGCTCGACGCCTGGTGCTCGATCGAAGAGTTGAGGGCTTCGATGTTCTTCGTCATCTCTTCGACGGCGGCTGAGGTTTCAGTTACGTTCGCGACCTGATTCTCGATCTGCTTCCGGGTCGAATCGGTGCTCGCATCTATCTCTGTCGCCGCGGAGACAGTTTGATCGACGTTGTTCGCAAGGTTCTGACCCGAGCTCTCGAGACTCCGCATTCGTTCGATTACGGAGACGATGACCGAGGCAAGGGACTCCATCAGCCGGTTGAATCGGCGTCCCGCGTGGGCGAGCTCGTCACGTCCCGAAAGGGAGCTTCTTACGGTGAGGTCGCCGCCGGCAGCCTGGTCGATGGCGGCGACCATTCCGAGTAGCCGAGAGATGACCACCCGCCGGACCTGGAGGATCAGGATTAGCGAGAGAAGGATGACCGCTCCAACGCCAAGAAACATTAGCAGGCGCTGGGTGTTTCGCCCCGAGGCCAAGAGCTCCTCCTGGTCAATAGTAACCGCGACATACCAGGAGGCCGTGCGAAGGGGCCGGAAGGCCATCGTTTTGGTCTCGCCCTCGAACTCGTAGTCGACAACGAAGCGACCCCTCGCCGACGTCAGCGCTTCCTGGAGTCCGAGAAAGACCGGTGCCTCCGAGAGATCCTGCATTACCAAACTCTCGTCGGGGTGGATAACGACCGTCCCTTCGGTGTCGATTACAAAGGCGTAACCGGTCTTCCCGAATCGTTTGTCGGTGACATAGATTCTGCCGAAGCGCTCCACGTCGATAACGGCGATAATGCCTCCGACGACAATCCCGTCGCGTCGCATGGAGGTGCCGAGATAGAGGACCGGGTTGCCGGAAACCGGAGAGGGGCGGGGGATCGAGTTGAGGTACAGACGCTCTCCCTCTTGGACCGCCGCGGCAACCGGGTTGCCCTTGACGTCCTCCGGGTCCCGGGTCTCCTGAACCGAGGCCAGAACGGTGCCGTCGGCATCGACCAACAAAACGTCTTCGAGGACACCGACTTCGTTGTAGAGAGATCTCAGGAGAGGGATGGCCCCGTCTGCGTTTTCCCCTTGGATAAGATCGGAGTAGTCGGGATTCATCGCATGGGCAGTGACGGTGCGGCGGACCAGGGAGAGTTGCAGGTCCAAGAGCTCGGCCATCGACTCGGTCTGCCGCTGGAAGGCCTCGGTTTGGGTAGCCCGAACAGTCTCAATAATTATTCGACCGGCCATGGCTACCATTACGCCGAGAACAAGTGCGAGTGATACGACGGTTACGAGGGTAATTCGAAGGGAAAGCCCAAACCGTACGGACTGCGGGTCGTCGGAGCTCTTGGTTTTGTCGGACATAGTGGCTAATACTCCCACCGTTTGGTAATTCTTGTCAATATCACCACTTTTCAAGGCTACGAGAACGGTCAACGATGTCGGCATCTGTATTGAGCAAAACATCCTCGACCGTGTAGGGAGGAAAGCATTCCCGGAGGACGAAGCGGTTGCCTGACACCTCGAAGAGCCCCATGTCGGTCACGACGATGTCTACCTCTCCGGCGGCGGTCAGAGGAAGGCTGCAGCGTCGTTTGAGCTTCGACCTGCCTTCTCGATCGAAGTGCTGGGTGGCGGCTATGACCGTCTTAGCTCCAGTCACGAGATCCATAGCCCCTCCCATGCCGGGCACCAGCTTCCCGGGGACCGTGTAGTTGGCGAGGTTGCCCTCCTGGTCGACCTCGAGGACTCCGAGGACCGTGTAGTCGAGGCGACCGCCACGGATAATGCCGAATGATGTGGCGCTGTCGAAAAACGCGCCCCCGGGGACCATAGTCACGGGGACGCCGCCGGCGTTTATCAAGTTCATATCCTCTTCTCCCTCCGGTGGGACCGGACCTATGCCGACAAAACCGTTCTCCGACTGGAGGAGAATCTCGACCCCGTCTGGGATGAAGTTGGCGACGAGGGTCGGGAGGCCGATACCTAGGTTTACCAGGGCGCCGGTCTCGAAGATCATCGCGATGCGCGAAGCGATAACGTCCCTATTCGGTGAGTAATCCATCTTTAGGTACCTCGCCTGTCTCGGACCAGAAGGTCCACGAAGACGCCGGGGGTGACAATGGCCTCGGGGTCGAGCTCCCCGACTCGGACGATCTCTTCTGCCTCGACAATAACAAGGTCCCCAGCCATCGCCATGAGCGGGTTAAAGTTGCGGGTTGTCTTGGAGTAGAGGAGGTTTCCCGCCGTATCCGCCCTCTCGGCTCGAATCAGGGCGACGTCTGCTCTTAAGGCCTCTTCGAGGAGATAGCTCGTACCCTGGACGTCGATAATCTGCTTGCCATCCGCTACCTCGGTCCCGAGACCCGTCGGGGTCAGGATTCCTCCGAGGCCGACCCCGCCGGCCCGGATCCGTTCGGCGAGGGTTCCCTGGGGAACCAGCTCCACCGTCATTTCGCCGGCGTTCATCCGGCGTTGCGTCTCCCGGTTCGTCCCGATGTGCGACGCGATAACCCGGGACACCTGGTTGTTAGCGATAAGATGCGCTACCCCGGTACGCTTGCCGGTCTTCGGATCGTCGAAGGCGGTATCACTCGAAATGAGGGTCAGGTTTGGTGTTCCCGCCGCCACGAGTGCCCCCACCAGGGCCGCCGCGGTGCCGCAGGCGAGAAAACCGCCGACCATCACCGTGGCCCCGGGGGCTATCCGAGCGACTGCCTCTTCCGGGGAAACTATCGGTTTATCTATCACCGTATCCTCCCGAGGTTTTCGCCGATAAGGGTAACCCGGAGGCACAGTTTCGCCAAGCGAGATAAGCGGGAGCGATATTGACAGCGGTCTCTCGCCCGTCTAGCATCCCCCCGAGGTACGTGATGGCGGACGTGTTCATACTCTCGGGAAAGAGGACGGCAATAGGAACCTTCGGAGGTGCTTT
>CAZLDK010000176.1:1128-2853 GCA_964558285.1 uncultured Spirochaetaceae bacterium | reverse complement strand
TTTTACGGGGACCTCCGCCGTGGAATTGGGAGCGGCGGCCCTCCTAGGAGCCCTCGGGGCCGGAATCGGGGCACCGATACCGCCGGAGGAGCTCGACGAGGTTATCGTCGGTAACATTCTGAGCGCCGGCCTCGGGCAGAACCCCGGACGGCAAATCGCCGTGGCTGCCGGAGTCCCTGTTACGGTACCCTCCTACACCGTCAACAAGCTCTGCGGATCGGGCCTCAAGGCGGTTACCCTCGGAGCCCTCGAAATTGCGGCCGGGGAGGCGGATCTCGTGGCTGCCGGCGGAACCGAGAATATGACCATGGCGCCCTATGCCCTTCCGAGCGCCCGGAGCGGGGCTCGACTAGGCCATACCCAGATGGTGGACTTGGTTATACAGGACGCTCTCTGGGATGCCTTCAACGACTACCACATGGGAATGACCGCCGAGAATCTGGCTGCTGCCTGGGGTGTGACCCGGGAGGAGCAGGATGCCTTCGCGTTATCGAGTCAAAAGAAGGCGGCCGCCGCCCAGGCCGCCGGTCGTTTTCGCGACGAGATCGTCCCGGTAGAGATTCCGCAGCGAAAAGGCCCACCGGTTGTCGTCGACACCGACGAGCACCCCCGGCGGGACACCACGTTGGAGGCTCTCGGAAAGCTCAAGCCGGCATTCAAGCCGGGGGGGACGGTAACCGCCGGAAACGCCTCGGGAATAAACGACGGTGCGGCGATGGTCGTCTTGGCCTCGGAACGTAAGGTCCGGGAGCTCGGCGTCGAGCCCCTCGGCCGGATTGTCTCCTGGGGTGCCGCCGGGGTCGACCCGGCGATTATGGGGTACGGACCCGTACCGGCGACGGCGAAGGCACTCGCGAAGGCCGGCCGGCGCCCGGCGGACGTCGAGCTCGCCGAGGTCAACGAGGCCTTTGCCGCTCAAGCGCTGGCAGTCCTCCGGGGTATGGAGCGGGAGCTCGGGGGCATCGATCAGGGAATAGTCAACGTCAACGGTGGCGCGATCGCCTTAGGGCATCCCGTAGGTGCCTCCGGGGCTCGAATTTTGGTGACCCTCCTCCACGAGATGGCCCGGCGGAATGTCTCCACGGGCCTCGCGACCCTCTGCATCGGCGGCGGGCAAGGTATCGCCCTACTGGTCGAACGGTAGCCCCCGGCGGGTGCGCAGGCGGGCCCCCGGCCTGGCGTCTTTTGTTACTTTCTAGTAACATAATCTGACATGGATCACCAGACCGATGCGGCGTCCCGGTCCCGGGACAAGGAACGTACCAAGAAGGCCTTTATCGACGCGGCGATTGAGCTTTTTCGGGAGGAAGGCTTTGAGAACGTCGGGGTAAACGCGATAGCCGGCCGGGCGGGGGCGAGCAAGGTTCTGATCTACCGCTACTTCGGCGACTTTGACGGACTGCTCCGTGCGGTGGCCGAGACCCTCGACCCGATCCACTCGGAGAACGCCCTCACCATCCTGACCGAGTCCGGGCCGGAGATGTCCCTTCCGGAGATTATCCGGGAGGCTATTCTTCAGGGGCACCGGACGCTCAAGGGGGACCAAATGGCAAAGCGACTCATGGTCTGGGAGTTATCCCACCAGAACAGCATTACCCGCGTCTTCTCCGAGGCCCGGGAGTCCGCCGGTCGAGAGATGACCGAACGGCTCTGGGAGGTCGCCTCGGGGGGCGAGCGGTTGCCCGGTATCGACGTCCACGCGCTATTTGCCGTCATTATGGCCGG
>CAZLDK010000176.1:0-1118 GCA_964558285.1 uncultured Spirochaetaceae bacterium | reverse complement strand
GCGACGGTGTCGAGGAGTACAACGGCGTCAACATCCGAAGCGAAGAGGGGTGGCGGCGAATCGCCGACGCCGTGGCGGAGCTCGTTGCTCTGGCCGAGAAGGGCGCCGGAAAGAGCACCGGTGCCGACCGCGGTTCCTCCGGCCGAAAATCACAAGAATAGACGAAGAAGGTCTTGACGCGTTTGTAACCATTAGGTAACTTGAGGCCATATTAAGTAACCACAAGGTTACATAGGAGGCTCATTATGAACGCTAAGGTTCTTTCCACTCTCGTCATGATCTTTTGGGTCGGCCACGGCGCCTTAGCCGGGGGACAGAGCCAGGAGGTCTTCGAAACCGTTCCCCGGGGGAGCTCCGATACCCCGCCCGGTATCGAGGTTGCCGTCGAAGTGATGCCCGGCGAGCATTTCGGCCACAAGATGAAGATCCTTCCGTTGATCAACATCACCAACAATCCCCAGATGGTTCTCTGGGCGGAGACCGTGGACGGCGAGTTTCTCCGGACGCTCTACATCACCGAGCGAATTGCGACTCAGTCCTGGCGGGGGGCTCCGGGGGACGACACACCTAAGGAGGAGATTCGCCGGCCGGAGTCGCTACCGGTGTGGTCCCATCGGCACGGAGAGGTCTATTCCGACGGGCTCTTGGTCCCAACCCGGGAGGAGCCGATGCCCGACGCGGTTACCGGAGCGACCCCGAAGGGCGAGTTCCTGGTACACACGGAAATTCCGGGGGGACACGAAGAGGTGTTGGTATTCCTGGAGGTAAACATGTCCACCGACTTTAACGACGCCTTTCCGGCTGAGGCCCCCGAGGGGAGCCCGAACTATTCGGGGGGTGAGTGGGGAAGCGGGCAGCCGGCCCTGGTCTACCGTGGGCGCCTGCTGTTCGACGACGGCGGCAAACCCCAGCTCCCGGTCGAGCTAACCCTCCTCGGGCACTCGAGCCCCGACGGGTCCACCGGCGAGGTCTTTACCGATCTGGAAGGCGTCACCACGGCGCGGGAGATTATTTCGGCCGCTCGGGTAGTACCGGCGGCCGACCAGTAACTACTTCTTCAGGCCGTTCTGATAGAGAATTGTCGCCTCGATAAGGCGGTCCTCGAGGGCGTCCTTCTC
>CAZLDK010000175.1:0-7284 GCA_964558285.1 uncultured Spirochaetaceae bacterium | reverse complement strand
TATGCTCGACGGAAGAATCGCCGGGGAGGAGCGCCTCGGACCGGCCACCGGGGACTCCGCAGACCGTGTAGCCCGGGGGGAGCGAATAGCCCGGCGGCTACGGGGAATCGGGGCCTAAAGCGACATAACCGCGACGAAGTGGCTCGCCGTGCCGGCGAGGACGAAGAGGTGCCAGACGGCGTGGCCGAAGGGGAGGCGGCGCCAGGCGTAGAAGACAACCCCGCCCGTGTAGAAGAGCCCGCCGCCTAAGAGCCAGAGGAGGGTGTCCGTCGACAGGCTCCGGAGAAGGGGCATCACCGCCACAACGACGATCCACCCCATGGTAACGTAGATGGCCGTGGAGATAATCGGGAACCGGCCGGTGTAGAAGAGCTTGAACACCGTGCCGGCGAGGGCCAGGGCCCAGGCCACCCCGAAGATCGACCACCCCCAGGGGCCCCGCATCCCCACGAGGGTTATCGGCGTGTAGGTCCCGGCTATCAGGTAGAAGATGGAGATGTGGTCGAAGACTTTCAGCCGGGCCTTCGAGACTTCGCTTTTTCTGCTGTGGTAGAGGGTTGACGCTGTGTAGAGCAGGATCATCGTCACCCCGAAGAGGGGGTAGGTTACGATGCGCCGGATCTCTCCGGTCTCCACCGCACGGAGGGTAAGGACCACGGTGCCGACCAGACTCATGAGGATCCCGAAGCCGTGGGTTACGCTGTTCGCGATTTCTTCGTGTTTGGACTGTGGCCTACGGCGGGGCACGGTGATGATGCTCCTTGGCGATTGTGGGTCTTAGGAGGCGGATCAGCTTCTAGGGTGGAAGCTCCAAAACCCCTCCACCAAAATAGTATCGCATGACGTCGTGGAAGGCGAAGACTCCAGAACCGAATTCGGGGATCTCCGGTCGGTCAGCACACTGTTCAAGACACAAGTCACCGGGATTCGAGGCCACCTACCGTGATACTATGCACGCTCCGGTTAGACCCGCCGGAGTCGCATAAACGAGTCTTCGAAGAAAACGAAATGGTTCAAGGAGTACGCAATGGCAGTAGACAAACTAAAGCAGGGAAAGCCCGCAGTGGGGACCATGGTCCGGGTTGTTCGCAATCCGGCGTTTGCATGGATGGTGAAGCACGCGGGATTGGACTTCTACATGTACGACATGGAGCACGGGCCCTACGCCATAGAAACCTTATCAGACTGCTTCAAAGTCGCCCGGGCGGCCGGCGTCGGGGGCTTCGTTCGCGTGCCCGAGCTGACCAAGGGTTTCGTTTCTCGAATCCTAGACGCGGGTGCGACCGGGGTTATGGTCCCGATGCTCGAAACCGTGGAGGAAGCGGAGAAGTTTGTAGCCTGGGCCAAGTTTGCCCCTGTGGGAAAACGAGGGCTCGGCAGTCTTGGAGGGCACACCAACTTCGGCGGCCTTGGGGGTAGCGCCCAGGAGTTCATGGACCAGGCCAATCGAGAGACCATGACGATCGCTCAGATCGAAACAGGTCTCGGTGTGGAAAACGTAGAGAAGATTGCCGCTATGGAGGGCATCGACGCCCTGCTGATCGGCCCAAACGACCTGGCTATCTCTCTTGGCGTTCCAGGGGATCTCTTGGGAGATACCGTCGATGCAGCCATATCCAAAGTGGCTGAAGCAGCCAAGAAGAACGGAAAAGTCTTCGGTCTCCACGCACCGGATGCGCTCCTCGACCGGTGGATACCGAAGGGGTGCAACATGATCATGAGCGGCCTCGACTCGGGAATCATCGCAAACGGTCTAAAGGCGATCGCGGAAAAGTACCGCTAACACAAAGGGAGTAGAAGCAATGGCGTACAAAGTCTTAGTTCCCCAGGACGTAATGCCCGAAGGGAAAGAGTACCTCACCCAAAGAGGGTGCGAGATTAAGATGGGAAGCGGGATTACCGTGGAAGAGATAGCTCGGGACGTGGCTGACTGCGATGCCATCCTGGCGCGAACAGCTCCGTTTCCCGCGGAAGTGCTCGAGGCTGGGAAGAAGTTGAAGGTAGTTGGCCGGCATGGGGTTGGCGTCGACAATATTGACGTGGCCCGTGCCGAGGAGCTTGGCATCTGGGTGACGAACGCGCCTGAATCCAACTCTAACACGGTAGCAGAGCACACGGTGCTCCTGATGCTCGCCTTATCACGGCATTTGATAAAGGTGATCGACGAGTTTCGGGGAGGCAACTTTTCTATCCGAAATCAGCTGAAGGGAATGGATATCGAAGGGAAGACTCTGGGCATCGTCGGAATGGGCAAGATCGGCCGTCTGGTCGCCAGAAAGATGGCTGCCTTCGACATGAAGATTATTGGCTATGACCCCTACTTGAGCTCCGATAAGTTCCCGGACTTTGTGGAGCCCGTGAAGGAGTGGGGCGATATCTTTTCTCGGCCGGATTTCGTTACTCTCCATCTTCCGGCAACCAGCGAAACACGGGGAGCCGTCGGTAAAGCCGAGTTCGAAATGATGAAGAACAGCGCTTGTCTTATCAATGCGGCACGGGGCGAGGTTGTCGACGAAGCGGCTCTCATAGAAGCCCTGCAGAGTGGTGCTATCGGTGGCGCCGGACTCGATGTCTTCGCCAACGAACCGCCGGCCCAGGACAGCCCCCTGTTGCATATGGACAACGTTATCGCGACGCCCCACAACGCGGCGCTCACGGTTGAGTGCATGACCCGAATGGCGCTCCATGCGGCCATGGGGATCGACGACGTACTGAACGGACGCACGCCCAAGTGGCCCGTCAATAATCCGAAGAAGGGGTGAATCAATGATGTTTGAACCCAGGGGCATCATCCCTGCGATGATTACGCCACTCAACGACGACGAGACGGTCAACGAGAAGGCGCTGCGGAAGCTCGTCAACTTCCTTATCGACGGTGGTTCTCACGCTCTCTTTCCTGTGGGCACCACCGGGGAGTTCTACGGGCTGAGCTTTGAAGAAAAGAGAAGAATCGTCGAGGTTACCGTCGACGAAACCAACGGCCGGGTGCCCGTCTACATGGGAACCGGCGCCATAACGACGAAGGAAGTCATCGCCCTAAACAGGATTGCCGAGGAGTGCCGTGTGGACGCAGTCTCGGTATTGACTCCCATGTTTATCAGCGTTACCCAAGACGAGCTCTACGAGCACTATCGAGTAATAGCCTCGGAAACCTCTTTGCCCGTCCTGCTTTACAACAATCTGCCCAAGACGGGTATTACCATCAAGCCGGAAACGGTAGAGCGGCTGGCGGACATAGAGAACATTGTTGCGGTAAAAGATAGTAGCGGTGACTTCACCCTTACGTCCGAGTACATACGTCGAACCAAGGACAAGGACTTTCTGGTACTTGCCGGTCGAGACACCCTTATTCACGCCTGTTTGTGCTACGGCGGAGCCGGGTCCATCGCCGCGTGCGCCAACGTCGCCCCGCGTCTGGTCGCGGATATCTACGACCGATACGTCCAAGGCGACATCGCCGGGTCTCTAGAGGCTCAGCTTACCTTGGCCCCTCTGCGCCTTGCCTTTACGCTCGGGTCCTTTCCGACAGTCATCAAGGAGTCCCTCGAGCTCCTGGGAATAGAGGCGGGACCTTGCATGAGCCCTGTCGGGAAGATGACGGACGAGGAGAAGGCCCAACTGAAGAGCGTGCTAACCTCGATCGGGGTCGTGAAATAGGGGCGTAGGTTTCGGAGTAGGATCAGCTCGCCGCGGGGGTCGCTTCCTTGGCAAAGACGGGCTTCTCCTCGAGGGCTGCCTGGTACTCCTCGTCGGAAATGGTGCCGCGGAGGCGCATGACGTCGTAGTAACTCTTCATTCGGATAAACCAGCCGTCGCTGATCTCCCCCTGGGCGTAGTACCAGTGGTAGCGCTTGGGAGAGGGGAGAATGCTCGCCAGAAAGGTCGCCTCTCCGAGGGAGAGCTCCGCGGCGGTCTTTCCGAAGTAGTATCCCGCGGCGTCGTGGATGCCGAAGACCCCGGGGCCGAACTCGGCGATGTTCAAGTAGATCTCGAGAATCCGGTCCTTGGACACGGGAACCTGATGCTCCATCAAGTAGACCAGGAACACCTCCTGCAGCTTTCGCGAAAAGATGCGGTCGTCGTTGAGGAAGAGCATCTTTACCAGCTGCATGCTGATGGTGCTCGCCCCAACGATAACGTCCTTCTCGCTTAGATTTCGAACGATCGCGAGAGCGAGGGTGCGGAAGTTGACCCCGTCGTGGTAGTAGAAGGCCCCATCCTCCGCGGTAATAACGGCCTCGGGAATCCAGGGTGACATCTCCTCTAAGCGGACGTAGGTAAAGGTCGGGTCCGAAACGCCGGACCCGGCTCCGGCAAGAGAACCCGGAGGAGCCTCGGGGTTTGCCGGTGGGATGAGCACCCGTCGGAGATAGTTGACCCCCGGATCCCGAATGGTGTGGAGGAAGGCTCCGTTGAGCCCGAAGGGATTCACCGAATCGGCAATCCGGAGGACGGCAAAATCCTCGAGCTTTATGTCGGCCTCCCACTGAAGCCCCGCCGGATCGTATCGCGGGAAGTCTAGCGCCAGATGCCAGGAGAAGTCGCCCTGGAGCTCGAGGGTATCGAGGGGGCCCCGGAGGGCGTCCGGCACGGCGCCGTTCAGCCGGGCTACCGGGGTTCTCGGGAGACCGACGTCCAGGAGTATCCTCCGGGGAATTCCGGCGGGGGCCCGGGAGATCGGGTGGGGCCCCCCGGTCTCCAAACCGGTGAGCACGGCGTCCAAAGCCATCTCGATTCCGTTAAAGGTTAGGGTACCGTCCCGGACCGTCAGAGCGCCTCGGGGAAAGTGGCGGCGGATGGAGTCCGGGACCGCAGGGGGGATGTCGGGAGGGGGCGCGTTGGGGTCGTACTCCGCAGCGAAGGCGTAGCTCAAGTCTATCGGCGAAATAGTATCCGGTGTTATTACCGGGGCGTCGACGGATAGGTTCCGGACACCGACAACCCCAGCCACCTCGACGCTTCCGTCTTCCGAATACCGCCCACGCACGGAGGCGGCGAATGCTCCCCCGGATGGAGAAAACCGGGTCTGCGTTATCTCTGGGATGGGGAGCTCGTCGACGGTTACCTCTGTGTCGAGGGTCCGGGTCTGGTAGAAGGCGGTGACTTCGGCCGCTACACCCGGCAAGCTCTCTCCTTCGGTTGTCATCGTCACGGCGCCGGCGTCCGCGTCGTGGGAGACGACGATGCTCTCGAAGCGTAATGGGTAGGGTTCCGTGAGCGGGGCGACGGTCAGGGTGACGTTGACGTCTCGGACCGTGATCGTATCGGGTATCAAGCCCGCGGCTGCGACGTTTTCGAGGAGTTGCCATGCGCCGGCCGGGCCGTCGAGTGCACCGACCTCCAGCGGCGGCACGGCGGTTCCCCGGGCGATCCGGGCAATGCGCAAAAGGGTACGCAGACTCAGATCGACGTCGACCGTTTCGGCGGTGGACCGAACCGACTCGCCCCGGACGGCCACATCTATCCCCCAAAACCGCAGGCCCCGGAAGAGGCGCAGGGAGCCGGATTCGATCGCGAGCGTGACTGGATACCTGGTCTCCGCCGCTCGCTCGACCCGGGCGATTGCTCTCGGCAGCAGCCGGTTATTGACGTACCAGAGGGAGGAGAAGATCAGGGTCGCGACGAGAGCGCACCCCGCGCCGAGCAGGATAATGCCTCGTCGGACGCGACGGTCCATCACGGCAATGCCCCTCACAGGTCGACGATCTTGGTGTCGCCGAGGAGACGGAATCCTTCGATGACGACCCGAGGAGGGTCCTGCGCCCGGGAAGCCGGCGCCGAGGTGGTGGTCGTCGTCGCCTCCGGAGCCGTGGTGTTTTTCCCAGGGCCCAACCCCCTGCCTTTCCGGAGCTTCTTCTGAGGGACACGTTTTTCGTCTCCGAGAAGTACGACCCGGCGGCGGACAACGTGCGTCCCGGCGGGGACCCGCAAGGTAAAGTCGCCGAGAAGCCCAATGTCCTTCACGAAAACCGTTTCGCCGGGTCGGAGAGCCGACAGATCTATTTTCGTGTCACCCAAAAGGCAAAAGATTCGGATTCCGCCGTTCGCAAAATCCGCCAGGTCCACCGTGCGATCACCGAGTATCTGAATGGCGGTAGCCGGGTCCGCGTCCATCCGGTTGGCCCGGGACTCGACGGGGCCCACGAAGGGTGGGCGTGGCGCAAGCGCTTGCGGGTCGAAGTCCGGAATGTCCGACATCACCCGGGCGACGTCCTGCAGCGATCCGGCGGCCTCCAATGCTTCGGTCCGGGCCTCGTAATCGTCGAGGTCCAGGTCGTCCTCGGCGTAGGCCCGGGCCAGGCGGTCCAGGGCTGCCCGGCGCATCTTCGGCAAGCCGTATCGGTCCGGTGTCATGATTCTCAGAAGGTTCCCGATGTCGATCCGGATACCGAAATGCTAAAGACAAACTCGTTGTCCCGATCCTCTCCGACTACGTCGTAGAGAATGTACTTGGCGTTGGCTCCTATCTGTAGACCACCGAAGCGGTAGCCCGCTCCCGCCTCGGCGAAGGGGGCGTGGTCCCCAATGCTCGTAAAGCGGTACCCTGCGCCACCGTGGTAGTCGAATAGCGCCTGGGGACCCATGTTTAACCGGCCACCGGCTTGCATCGAAGTATCGAGACCAAAGAAGTTGTCGGCGTCGGTCTGGCCCCGGAAAAAGACAGAGTTCCGCCAGACCAGCCACGATTGGAGATGGGTATTTAGCGCACCGTTGATCTCGTAGAAACCGCCGTCGCTGGAGTATCCGGAGCCCGCTCCTATGTCGTAGGAAAACCCGGGGTAGGAATCGAAGGTCTCGAACGCAAAGAGCGCCGCCGGGGCGGTGAGCGATATGCAGGTTACGGTAAGAATCGCAAGCAGAGTCTTGCTGTGCATTTGGGCCTCCCTTCGGTCGAATGATGCGTAGCCTTTCCGATGATAGTGAGAGAGGCTCTCGGGAGCAAGAAGTTCATTCTCGAATCGCGTAGCGTTCGGCCGCCAGGCCGACGATTCCGTTGATGAGCTCCGCGTAGCTCCAGCCCGCGGCGTAGGCTTCGATGCAGAGGTCGCTGTACTCCGGGTTCAGGCCCGGTAGCGGGTTGGTCTCCAGGATGTACGGGGTCCCGTCGGACTCGTCGATCCGAAAATCGACCCGGGAGACATCCCGGCCCCCGGTTACCCGGAAGACCGCGGCGCTCAAGCCGAAGAGGCGTTCCCGCAATTCGTCGTCGATTTCCGCGGGGCATCTGTAGTGGAAGTCGTGGACCAGCTCCACCTTGATGCGGTTAGTGTAGACGCCCCTCTC
>CAZLDK010000174.1:0-7305 GCA_964558285.1 uncultured Spirochaetaceae bacterium | reverse complement strand
AAAACACCTCCTCGAGGTAATCGGCGAGCTCTCGATCTACCATCTGGTCAAGGCTACGGTGGAATCCGGAGAGGCTCCCGAGCTCGAGGAAGGCGAGGACATCTTGACGGTCCCGGACGGAGAGCAGTCGCGATACTACATGTTCGCGATTACCCCCGTGGTGGCGGAAAACGGACGGTTTCTCGGGGTTGTCGTCTTGCTTCGGGATATCACCCGGCTCAAGGAAGTCGACCAGATGAAAAGCGACTTCGTAGCCACCGCTTCTCACGAGCTCAAGACGCCGATCCAGAGCATCGGGATGAGCGTCGAGCTGCTCAAGGAGCGCATGGATGACGAGAGCGACGAGAACCAACGGCAGCTGCTCGATGTTGCCGCGGAGGAGGTGGAGCGTCTCAAGAGCTTGATATCCGATCTCCTCGACCTGTCACGGATCGAATCGGGGCGCCTCGAGATCGAAGTCGATACCACACCGGTATCCCTGCTTTTCGAGAAGGCCCTATCGGCGGTGGAGACTCAGGCCGAGCAGAAACAGATAGAGTTGGTGGCGAAAAGCTCGGAGGCGAATATCGTGGTACAGGCGGATCCCAACAAGGTAGCTTGGGTCTTGACGAATCTTATCGTCAACGCCGTTCGGTATGCCCGGAAGCGTATAGTGGTCGACGCCAAAGAGGTGGGGGAATGGGCCCACCTTTCCGTTGCCGACGACGGCGAAGGAATCCCCGTCGAGCAGCAAAGCAAGATATTCGACAAGTTTGTCCAGGTGCCGGGGCAAGAAAATTCGGGCGGCACCGGTCTAGGGCTTGCCATCGCCAAGGAGATAGTCAAAGCTCACGGTGGTACGATCTGGGTTGACTCGGAGCCCGGAAAAGGCACCAGATTCACCTTTACGTTGCGTCTCGGTCACGCATAACCGAAGGAGGTTTCCCGATGGAGAAGCAGTCCATACTTATCGTAGACGACGAAAAGAATATTCGGTTCACGGTCAGCCAAGCCTTGGAGAGCAAGAAGGTGGCCGTCGAAACCGCCATTAACGGCGAAGAGGCGCTGGAAAAGCTGCAGAACGGGGAGTACGGTGTAGTGCTTCTGGACCTCCGGATGCCGGGCATGGACGGGATGGAAGTGCTCCGGAAGATTCGGGAAGACAAACCAAACACCCGGGTGGTCATCATTAGCGCCCACGGCACCATCGACAAGGCAACGGAGGCGATGAAGCTCGGAGCCGTCGATTTTGTCCAGAAGCCGTTCTCCCCGAAGGAGATTCGGGCTCTTGTCGACAAGGTCCTCGAACGCGATACGTTGGATACAGAGGCGGCGGCCACCTACGAGGAGTACATCGAGGCGGCCAAAAAGACCATTTCCGAAGGCGACCTCGATAAGGCCGCCGGTTTTGTTAAAGAGGCCGCGAAGGCCGACCCAACCAAACCGGAGGCGCAGAACCTTCTCGGGGCAATTCTGGAAATGAAGGGCGACTGGCTGGCAGCACTCAAGAACTACCGGGCCGCTCTTGCACTGGACCCCACCTACAAGCCGGCGGATCAGAATGTGGAACGCATCGTCGCGAAGCACGAGAAGGCCAAGAACATAAACATCGGCGACGAAGAAGCCGACAAGCGGAAAGGAAAATAGATGGCCGGCGACCGGATGGTTCTGATTATCGGGTGCGGGCGCCTCGGGGCCTCCCTCGCCAATCGCCTGAGTGCACGGGGCGATGCCGTGGTTACCGTCGATATCGATTCGGCTTCCTTCTCGCGTCTTGCGCCGGACTATTCCGGTTTCAAGGTCGAAGGGGATGCGAGCGAGCTTGCCACGATGAATCAGTCCGGGGCCGGCAAGGCTGACTTGCTTCTCGCCGTCACCGGGAACGACAACGTCAACATTCACGTGTGCCAAGTGGCTTCGGCGGAGTACAACGCCCCCCGGGTCATCGCCCGTATTTCGGATGCGAAGAAGCAGTCGGTGTTCCGCCGGTTGGGTGTCGAAACCCTCTCCGCGACCGAAGCGCTGACAAAGAATCTTCTCGATCTCATCGACCAGGAGGCACGATGAGGGTTTGCATAGTCGGGGGAGGACCCCATGTCTACTTTCTCAGCCGTTCCTTCCTCTCCAAGGGGCACTCGGTTACCATCATCAACAAGAACCATTCCGAATGTGTAGATCTCGCCCGGAGGCTCAAGGCGACCGTCGTCCACGGTGACGGCACCGAGCCGTCCGTTCTCGAAGAGGCGGGCGTCCGAGAAGCCGACGAGTTCCTCGCGGTTACGCCCTTCGACCACGACAATCTGGTCGCCTGCCAGCTTGCACACGAGGAATACGGGGTAGAGCGCGTCCTGGCCCTGGTGGACGACCCGGACAACGAACCGATCTATCGGAAACTCGGTGTCGACACCTTTTCCACCACCAAGACGGTGGTCAGCATGCTCGAGCAACGGACGGCCGTCGACGGCATTACCAACCTTATCCCGATCGGGAGCGGCCAGGTAAACGGGACGGAGGTCCTCGTAGAAGAGGCGTCTCCCGCCGCGGGAAAGACGATCCGCGAGCTCTCGATGCCCGAGGACTCCCTTATCGCCGTGGTAATGCGGGAAGACAGGCCGATTATCCCCAGCGGAACGACCACGGTCGAAGTCGGCGACCGGCTGGTTCTGATCACCCTCCCACACAACTTTGCCGCGGTCATCCGCTTGATAACCGGGGAACGGAGCTAAGCTCTCGTGGCGGACCGGCGGTACGTACTCGGACGATACGGCGCGCTCCTCTCATACCTGGGAGCGGTCCTTTCTTTCGCGTCCTTGTTCATGGCTACTCCTCTCTTGATCTTTCTGTGGCGACCGGAAGAGCTCGCCTACTTGGGCGCCTTCCTCGTTCCGGCGGCGGCAATGGGCGTCGGAGGCGTGCTCCTCTGGCGCTTGCTTAGGCGGCACGCTCGGGTTGTGCTGAACGTCCGGGAGGGCGGGGTAATCGTCCTTCTGAGCTGGCTTTCTATCTGTCTCTTTTCCGCCTGGACCTTTACCATGGGGATGGGGCTTCCGTTTCGCCTCGCCCTTTTTGAGGCGGTCAGCGGATGGACAACCACCGGGCTTTCCGTGGTCGACGTTACCAACACGCCGTATGTATTCCTGCTCTGGCGGAGCACGATGCAGCTTCTCGGTGGAGCCGGTCTGGCTATCATCATGCTTGCCTCCCTCTTAGGTCCGCCGGGAGCCGCCCTTTCGGTAGCCGAAGGAAGGGAGAACCTGCTTCCGCAGGTGCGTCAATCGGCAAAGCTGGTCCTTATCATCTACGTCGCGTATGTCGTTGCGGGAATAGTCGGGCTCTACCTTGCGGGAATGGGCTGGTTCGACGCGATAAACCATTCCTTTGCCGCCGTTTCGACCGGCGGGTTCTCCACCCGCCCGGAGAGCATCGGCTACTGGGACTCGGTGGCCGTCGAGGCGGTTACCCTTCCTCTGATGATTCTCGGAAACCTCAGCTTTGTCACCGCCTGGGCCATCCTCCGGGGACGCCTGCGGGCGGTCGGTCGAAACGGCGAATTGCGGGTCTTCGGCTTGCTTTTGGTACTTGGGGTTACCTTGGTCTTTCTGTTGACCGCGCGGGGTCTCTACGCGAGTCTGGATAGGTCTCTGAGAGTCTCTCTGTTCGATATAACGAGCGCAATAACGACCACTGGTTTTTCTACCGTCGGCTATTCCGACTGGAACTCCTTCGGCTGGCTGCTCCTCATTTTCTTTATGGTTATTGGAGGAGGAGCCGGCTCTACGGCGGGGGGGCTCAAACAGGTGCGCTTCTACGTTCTCTGGAAGTCTCTGACCACCGAGTTGCGAAGGACCTTTCTTCCTCGGAACGCCGTGGTCGAGACGCCTCTCTGGCTCGGGGATCGACCCGTCTTCTTGGACGACGCCCGCCTGCGCCAGACGACGGCCTTTGCGGCTCTCTACCTCCTGAGTCTGTTCCTCGGAGCCGTGGTGATGACCGCGGCCGGTTACGGTCTCAAGGAGGCGCTCTTCGAGTTTGCGTCGACTCTCGGAACCGTCGGGCTTTCGGTGGGTGTAACCGCCGCCGATGCGGCGCCGGCCGTTCATTGGGCACAGATTTTGGGTATGTTTCTCGGCCGCCTGGAGTTTATGGTGGTGATTGCCGGTATGGCAAAGATCGGACGGGACCTTCGGTTCCTCGTGGGATCGAGATGATTTTGTCTCGCCTCTTGATGTATATTCTGTGGCGAAAGGAGTAATACCAATTTGAATCGCTCTAGAGCTTTCATTCTTGTCTTCGCCATTCTCATTCTCGTTGGAGCTCTTGCTACTGCGCAAGATAGTGATGGGGAGTCCCGAGGTTCCCGCCTGCAGGATGTCCAGTGGCGCGGCTTCGGCGCCGGTATCGTTCTCGGTGAGCCGACGGGGCTTACCGCCAAGGTGTGGATGGGGGACCGGTCGGCCCTCGACGCGGCGGTTGCCTGGTCCTTCGTCGGGGACGGTTCGCTCTACGTTCACGGGAGCTATCACTACCATTTTACGAGCCCCGTCGGAATCGAAGAGGGGGAGCTCCTCCCCTACGTAGGGGTCGGTGGTAAGGTCATCTTTGCCGACGACCCGGAGTTCGGCATCCGCGTGCCCCTAGGGGCGGGCTACTTCTTCGAGGCAGTGCCGGTGGAGCTGTTTCTGGAGCTGGCCCCGGGTCTCCAGCTCTATCCGGAGACCACCGCCGACTTCACCGGCGGAATCGGGGCCCGATACTACTTTCGCCCGAGATCGTAGAGTAGCGGTTTGATTACCGTTAACGTGTAGAATTACCCGCTTTTCGGCGCTATGCTTATCCAAAGACGCGGCGAAAAGGATGTACAACGGTGTCAGTTTCTTTAGATGCGCCGTCGGCGGAAGTGTTCGACGAGCTCGTCCGGGCCAGCTCGATCCTCTCCCGGGAAACGACCGCCTCGGACCTCATCTCCGTTCTCGTAGATCAAGCCCTCGACATAACCCGGAGCGACCTGGCCTGCGTCTATTTCTACGACGATGACTCGCCGACTTCTCTCAAGCTCCTCTACCGCCGGGGACGCTACGACGTTCCCAAACAGATAAAGCGTCGAGGCGAGCTCGTCGACTTCCTCGGGGATTCCCGAGAGACCCTGGTGGTTCTCCGCCGAGGGGAGCCCTTCTTTTCCGAGATTTTCCTAAACGACGCGATGAACAGTGCCATCGCCCTGCCGCTCTACACCCCCACGGCTGAGATCGGAATCCTGATTCTGAACGGCCGGCAGGACTCTTTCTTCGGTCGGGAGCGATTCTACTTCCTTGACTCTTTTACCAAGCTTGCGGCGGGAATGCTTCACAACACCGAGCTCCTCGACGAGCTCAAGGCCAAGCTCCGGCAGATCGAGGCCCTCGAGCGCTACCAGGAAAACGTCTTCTCCTCGATGACCAACCTGCTTGTTACGACGGACCTCGACGGGGGAATCCACTACTTCAACGACGTCGCCGCCGAGCGCCTTGGCCTTACCGAGGACACGATCGGCGTCAAAATCCAGGACCTCTTCAAGGGGCGCATCTCCCCGGCGATCATGCGGGGTGTCGCCGGCGCGTTTAGCTCCCAGAGCGAGATTCTCGGGATCGAGGGGATCTACCGGGGCGAAAAAGAGATGGATTTCTCGCTGAACATCTCGCCTCTCAAAGGCAAGCGGGGGAAGTTCGAGGGCCTTACCCTTCTGTTTACCGACCAGAGCCGGGAGCGGGAGCTTAAGAAGCAGGTAAACGTCGTCAAAGAGCAGCGGCGGGTTATCAAGGACATGTTTGCCCGGTATCTCTCCCAAGAAGTCGTCGATAGCCTTGTAAAAACGCCCGACATGGTGAAGCTCGGGGGGGACAAAAAGATCGCCACCATCTTCTTTGCCGATATCCGGGGGTACACCTCCTTTAGCGAAAACAAGGAGCCGGAGGAGATTATCGAGATCCTCAACGCCTATTTCTCCGAAGCGGTGGAGATAATCATTAGGCACAGGGGCTACATCGACAAGTTTATCGGGGACGCGATTATGGCCGCCTGGGGCGTCCCGATGCAATCCGAGGAAGCGGATGCCGTTTCTGCCGTCAGCTGCGCCTTGGAGATCCAAGAGCTCATAAAATCCAAGGACAGGTCCTTCTTTGTCGGTCCCGCAAAGGACCTGCGGGTCGGAATCGGAATGCACACCGGGTCCCTGGTGGCGGGAAACCTCGGGAGCGCCCGGCGGATGGACTATTCGGTTATCGGCGACACCGTAAACGTCGCCGCTCGCCTGGAGGGGGTCGCAGGACCCGGACAGGTCGTCATTACCCAGGCGACCCGGGACCTTATCGGCCGGCGCTTCAAGGTCGAGGAGCGGGAGCCGGTAAGGGTAAAGGGAAAAGAACAGCCCCTCCACGTCTTTAACGTTCTCAAGCAGGTAAGCTAGAGCTACAGGAGTTCCGGATGAATCAATTGATCGAAGAAGCGCTTGGTTTGCCGTTGGCGGCCTACGTCGCCGCCGGCGCAGTCGTCCTCTTGGCGCTACTGTGGATCGTCCTCCGGGCTATTTCCCGGAAACGCCTTCGCCGAAAGCTCTCGGCGCTCTCCGAAGGTGATAGCATCGACATCCCGCCGACGCAGCTTCTCAAGCGCTCCAAGATGGTAGAATCCGTCGCCAGAACCACCAACCCGAAAGTGGTTCGTCTTACCGGTATCGATAGGCTCTGGGTCGACGAGCTCCGGCGGACCCGGAGCGAACGCGCCTTTCGCCGGGTCCTGGATTTGGCGCCGGACACGGGGCTCTTCGCCTGCTTTGCCGTCGCCCTCGAGCGACCCAAGCTCGCCGAACAGCTCAAGAAACGACTCGCGTCGGGGGAAGATTTTCTGACCCTGCGAAAGATCGGACTCTCGGGCCCCGGAGAGCCCTTCGACGGCGCCGCCGGCCGGGAGTTCTTCGCAGACCGAATCGACGAAATCCGCGAGATGACCGGGGACCCGGAATGGCCGGTTCGCTTCTTCGCGGTCAAGATTATGCTAAACGACGACGATGACCGTTCGGTTCGTGGTGTCTGGGACTCCCTTCAGGACGCCCGGGCGATCGTCCGCCGAACCGTCGTCGAAGAGATGAACCCTCGGGACAAGCGAGACCGCTTCTTCGACGCTCTCAAGAAGCTCTTCTTAGACGACCCTATCTACGAGGTTCGGGAATCCGCCCGGAATCGAATGCGCAGAGAGTTTCCTGAGCGCTATCACTTCGACCTCGAAGAGCTCACCTCGGTCCAGGCGGGGCACGTCCTCGAGCTCCTCGAGCCGGGGCGCTCCGAGGACGAA
>CAZLDK010000173.1:0-7356 GCA_964558285.1 uncultured Spirochaetaceae bacterium | reverse complement strand
CCTGTCCCGCGACGAAGCCGTTATCGCCCGGCAAGTCCGGGTGTTTTGATCGACCGCTCTCAAGCGAGGAAGAATTGAGCTCCGCATACAAATCGGTCGCCACATATGCTCCGTTATCGCGACAGGATGATGTAGAGGTGCTACTCAAAAGGTTCACACAAGAACCCATCCGGCACCACGGAAATACTGCCATCACGAATAGCCATCCGGGCTCCCCTCGGACGCAGGTTTCTCCGTGAAACCCGCCCAAAAACACGCGTTTTTCGCATCCCTACCGGTGGACCGTCCGGTTGTTATAGCACACCGGGGCGGCGCCCTCCTGCGCCCGGAAAACAGCTTGGAGGCCTTCGCCGGGGCCCTGGAGGTGGGGGCGGACGCGCTGGAGATGGACGTCCACCTGACGGCGGACGGGGTCCCGGTGGTTATCCACGACGGGGTGGTCGACCGTACCACCGATGGGGCGGGTCCCGTGAGCTCCTTTACCCTCGGCCGGCTCAAAGCCCTCGACGCCGGGTACCGGTTTCAGCCGGGGCGCGAGCCCCGTTTTCCCTATCGCGGCACCGGGGTCGCGGTGCCCACCCTCCGTGAGGTGTTCTCCGCTTTTCCAAAGGCTCATATCATCGTGGACGCCAAGGACAACGATAGCCGCCTGGCCGACGCGATGATCGCCCTTGTCCGCGAGTTCGACCGGGCCGACCGGACGCTTCTTTCGAGCTTTCACCACGACATTCTGGTGCATTTTCGAAGAGAGGCACCCGAGGCTCCGACCCACGGATCGGAAAAAGAGCTAAAGCCGCTTCTCCTTGCGACCTGGGTCTTCCTCTCCGGGCTTCTCTCGCCGGCCTACGAGGCCGTTCTGGTCCCGACCCACGACGGGCGCATTCCGGTCACGACCCGGCGGTTTATCCGGGGTGCCCAAGGTCGGAACCTCTTCGTTGCCGCCTGGACCATCAACGACCCGGAGACGATGGCCACCCTGGCAGGGCGAGGCATCGACGGCATCATCACCGACCGCCCGGACCTTGCCGTCGAGATGCGCCGATCCCGTGGGGACTCCCGTACCGGGAGCGACTAGCCTACTGTGCGAGTCGGCCCACGGCCGATGACTCCACCACCACGGATACCCCCGCCACCCCCACCAAGCCCTGGGCTAGGGGGACAGGACAAGGGTGGAAAAGCGTTGCGGCGAGGTCCAAGCACCATCGATGAGCTCTTCGGACCATGCCAGCTTCGCGTCTCGGCCGTCGCCTTCGTCATCGTCTTGCAGGTGGATTTCAAAACCAATTCTAGCGTTGCCTATGGCGGAAAAGCCTCCCGGAATGTCCAGGTCGCCCCAGGGAAGCGCCGCCTCGAGGATCCACCCAGACCCGGTTAGGGTCGTGGCGAAGTGGGCCCCTGATGTGAAGGTGACGGTCTGCCCGTCGCTGTCGAGGTCCGTGTTTGTGCTTGTCGCGGCCCCGTATTCAAAACCGAGTTGAAGATCGTCGGTATTGTAACCGAGACTCCGATCGTTGTTTAGATCCAGGTAGACTTCGATTTTATCCTGGTCGGTGGTCTGTACCACGTCATCCGTGACCTCGACCAAGAGGTAGAGATTGGTCGAGTCCCAGAGGGCGCGAAAACGACCCGAGAGGTCGGAGTTTGGGACCGAGGTGGTTCCCCAGTCCCCGGTTATCGGGTTAGCGATAGTGTACGATTGGGCAGCAGCCCACTCCGGCTCGTTAGCAGCGCCGTCGACGGTAATAGTTCCGGTGATTGAGTTGGCCCGGGCATATGCCCCCGAGGGCGTCGTTACGGTCAGGGCCGCGCTCGCGGCGGATTCGTTTCCACTCATGTCAACAGCCCGTACGGCGAAATTGTACGTGGATCCTGGGGTTAGGCCGTTTACGAAGAAACGGGTTCCCTCGGCCTCGCCCACCAGCGTACCCCCACGGTAGATGCGGTAAAAAAGGACGGTCGTGTTGTCCTGAGAAGGGCTCCACTGCAGCTGAAGCGTGTGGGAGCGCAACATAGAGACCCCCAAACCCGTAGGCGCCGACGGCGGTTGGTAGTCATTGCCGTCGGTAATAATCTCGACAAAGTAAAGGTTCGCGGTGCTATCGTTTCCAGCACCCGTCTCGAGAGTCATACGTCCATCCGCTACCGAGACAGAGTGGAGTGTCTGATCGAGGTAGAAGGCCGCGTTGGTGGTGGTGTCGTTGAATAGCTGTTGGCCCTCGGCACTAAGGTTTACGTGGACTTGTCTGAACCTCCAGCTGTTCCTACCCGCATGAGCCCTGACGAAATAGTCCCCCGTCGGGACCGCCATTTCCCACGTTACCGTCCCGGAGCCAAACTTGAAGTAGTCTACGTACCGGGTGTCCGGTAGATTGAGATTACGCCCGGTCTTGGCGCTCTTCGACGTGTTCCACCCAAAAGTTCCGTGTTCGCCTCGAGGGCTGTATGCCTCACCGGTGTCTACTATATAGCCCGGGGGAAGTGCTCCTTGATCACTAAAGAAGCCACTAGGTTCTGCCAGTATTGATGGCGCACCGACGCCGCCGAGGTTTACCTTGGCGAATACTCCATCCATGGTGATGCTGGTGACCGTCGACGACTTCCGGAGACCGCCTTCGAATACGGCCTCCGCGGAGAAATCGTAGAAGGCGCCGGTGGCGTCCGGGAGAGACAGCTGGTATGGTTCCGTCGTGTCCTCTCCAACCTCGTGACCCCCGGCGTAGAAAACGACCTTTGTTATGGGCAAAGGAGAGTTGGTTACCGTAGCCGTCAGGTCGATGGTTGCCGGGGCCGTTGGCTGAGCCCCAAATGCCGGGGACGATAGCGAAACGTCGGTGTTTTCCAATACACCGGTTTCGGCCAAGGGCCCATTGAGGTAGTCCCGGAGGCCGAAGGGATTGCTACACCCGGCGAAAACAAGGACTAGCCCGAGGGGTACAAGCCGAAACGGTTTTTTAATTGTCTGCATTCAGTCTCCTGGTTGCAACAGATAGTGCTTCCAATCGATATTTGGTTATCTAAGCGATAAACATAACCCAATCGGTGATTAAATCCACATTTCTCCTGCCTGGATTCTCGGTTTTTATCTTTCTTTTGAACCCGACAGAAAAGCTAAAAAAAGAGTTGGAAGGTCCGGTTTCGCGACAACTAGCGTGTTAGCTTGTTCGTAACAAGGTATGTAATAAACAGGAGTGTCCGTATGCTTCACCGGGTTACACTAGTGGGAATGTCCCTTATGGTGGCTCTCGCAGGCGCTATTGCTGCCCAACCAGTAGAGGGAGAAGATCCCATTTTCGAGGAGACCTTTGACCGACCTCCAATCGAGGGGAGAGTCGCGGTGCTACCGTCCATATTCCTCGGTCAAAGCAAAGACTACCTTAGCGCCGGTTTCGCTGTTGTTCTGCGGGTCGGTATGGACCTGGAAGTCGGGAACGTCGTCCTTCGTCCCTCCTTCCGATCCGGAGTAGACTACTTTCGGGCCGAAGGAGAGGTAAGGTCCTCCCGAAACCTGCTGTGGCCCCTCGGTGTTGACGTTTCCGTTATCTTTTCGCGTCTCGACCCCGTTACTCCCTGGGTGTCTGTTCACGGCGGCACAGCTGTCTTTCTTCTACAAACCGACGAGAATGAATGGCTCTCAAAGTCCGTACCTTTCGTTGGGATCGGTACCGGCGCGAAGTACCAACTGACGCACCGGACGAGTATCGCCGCCACAGTGGAAACGCAGACTCTCTTCGAGTCGACGCTCCTCATTATCCAACTCCGTCCCGGTATCGAGGTGCAGGTTTCGATCTGAGCCTTGTAATGCTCTCGGAAGCACGAAGTCGCCGACTCGTGAAGAAACGCACCTTTAAAAAGAGATAACCAGTTTTATTGACTTTTTAAGTTTATTAGTTATAAAATCTCTGGAGCGTATGGACGGTCGACGTCACTCACTACTTCGCAGTGCAATACTCAGTTATCTTCTTCTCGTCGTGGCCACAGTAGCCTTCTTCGTGTTCCTGGTCTTTGAAAACCAGTTGGACCTGATTGCGGAGAATGCAGTGCTGAAGGGCCAACTATCCGGTACCCGACTAAAAGCGATTGTTGAAAACGGGGCCTCACCCGAAGAGCTTTCTCTGGAATCGCGATCTCTCGGAGTCCAGGAGTTTACTCTCTTCAGAGAGGACGGCACCCGGGTTCTCGAAATCCGGGACAATGACGTCCAAACAGAAAACTTGGGGGTTGCGGGACGAAACGAGTTCCGCAGGATTCAGGAAGCCATCGCCCGACGCGACTTCGAGAACAGCCTTTTTCACCACGTTCTCGATCGCGATGCCAGAGTTATCGACCTCTACGTACCGGTGGATTACGCCGACGGCTCCTCCGGAATCTTTCTGGCCACGATAGGTCTTCGGGATATTGAACGGCAGATGAGCTACCTCTACGGGCAATCGGTCGTCATGGCTGTCGTCGTGTTGGCGATAAACCTAGTCTTCGCCGGCCTTGTCGCACGTTTCGTTATCCTGCCCCTTGGAAACCTGCTCAAGGGCATTCAAGCGGTCTCTGAAGGCAGTATGAGCGTGGAGGTCTCCGTCAGGCGAAACGACGAAATAGGGAAACTCGCTGCCGCCTTTAACACCATGAGCGCAGCGGTTCTTGAAATGAGGGAAGAGGCGCGGGGGGCCAATCCGCTTACCGGGCTTCCCGGCAACGTTCGTATTGCGTCGGTTATCGACGAGGGCCTCCGGGACTCCGAACCCATCGCGGTCTTGTACGCGGACCTCGACAACTTCAAAGCGTACAACGACGCATACGGCTTCTCTATGGGTGACAAAGCGATTCTCTTCGCCCGGGACTGTCTCGTCGAAGCCGCCAAGTCGGTGGCTCCGGATGTCTTTCTCGGCCACGAAGGAGGGGACGATTTCGTTGCGGTGTGCCCCTACCAGGTATGGGAGAGCGTCTGCCGCACCATCACCGAGCGGTTCGACGCCGGGGCACCGGAGTACTACAACCGAGAGGATCGGGAGAGAGGCTTTATCGCCTCCGTGGACCGTCAAGGGAATCCGCAGACCTTTCCCCTGATGAGCATTTCGGTGGCCGTCGTCTCGAACAAGTCTCGGCCTTTTTCGCACCACGCTGAACTCATAGAGGTGGCCGCCGAGGTCAAAAAAGTCGCCAAAGGCAAGCGAGGTTCATCCTACGCGATCGACCGCCGGACGAGTGCCTCGCGTCCACCAAGGGAGTTGCCACCGAGGGGCGCGTTGGCGTGAACCGGAGGGGCATGTCTCAAGCAGGGAGCGCCCTCGGGTTGGTTTTGCTCCTGGTTTTGGTGACGTTCCAAAGCGTCGAAGTTCGCTTGGGAGACTTGGACTTTCTTCTCCATCGGGCGGGTCGAGAGGAGGGTTCCGGCGACGATATCGAGCTCGTTGGACGCTACCGCCTTCTGCTGGAGCGGCAGCAACAGTCCACGCCGACCTTCGACGAGTACCTCCTCGAGGTGCGAATCGTCTCTCTTTCTTCCGACGCTCTGTTGGGGGAGTCCGGGGCCGATGAAGCGAACTACCGGAACCTTCAGCCCGCCCGGAGCCTTGTTAACTCCGTCCGGTTCGTCCTTGGTAAAGAGCCGCGATCAGATAAGATGGACCGTTCGGCGGTCGAGGGGTTGGAAGCGGCTTACGCTTGGCAGCGGCTTCGTCGGTACGAACGGGCCGTCGCCGGCTACGATACGATTCTCGCCCGAAACGACCTCTCCCGTGATCTTCGAGCCCGGATTCTAATGCACTATGCGTTCTGCCTTTCTCTTCTCGATGACTATGAAGGCGCCGTCCGGGAATACAGGCGCGTGATCCAAGATTTTTCTGAATCCACATCCGCGGATACGGCTTTGCGCCTCCTTGCCCTCCTCGAGGCGCTCAGGGCCGGAGTTGGACCTGTTGCCACGGATAACTCTATTGACGAAGCGGTTCGAAACTACCAATCCCTGCAGTATCAAAGCGCCATCGACAGGCTTGTTGTTTCCCTAGAGGGCCGACTGTCGCCGGACGAAGAGGCCAAGGGACGCTACTATCTCGGACGGTCACAGGAGGAGCTTGGCCGGACAGAGGAAGCGGTTCGGGAATACGAGAGGGTTCTGTGGCTCGCTGAAGACTCCGAGTGGGCGCGCAACGCTGCTCGAAGAATTGTCCTTCTTACGGAGCTCTACGAAGAGGCCCTCTTCATAAGCGAAGAGACAAGGGATAGGATGTCGCGACAGAACGACACAGCCTTTGTTACCGCCATCGAAGAGTACCTTCAGCTCCGGGAACAGGCAACGTCTCTCGCTTCGAGCACCGCGGAAGGCGACAGTCGGAGTAGCTCTTCCCAGGGCTCTCGAGAGGTGTGGATTCAGAGCGAGCCACAGGGACTGGTAGTACTTCTCGGTGGCGTTCCTATTGGAGCTACACCTCTGGTGCTCGAGCAACTCGTGCCCGGGGAGCATTCCCTGGAGCTCGTAACGTCTGACGGAACCGAGCAGGTTGTCGTTTCCGTGCCGCCGGCGGGAAGAGTAGAGGTTAGTTTTTCAGCGCTCGAGAGCACCGATGCGCCTCAGCAGGTCTCCTTTACCCCGCCGGCGAATCCAAGCACCTCACCTCCCGCGGCACCCGAGACCGAAGACGACTTAGCCGAAACACCGTCATTCGAGAAGGAACCACCAGGACGCTTGCTTCTTCGCGGCAGTCTCGCTAGGGAGCTCGAGTCGAAAGAAGAGCGCCTCTTCGACCCTTTGCCCCTGGACTCCGACGCCGTGGCAGGCGCCAACAATCTCGCCGAACGGGCGCGGGAAGGAGGCTTTGCAACCCTAACCGAGAGGGCGGACGAGCTTGCCCGGGCCTTCGAGTACCGGAAGGCCCACGAAGAGCACCTGGATGGAAGAATGCTTGAGTTAGTTGCCCAAGAAGACGAGCTCCGACGAGAATACCGTATTTGGGCAGACCGAAGCCGACGCCGGCGACTCCTTTCGGTCGGAAGCCTTATCGTTGGGACCGCAGGAACCGTCGTTGCTACCACCAGTTTCGTCTCAGCCCAGCAGATGGGCGCTGCCTCTGATAACGCGGTAGCTCAGGCGGAAGCCGGTCAGCTGACCACAACCGGAGTAAGCTCTGCGATTGTCGGTGTCGCCGGATTGGTAACAGGCGTCGTTCTTCGGATCCGGGCCGGAAGCTCTCGACCCTACCAGGAACGGCTCCGATCTATTCGAGCCGAGAAGGAGGAAGTACAGGGACAGTACGGCTACCCTGAAGACGGCCCGGACCTTGGTCTTTCGCTTGATCCCGACGCCATAATTAGGTAACTTCCCCTCTCCGCACTCATTCACGGGAGAACCCATTGATTACAGCAGCA
>CAZLDK010000172.1:2552-7363 GCA_964558285.1 uncultured Spirochaetaceae bacterium | reverse complement strand
GCAATAAAGGTGCCCACGGCGCTCCCAATAGTCGAGAAGAAGAAGACCAGGAGAACGTGGGTCAGACGGTTCCGGAAGAATCCCCTGACAGTCGCAATATCCTCGGTAAGGCGCTCGAAATCGACGACACGTGGCTTTCGAAGGGCGGCTTCGAGGAGACCTACGACAATACCCACACCAATAGTTGGGTTCATCGAAGTGATCGGAGCAGCCAGGAAAGAGACGACGACGGTTAGCGGGTGGGCAAGGGCGATAATTGCCCCGGCAGCGGATAAGGTTCCGTTGACGAGAACCCATCGGATCAGTATCGAAAAGCCCCCGTCCCATCCGGATCGGACGAAGCCCCAGGCGATGAGCCCCGCGACGGCTACCGGTACGAGCCAGGGGATGGCCCGGACGATCACCGAAGAGGGCGGGACCGTGTTGATGGCACCGAGGTCGATCGTGTCTCCCTCGGCGTTGAGCTCTTCGAGAATTCGCACTATGCCGGGAAGGTGGCCGGCACCGACGACGGCGAGGATACGCGACCCTTTCTGACGGTAGATGCTTGCCGCCAGGTAGCGATCCCGCTCGTCGATGAGCACCTCCTTGGCCTTTGGGAGGTAGGCCGCGAGCTCTTCCATCATCGATTCCAGAGCGCTCTGGTTCTTCAACGCCTCGATCTGCGCCTCGTCGATCTTTTCTCGGGAGAAGGCGGAGCCAATGAGAGCCGAGAGAAGCTTACTACGGCCCCAAAGGGAGCTCAAACGCCAGGCACGGCGAAGGGTGATCTGGATGTCTCTGTCGCAGAGGGAAAAGGGAATATCGAGCTCTTTCGCCTGCTGGACCGCTGCCAGCATCTCCGCCCCGGGAGTAACGCCCACATCCAGGCCGATACGCCGTTGAAAGGACGCCAGGACGAGATTACTCAAGAGCAAGAAGCCGCGCTTCTCTTTGAGAACCCGGTAGATGTTGAGGTTGTGCCACGACTGCCCCTCGCTACTCGCTTTGTACCGGGCCTGGTCCATCTCGACACAGACGCAATCCGGCTGATGGGTATCGATCGCCTCTTTTACGTCGTCGACGCTCGATTGGGATACGTGAGCCGTTCCGACGAGGAAAAACTCCCGGTCGCCGAGCCGCAGCGTTCGAATGCTTGATTCCATTCTGTTTAGATGCCTTTCCCGATAGCGACCAAGAAACGTCGCCGAAGGTTTTCTTCCCCGGGAAAAAGGTCCCGGGGGATGGTTCCGCCACCCATGTGGACATGGCCGCCGCCGGAGCCGATGCCTGACAGCGCTTTGCGAATGACGACGTCGGATGGCTTGGTGAAGTCCTCGCTCCGCACCGAGAGACGGAACTCCTCTCGCCCGGGCTGCACGACGACGACGAAGTGTATTTCCTGAAGGCCGAGGAAGAAGTCGGCAACCAGCGCCATGACCTCCGGGGTACATTCACGCTGTATCGGGACGTAGCAAAACTCGTCGGCGACGACGCAGGCGTTTATGGCTTCCCGAAACACCGAGAGGTCCGCCAAAGAGAGGCTGTTTTTGAGGAGGCGGCTCCCGGTCTCCCAATCGGCCTTGAAGAAGAGGACGTCGAAGGCTTCCAGGTCGATAGGGGTTACCCCCCGAGTCATAAAGGCGGTGTCCATCATCAACCCCATCAAGAGCGCCGTGGCAACCGAGCCTTCGATGGCCGCCGCAGCGATCTTGTAGTACTCGTAGATGATGGTGCAACAGGACCCGTAGTTCTCCCGTATGTCCCAGTAGGGAACCTGTGGATCCGTCGGGGGGCTGTGGTGGTCTATGACGCCGACGACCGTCCCCGGCACGTCCTGAAGATTGGTGTTGCCGACGAAGCCGTCGACGACGATCAGCTGGGCGTCGTCGCGAAGGTCACCGTTGTCGCAGGCGTCTATCGGAATACCGAGACTATCGATGGCCGCCTGGAGCGAGTTGCTTTGGATCTCCCCGCCGTAGCACAGCGACGCGGTTACCCCGTTCAGACTCAAGAGATGCCGAAGCGCGAACGCGGAAGCTACGGCATCGTGGTCAGGGAAATCGTGGGCCTGGATAACGACGGGACGGTCCTTATCGATGTGAGCGATAAGCTCTTGAACACCCTTCACTGAGCATTACCATACCGCTTTAACTCCTCCGTGGCGAGGCGGGTCTCGATAAGACCACGTCGTCCGATCTGCTCGACCTCGCCGAAGAGGGTCTGGGCGGTCGAGTGGAGACCGGTTTTTCGGTAGTGGCACCCCATGATAAAGAGCATTTGAGCCTTGATAATCTCGTCCCGCTCTCGGGTTATTCGCTGGAGCAGGGCGCTATCTGAGGCGGGGGTCTGGAGAAACCGTGCCATTTCCCAGTAGAGCGTATCCCGGGGCATCCGGGGGGTAATGTCCGCGAGATATCTACGCATGGCGGCCTCTTCGTCGCTCCGCCACATTCCCACCGCGGCCAGGAGGGGGTAGCTATACTGATCCGGAGTCGCTTCGAAGGCGCGTTGGAAGCTTCGGTAAGAGGTCTCCCACTCCTCGGCGATAAAAGCGAGGGCCCCGTACGTCGCGTAGCCGTCGTGGTAGTCCGGCCGCATCGCCATGGCGGTACCGAAGTCGTCGAAGGCAGCGGAGAAGTCCTCCAGAGCCATGTATGCTCGCCCCCGGTATACGTAAGTCAGGAAGACGTCCGGCTCGAGTTCCAGGGCTCGGGTGAAGTCCTCGACGGCACCGGCGTAGCGCCGCCGCTCGGCTCGAACCCGTCCCCGATCCAGGTAGTGCCAGGAGAACCCCGGCTCGAGGCGAATCGCCTCGTCGAGGTCTGACTCGGCCTCTGCAAACTCGCGCTGAAGCACCCGGGCCCTGCTCCGGTCGACGTAGGCAAAGTCGTAGTCCGGTGCTTCGGCTAAGGCGGTGGTCAGGACACCCTCCGCCTCTTCGTACTCTTCTTGCCGGATCAGAACGTTGCCGAGACCGACGAGGGCAACCAGATTATTCGGTTCTTGCTTAAGGCCTTCTTCGAAGGCATCCCGGGCGTCGTTGAGGCGCCGGTTGGTCAGGTAGAGCTCGCCGAGGGCCGCGTAGGCCGAGGCGAAGGAGGGGTCGGCTTCGACGGCCCTTCGGAGGAGCTCCTCCTCGGAATCCGTATCGTTCTGGGCGCCCCGGATAAGGGCCAGGTAGTAGAGGGAATCCGGGTGCTCCGGGTTCTCAGCCAGGGTTTCCTCGAGAGTTACTTCGGCGTCCTCGACGAGGCCGGCGGTCATCTGCAAGGCAGCGAGAAGCACCAGGGTATCCGGGTTATCCGGATCCCGGATCCGAGCCTCTTCGTAGGCGGCGATGGCGGCTTCGGGGTCCCCGAGGGACATGTAGAGGCTAATGCTCTCGTAGGGGGTGTCTTCGAGTCCCTCGACAAACGAGGCATCCGGCGGGGGCTCCGGGCGTTCTGGGGGCCCGGTGGCACAGGAAGACCAGATCAGCAAGAGCGTTGCCCCAAAGAGCACCCCGGCGAGGCGACGGGTAGACGTATGGGAAGAGTGGTTGCGAATCACCCATCCAATAATATCCACCGATCTTCCACTTTGACAACATTAACCATGTCAAACTTGCCGATAGCGCTAGGATACTGGTAGAATCCGATCCATAATGAGCCATCGAATTAGCCGCACGTACTTCGTTATACCCGTCGTCTACGCCGGAGTCATTCTCCTCCTTCTGTTTCTCCAGTTTTCCGGCGGCGAGGTGTTCGTTGAACGGCTTGGGCCCCTGGTTCTCAGGGCGAATATCGTAACCAACCCTGGAAACCAAGAATCCTCTCTGTCCCACGTCCGGGTCGAGTACGAGGGCCTTGCCTTCGACTTCGGTTCGGAACGGTCAATCGTCTTCCAGGAGCCTTCGGGGCGAGAGGTCAGGCAGCAGGTGGTCTCCTACGAAACGGTGGAGAACGGCTTCACCCTCAACTTTGCCGAAGGAGCGGAGATTCGTTTCCTCCTTGTGGACGACGGGGGCTCGGAACTCCATATCAAGCCGTCGATCCGGGACACCGACACGCCCTACGAATCGATTAGACTTCCCTTCGAGCTCTCCGGCGGCGCCGGCCTCGAGACGGGGGGCGACGAGTCCGTGCTTCCGATAACCTACCGATCCGGACGATACCTTCTCGCACCTCCCGCCCGGGCAACCATAGACGCCGAGGCTCGGCAAATTCTGCTTCCGGGCAACGTCTTAAGCCAGACGGTTCGCTACAGCGTCGCCGCGAGTGATCAGCAAGAGCCGATCCTTACCCTATTCGAGAATGGTGCCCTCTCGATTTCCGACGCCGATCTCGAGTCTGAGGTTGGCCGGTATCTCGACGTAAGCTTCCGAGGGTGGCAACGCCGGTTCAACGGGGGGTCCGGCACCTGGCTTAGCCGGGACGGGTCCTCCGAGTTCGACGAGAAGATTCTTGCCGCCTATTTGGCGGAGGCCTGGCGGAGAGACGAATACGTAGCTGCCTTCAACAGCATGCGACGGGCGGCGGACCTCCATTCGAACGAAGTAGGCCTTCTATCGGCTCCCTTCCTCGGAAACCTCCGGGAGATCAGAGAGGATCTCCTCCGGGAAGACGCGGAGCGTAGCCAAGAGCTATTGGAAATGGTCGGAGCCGGAAACTTCAACATCTTCCTTACCGAGAGGCTTGGGGAGTTCGCCCTCTACCGTGCCACGAGGGAGTCCAGAGATGCGTTTCTTCGCTTCGTCGGCGACCTCGATCCGCAGGATGCAGACGTCTACCAGGCGATAGGAATGCTCAAGACCGCCCTCTTTACCGAGACGCCGACCACCGAAAGCCGAG
>CAZLDK010000172.1:0-2542 GCA_964558285.1 uncultured Spirochaetaceae bacterium | reverse complement strand
CCGTCGCAGAAAACCCCTTGATAAGCAGCCTCGTTCAGGTCGACGACGGCTTTCTTCTCGAAACCGTGCCCGGCCAGGTGGACGTCCTCGCTTCCTTGGAAGGGGGAATCGTCCTGAATGCCCTTTCCGGGAGAACGAACAATCAGCTCCATAGGGACATCGGACGGACCCTCATCGTAGCTGCCCTCGCACTTGCAGACGAGAACGGCTTTCTCCCCCGAGTACTCCTGGCCTCCGGCAGAACCGTCCAGGGTCAGGATGGTAGCTTCGGCCTCGAAGCCGTCTATCCCCTGCTTATCGACAACCAGGCGTATCCCCACCTGGTCTCCCTTTACGACCAGTTCGGCGAAGGGAGCTGGATGTGGACCGTCAGCGAGGTTTCCGAAATTGAGCGGCAGGGCAGCGACGTTCGAATCGAGGTTCGCTATCCGCGAAACCGAACCCACTTCTTGATACTTCAGGGCATCCCGCCGTTCGCCGAGATGCAACTCTTCGGCCAGGCGTGGCGAAATGATCCGGCCTTCGAGTCCTATGCAAAAGGGCGGCACTACAACCCGGAAAGCAACACCCTCATGATCAAGTACACGGATAACTCGGTGGTACGCGATATCGTTCTCGAGTACTGAGGAGTGCTTCACCATCCTCCCACTTTCCAGCGCCTGACGGACGAGACCTCCTTCTTCTTTGTCCGCCATGGAGAGAGCCTGGGAAACGCGGACCGCGTAATCCAAGGCCGCCGAGAATACTCGCTATCTGAGAAGGGCAAGGAGCAGGCTCTCCGTACCGCCGGGTTCTTCGTCCAGCAGTTTCCGGACCTCTTGCTGACATCGCCTCTCCGGCGAGCCCAGGAGACTGCGACAATTATTGGGGAGAGGATCGGCTACGACGGGGAGCCGCAGACCCTCGATGGCCTCAAGGAGCTCGATACGGGGCTATTCTCCGGACATGCCTTCGACGACCTTCCCCAGCTCTACCCCGAGGAGTGGCGGCGTTTTAGAATCGAAAGCTGGGAGTCGGTCCCGGAGGCCGAGTCCGTCGAAAGCCTCTACGGGCGGACGGCGGCGGTGTGGGAACAGTTGATAGATACGGCCGAGAAGGGCTACCGGCGAATCGTCTCGGTTACCCACGGTGGGCTACTGCAGTGGATTCTTCGGTCGAGCTTCGGAGGGCACCACGACCGCTGGATGCCCCTCGTGAAGGCGAGCAACTGCGGCATCTTTCACTTATGTGCCCACCCGGTCAACTACGACGAGGAACACCACCCCGCCGACGGCTTCTACGCCGAGTGGCGTTTGGTAAACCACCGACCGGGGCTCGACGCCCCGGTAGAGGCTTAGGCGTCCAGGAGCTTGGTCAGGTTCTCCGCGGTGTAGCCAAGCTCGACGACGGCGTCCTTTCCGGGCGCTGACGCGCCGAAACGCTCCAGGCTGAAGATATCCTTCGGAGAGGTCGCAAAGCGCTCCCACCCGAGGGAGACGCCGATCTCGGCAACCACGACCCGGGAACCCGACGGAATGACCGTTTCCCGGAAAGCCGCATCCTGCTCGACGAAGCGCTCCCGGGAGATCATAGAGACGACCCGAATACTCGATTCCCGAGCCTTGTCCGCCGCCTCGAGGGCGAGGGAGACCTCGGATCCGGTGGCGACGATCGTGATCGCCGGAGAGGAGCCGCCGTCCCGAACGACGTAGGCGCCTCGCCGAATGGTTTTCTTCCAGTCCGAATCGGCTTTCTCGTAGACCGGCAGGTTCTGCCGGGTCAGGGAGAGAACCGAGGGCCCACCGGTTCGCTCGAGGGCCATCAACCAGGCCTCGTTGGTCTCCTCGGGGTCCCCGGGGCGGAGAAAGGTCATGTTCGGGATTGCCCGGAGGGCGGCGTAGTGCTCCACCGGCTGGTGGGTCGGCCCGTCCTCTCCGAGAAAGACCGAGTCGTGGGTCATGACGTATACGATAGGCAGTCCCATCAGGGCCGCGAGGCGCATCGATCCCCGCATGTAGTCGGTAAAGACCAGAAAGGTCGCGCAGAAGGGCCTGAGACCGCCGTGGAGGTGCATTCCGTTGGCAATAGCCCCCATGCCGTGCTCCCGGACCCCGAAGTGCAGGGTCCGCCCTTCGGGAGTCGCCGTGGAGAAATCGCCGAAGTCCGGAATCTCGGTGTTGTTCGAAGAGCCGAGGTCGGCGGAGCCGCCGATCAGGTTGGGAAGGGCCTTCGCGACGGCCTGGAGAGCGGCGCCGCTCGCCTTCCGGGTCGCGGTGCTGTCACCGACCTTGTACGCCGGCATCTCGATGTTCCTTAGGAACGGGAGGCCGTTGTCGTAGGACGCGTCCCACTGCTTCCGGAGCTCCGGGTTGGCCCGGGACCAGGCGTCAAAAAGCGTCTTCCACTCCTCGTAGGCCTTCTGTTGGGCCGCCTGCTTCCGGTCAAAAAAGGCCTTCGCATCCGGGTGGACGAAGAACTCGTCGTCTTCGGCGAGACCCAGGTTGACCCGGGTCTTTTTGATCTCTTCGGGGCCGAGCATGGCTCCGTGGACGCCGTGGGTACC
>CAZLDK010000171.1:0-7373 GCA_964558285.1 uncultured Spirochaetaceae bacterium | reverse complement strand
AGATAGCTGGTGTCGAGAAGCCACTTCCGTTTTGCATCGAGAACCGAATCGTTTAGGGCGCCCCCGGTAACATAGATTTCTCCTGCGAGGGGGACCCGAAGGGCGATCTCCTTGAGATGCTCCCGCTGGTAGCCGGCGAGCCCACGCACCAGAGCTGCCAGAAGCTCCTCGCGGGTCGTTCCCCCGGTCATCCCACTAAACGTTGCCCGGAGCGGTTCGAGTGCGTATCGGGAGCCGAGTAGGTAGGGTTCGTATTCGACGAGGCTTTCCCGGTCTTTCCACGCGTGGAGGGCGGCCGGGATGAATTCGTCCCAGAATTTCTGCAATGACATCTCTGAACAGAAGACGGAATGAAACCATTCGAACGCCTTGCCTCCGGCGTTCATCACGTAGAGAGTGAGCCAACGGTGAGGCACCACATGAGCTCGAACGTTGTACGCCGGCGAGGCATAGCATTCGGGCAGGCAGACCAAGGTGATTTCGCAGGTTCCGTTGACGTTGATCGTCTGCCCCGGCTCGGTGATGCCGGTGGAGTATGCCGCCAGCACCGCGTCGTTTCCGCCGATTATCACCTTCGGCTCTTTACTCAACCCCAATTCCTTAGCACGGTCAGGGCGTACTCTTCCGGCCGCCGCGTGAGACGGAATGACCGGTGGCAACTTCCCGGAGTCGAAACCAACGGCCTTGGCAATATCGTGGTTCCACGTCAGGTCGTTTGCCGATGTGTTATAGATGCCGGTCAGGGAGGCCGAGGAGGGGTCTATGGCGAACTCTCCGGTAAGCCAAGCAGCCACGAAACTGTTGGAGTGACCAAAGCACGCTGTCTTCTCGTACACTCCGGGCTCGTTTTCTTTGAGCCAAAGAATCCCCGCGAGAGAGCAGCCCCCGGCAACGGGCATGTTCCCAGTATGGGCAAGGAGCGTCTCGATGCCGACGGCGTTGATTATCTCGGAGGCCTGCTTCCTCGATCGCTGATCCAGCATCAGAATTGCCGGGTAGAGTGCCGTGCCATCCGCCTCCATGGCGGTTAATCCCGGTGTTGTTCCGGAGAGGGCGATCGCGTCTACCTCTGGGGTTAGGTCGGCCATTTCCGAACAGCCGGCACGTATCGCGTCAGACCACTTATGCTGCTCGATGTCGCCGAAGAGACCTCCATTGTAGACATTGATCTCGTATCCTCGACGAAACTCCCGAATCTGGCGGAGACCCGGCGTATCTTCCCCTAGGAAGACGCCCATCTTGGCTCGGGAGCATGTTGGGGTACTGAGGATCCGGCCGTCGACACAGGCGTCGCCTTTCCCGCCATAATAGACACGTCGGCCGCCTTTGTCCCATCTCCCATTGTCCACGGGCCAGTCGATGTCGTCGTCGAGGGAGCTACCCTTAATGCCCCGCTCCGACGTCACCATTAAAATGGTTGTCATCTTAATGCAAACGATTTGCAACTTTTTGTTGACAGATAGCCTATCTGGGTTACCATGGAATCCAGGAGGAATCTATGGCTGCTATTCAGAGTGTTGTTCAGTTTTTTCTGGACCTTGGAGCCAGCGTGTTCCTGCCCATCGTCATCTTGATCCTGGCCATGGCCTTTGGGGCCAAGGGTGGCAAGGCGATTCGGGCAGCGCTCATGGTTGGCGTTGGGTTTGTGGGCATTGGCCTGGTTCTCGGTCTCTTATTCGACAACCTTGGACCTGCCGCCCAGGCTATGGTCGAGCGGTTTGGGATTGAGCTGAGCATTATCGACGTCGGATGGCCCGCATCTGCGGCTATCGCCTTTGGATCTGACATCGCCGCGCTCATTATACCTGCGGGGATACTGCTGAACCTTATCCTGCTGCTCGTAAAAGTCACCAAGACCATCAACATCGACATCTGGAACTACTGGCACTTCGCCTTTGTCGGTGCCATGGTCCAGGCGATCACCGGCAACATCTGGCTGGGACTCGTATCCGCTATGATTTTTGCCACGGTAATTCTCTTTCTTGCCGACTGGACGGCTCCGGCGGTTCAGAAGCTGATGGGGATGCCGGGTATCTCCCTGCCTCACGGGTTCTCCACTGCCTTCGTCGTCCCGGCTATGATCGTCAACAAAGCCATCGACGCGGTGCCGGGGCTCAACAAGATCGAAGCGGATCCGGAATCGATTCGCAAACGCTTCGGCGTTATGGGGGAGCCGGTCCTCCAGGGTTTCGTGATCGGAACCGTTATCGCTCTAATCGCTTACGCCGGAAGCGGAGCCCTCACAAGCTGGATTACTCAAGTCCTCCAGGTTGGCGTGGCACTCGCCGGTGTCATGGTGCTCATGCCACGGATGGTTGCCCTGTTGATGGAAGGGCTTATCCCCCTTTCCGAGGCAGCCCGGGAGTTTCTTCAGAAGAAGGCCGGTAACCGAGATCTCTACATTGGACTGGATTCAGCCATTGCCATCGGCCATCCAACCTCAATTGCCACCTCCCTCTTGATGGTACCGATAACCCTGGTTCTCGCGGTGATCCTTCCGGGCAACAGGGTGCTTCCGTTTGGCGACCTGGCCACCATCCCCTTTATGGTGGCGATGATGGTCCCCATCGTTCGGGGTAACGTCGTTCGGGCTACCATCACCAGTACTATCGTCATGATACCGACGCTCTATATCATGAATGCGATTGCCGAGGTTCACACCCAGGTAGCCCTGGCTGCGGACTTCACGCTGCCCGAGGGCGCCGCAACCATCACCAGCATGGTCGACGGTGGCAACTGGCTTGCCGCGGCCTTTACTTGGGCGGCTCAGAGCTTCTGGATCGGCCATGCAATCATCGTTGTGGCTCTCTTCGTAGTCTGGACGATGTTCAAGAAGAACCCTCAGGCCTGGCACAAAGTCGCCGGCGGCGGGGAATAGCCGGATCTCTTTGGGATGCCTCCTTTCGGAGGCATCCTGCGTCTGACGAACAAACACACCTTGATATCGGGAGGCGAACAACTCTTATGAGCGCGGATAGTCTGCGGTTTAGCGATCTGGTACGGCCGGAGCTGATTCTCGACCGGCTGCACGCAGTTGATCGTGACGATGCTCTCAAACAGATGGCTCAGTACCTCGTTGACAGGGGATACTGTCTGCCAAGCTTCGTTGAGGCAATTCTCGAGCGGGAACGCAATCACCCTTCGGCTCTTCCGATGCCGGGACACAAGATTGCCATCCCCCACACCGACGCCGAGCACGTGGAGAAGTCCGCGATTCTTTTTGCCCGGCTGTATGCGCCGGTGCAGTTCCGCTCGATGGGCAGCCCCGACGACGTCCTCGACGTTCAGATGATCTCAATGTTTGCCTTGAAGGAGAAGAAGCGCATCGGCGATCTGCTCGAGACCCTGATCAACGTCTATCAGCACAACGAGATTCTCGAAAACATTCTTCTTGCACCGGAGGCCGACACTATCTTTCATGTGTTGCGTCAGAGCGTCGAGACCCATGGAGGGGTTGCTTAAGATGCACTGCCTTTCCGGCGTTGCGGTCAGTTCCGGCGTCGCCGAGGGGCGGGCCTTCGTTTTTCAGCGGCAGGACCTGACGGTGATACCGCGTACGGCGGAGGATCCGACGCAGGAAAAGACCCGCTTAACCGCCGCCGCAGCGGCGGCGGTGGATGAGTTGCGAAACCTGGTAGAGAAGGTCCGCCAGAAGCTCGGCACCGAGTTTGCCCACATCTTTCGCTCCCAACAGACGATCGCCGAGGACGAGTCGATCTTAGGCGAGGTGGCCGAGCGTATCGAGTCTGACAAAGTGTGCGCCGAGGTCGCGCTTGAGGCCGTCTTCGGCGAGTATCGGATGCTCTTCGAGGACCTCTCCGACAACGACTACAACAAGGGCCGCGCCGCAGACATCGAAGATGTCTACAAGCGGATTCTTCGAAATCTCCTCGGACTACCGGAATTAACCCTCGCCGACATTCCCGCAGGTACCGTCGTTGTTGCGGAGGATCTCCTTCCCAGCGACACCGCCGGGATGGACCCAACGGCGGTCGTAGCGATGGTAACTCAGGGAGGGGGTCCCACCTCTCACGCGTCGATACTGGCGAAGAACCTGGGGATTCCGGCAGCAGTGCAGGTGGCCGAAATCTTGCATGCTGTCTCCAACGGCGACCGCATCATCGTGGAGAATCTCGAGGCGGGTCCGGCGCAGATTGTCATTGACCCCGACGAGGCGACGAGCCGGGGCGCCCGGGAGAAGGCCCAGGAATTGGATTCGCGCCGCGAGCGCCTTGCCGCCTACCGGGGGGCCGCGCCCAGGACCGCCGACGGCGTGTTGGTAACACTGTCGGCCAACGTCGGCTCTACGGAGGAGCTGACGCCGGCATGGGAGGCGGGGGCCCGAAGCGTCGGCCTCTACCGCAGCGAGTTCTTGTTTCTCGGGACGCCGACGCTCCCCAACGAGGAGCGACAGTACCAGGCTTATCGCGCCGCGGTAGAGCGCTTCCCGGAAGGTTTCGTCGTCTTCCGCACTCTCGATGTCGGTGGGGATAAGACGCTTCCAGCCCTGCCGATGCCGAAGGAGGACAACCCCTTTCTGGGAAGCCGCGCTCTGCGTTTCTGCTTGGGCCGACCGGAGCTCTTCGGAGATCAGCTCCGGGCGATGCTCCGGGCTTCGGCCCACGGCAAGGCCAAGATTATGTTTCCCATGGTCGGTGGCGTAGAAGAGTTGGAAGCCGCGCTGACGATGCTGCAGGAGGCTCGGGATGCCCTCGAGGCCGCTGGCGTGCCTTACGATCAGAAGCTCGAAGTCGGCATTATGATAGAGGTACCATCCGCGGTGCTTTCGGCGGACGCCCTGGCTCGGAGAGTGGATTTCTTTAGCATCGGAACAAACGATCTGACGCAGTACCTTCTGGCGGCGGACCGCCTCAACCCTGCGGTGGCCGGCTATTATCGCAGCTTCGACCCATCCGTCTTCGCCTCGATCCGCATGGTCGTGGAGTCGGCGGGGCGGCACGGCTGTTGGGTTGGGGTCTGCGGCGAGCTCGGGGGTAACCCTCTGGCGGTCCCCCTGCTCCTTGGCCTCGGGGTCACCGAGCTCAGCATGAGCCCCCGAATGCTGGACGAGGCCGCCGCGATTGTCTGTCGCGGGCGGATGAGCGATTTCCAATCGCTTTCGCAGGCAGCTCTCAAGCTGGACTCTCACAGAGAAATAGAAGCACTATTGACCAACTACTACATTTAGGAGGAATAGACCACAGATGACCCAAAAGAGGATTCTCGTAGCCTGTGGCACGGCTATAGCGACGTCGACGGTCGTTGCTCGCAAGATCGAGGAGGAGCTGGAGAAGCGTGGAATAAGGGCCTCCATCAGTCAGTGCAAGGCATCGGAAGTACCCTCCAAGGTGGAGGGGCACGACCTGGTCGTCACGACCACCTTCGTTTCCGGAACCGGGGATGTTCCCGTTATCCAGACGGTCTCGTTTCTGACCGGCGTTGGGATCGAGACGGACATCGACAAGATTGTCGGTTATCTGAAGGAGTAGGTTTCCGGCGTGCCACGCATTGAAGAGCTTGAGTTCACCAAGCTGGTATCCGGCGGAAAGGTCTACCGGGCTCCCTGCATCGTCTATCGCGACAAGGTGGATGGCCGCTGGTGGCGGACGGACGGAAGCCGTTTCGGCCCCGGCGATTTCGATAGCGTCATCGCTGCCAAGCCCGAGGTGGCCATTCTCGGCACTGGGCTCCTCAACATGGTGTCGGTGCCGGAGGAGACCCTTGCCCGCTTCTCGGCTGAAAGCATTGATCTCGAGGTCCTCCCGAGCAAAGAGGCCGCGGAGCGGTACAACGAGCTGCTGGCCCAGGGACGGAAGGTGGTCGGCGCTTTCCACCTGATGTAGCCGCCGGATAATGCGATATGGCTGAGAGCAGAAGGGAACGACTCGCTGGGCTGCTCGATACGATAAAGCTCGAGCGGCAGACCACGATTGCAGGCCTTGCTCAAACCTTCGGTGTTTCTACGGCGACGATACGCCGGGACATCAAGGCCCTGGAAAAGGAAGGGACTGTGGTCCAGACCGTAGGCGGCGGTGTGCGACACCAGGGCGAAGCCCTGGGTCCACTGCAGGACCCCCGGTCGGTTCACGCCATCGAAGAGAAGATCCGTATCGCCGAGTACTGCACCGAGCTGGTTGCCGATCAGGACGATATCATCATCGGCCCTGGTACCACCGCGTTTCTGGCGGGCAGAATCATGAGCGGTATCGACGACAAGCGTTTCCGGATCATTACCAACTCCCTGGAGCTTGCCATCGAGACCTGCACCGTGCCAAATATCAGAACCGTGGTAATCGGCGGCGAGGTCTGGAACAAGCTGTCCGTGGGTCCCGCTGCGGGGAAGGACTACCTCTCGTTCTGCCACAAGCGTCATACTTTGATCTTTTCCGCCGACGGTGTCCACCTCGAGGACGGAGTTACCGTCTTCGAGACGCGCCTGCTACCGGTCTACCGGCAGATGTTTGCCGCGTCCAGCAGGGTTGTTCTTGCCGTCGATTCCAGCAAGTTCGGACAGACCCGCTACAATCGCTTGGCATCTTTCGAGGAGCTTTCGATCGTCGTTACGGATCGCGGCGCACCGAAGGAGTATATTGACGCTCTGAAGGGTCGGGGCGTGGAGGTGGCCTTGGTATGATGCAACTCTATTTCTCGGTCCTCGGCGACTGGGCAGTCGAGGCCATTAACGTCTATCGCCGGCACCAGGGAGTTCTGAATATTTTAGTGTTGGCCTACGGGATTTTGTTGGCCGTCGCTCATAGCAATGTAAGAAAGGTGGAGGCAGCCTTGATGGAGGCTACGGGGGAGGAAGATGCGAGAAGGCTGCGGTCGCATCTGGAGGCGAAGCCGCTTGGCGGGGAAGCCGAAGGTGCTATTCGCAAAACCGTGTTTCTACCCATTCTTGCCTCGCCGTGGCATTTCTCCTTCTACCGCTATTCAATAGACAACGCGCTACGGGTGATAGAAAAGAAACATTCACGAGGTAGACTACGATGACGAGTATTACCCTTACGGTCGAAAATGAGACCGGTCTTCACAGCCGCCCGGCGGATCTCTTTGTCCGAACAGCGAAGCTTTATCAAAGCAATATCACGGCTCGCAAGGGGGATAAGTCTTCCGACGCAAAGAACATCATCAAGGTAATCTTGCTCAACGTCTCCCAGGGGGACGCGGTTACCATCGAGGCCGAGGGCCCGGATGAGGAGGCGGCGATCTCGGATTTGAAGACGCTGATCGAAAGCAACTTCGAGATTGTGAACGAGGCCGTAAGAATCTAGTCTTCTTCCGATTTCTGCTTGCGCAGCCGGCAAACGCCGGATAAGCCGTCGGGGTGGTCAGCAAGCTCTTGAGCAAAGAGGCCCGGGATGCCTACATCG
>CAZLDK010000170.1:0-7437 GCA_964558285.1 uncultured Spirochaetaceae bacterium | reverse complement strand
TCCGGATACGGGATCAGACCCCGTCTCCGAGTGCCTCGGCATGCCCTTCGACGGCCGGATCCACGAGTTTGCCTGCTACAGCCAGGTTACGCGTCGGTGGTACCAGGTCCGGGCCAAGGGGGCCGCCTTCTCCGACGAAGTGCTGGTCTGGTTCGAAGACATCACCGACCGGAAGCGCCTCGACGCCCGGCTCGCCATGATCCGGCGCTTTAGCAACGAGATAATCGATTCCCTCGCCGAGATTGTCGAGGAGCACAACGCCTTCTCCCGGCTCGCCGGCATGATCCTTGACGACGGCTACGACGGAGTCTTTATCGCCAAACAGAGGGACGACGACTCCCTCGTGGGCAACGTCTTCGTTCCGGGCGCTCAGGGGCTCCGCCGGTCGGAACCAATCCACATCCCCGGAGACGCCCCGGCGCCGATTCTCCTTTCGCGACAAACCCGGAAGACCGTCTCCGGAAGCGTCGACGAGTTCGACTCCCCGGCTGCCTTTCTTTCCCGGTTTCCCGTCGACCCCCGGGTCCGGGAGTTTTTGGGCTTCGAGGTGGAAAACTTCGTCAACTATCACGAGGAAGACGTGGCGATTATTGCCTTTAACAAGCAGGGGGGCGTCCGGGAGTCGGACCGGTTTACCATGGAGACCATGGTGAACACCGCCCGGACGGTAAACACGCTTATCGAGCTCGCCGAGGCCAACGACGCCCGGTTTCTCCAGTCGATCACCGGGCTCTGCGCCGCGGCGGAGTTCAGCGACGAGATTACCGGACGGCATATCTTCCGGGTCAACCGGTACGCCGAGCTTCTCGCCCGGCACCTCGGACTCGACGAGGGAACCGCCCGGGCCCTCGGGCAGATCGCCGCGGTTCACGACATCGGCAAGGTAGCCATTCCGCACATCATCAAACTGCCCCGGGCGCTTACCACCGAAGAGCGCCGCCAAATGGAGCTCCACACCATCTTCGGCGCTCAGATTATCCGGCGCATGTTGGAAGAGGGGGGAGGGACCGACGAAGACCCGCGTCTTCGCCTTGCCGAGAGCATTGCCTTGAATCATCACCAGAGGTGGGATGGGCGAGGCTACCCGGGGCTCGTCGGAGCCGACGGGCGGATCGTGGATCCCGTGAGCCAAGACTGGCACCGGTACGCCGAGCTCCGGCCCTTCGCCGGAACCGAGGTGCCCCTGGAGGCCCGGATTGTCTCCCTAGCGGACAAGTACGACGCCCTCCGGAGCGCCCGGCAGTACAAGCCGGCGATGAGCCATAAAGAGGTCTGCGACCTGTTGCTCTCGAAGGAAGACGCCCCGGAGGCTGTCTTCGGGGAGGAAGTGGCAGACGCCTTCCGCGCCTGCCACCGTGAGTTTGAAGCCGTCTACGAAGAGCTTTCCGACGCGCTGCCGGTGACTACTCCTCGAATTCCTTGATTACGACGATGCCGTTGTGTCCCCCGAAGCCGAGGGAGTTGGAAACGGCGTAGCGAATCCGCCCGGAAACGCCGGTGTTCGGAACGTAGTCTAGGTCGCAGGCGGGGTCCGGCTCGTCGAGGTTGATGGTCGGCGGGAAGAACTGATCCCGAATCGCCAGGGTACAGGCGATCGCCTCCACACCCCCGGCGGCGCCGATCATGTGACCGTGCATCGACTTAGTCGAGGAGACCTTTAGCTTGTAGGCGTGCTCCCCGAAGACCTCCTTGATCGCCATGGTCTCCAAGGGGTCGTTCAAGGGCGTCGAGGTCCCGTGGGCGTTGATGTAGTCCACGTCCTCGGGCTGGATTCCTGCGTCGTCGAGAGCCATCTTGATAGCCTCGATGGCGCCGCGCCCCTCGGGGTGGGGCGCGGTAAGGTGATTCGCGTCGCAGCTGATGCCGGAGCCGACGATTTCGGCGTAGATGGTGGCACCCCGGGCCTGGGCGTGGTCGAGACTCTCGAGGATTAGCACCCCGGAGCCCTCGGCGATGACGAAACCGTCCCGGTCCTTATCGAAGGGGCGGGAAGCCTTCTCCGGCTGATCGTTGAACTGGGTGCTGAGGGCCTGGATAACGTTGAACCCGGAGACGCCGAGCCTGGTTATGCAGGCTTCGACGCCGCCGGTAACCATTGCGTCGCCCATCCCGTCCCGGATCCACCGAAAGCTGTTTCCGATCGCGTCCGCCGCAGAGGAACACGCCGTCGCCATCGAGTAGACAGGGCCGTAGGCCTGGATCGCGATGGCGGCGTTCGCCGGGCCGATGTTCGCAATGAGCTTCGGAATGGTCATCGGCGGGACCCGAGAGGGGCCCTTCTCGAGAAGGGCGATGTAGGAGTCTTCGATGGTCTGGAATCCGCCGATACCGACCCCGAGAATGACGCCGATTCGCCTCGGGTCGATATTCTCCCCCGTCTTGAGACCGGCGTCCCTCATCGCCTCGAGGGTAGCGGCGACGGCGAAGTGGGAGAAGGGCTCCATTTTTCGAGCTTCTTTCTTGTCCATGAAGTCCGACGGGGTAAAGTCTTTGACCTCTCCGGCGATCTTGGTGGCGTACTCGGTGGTGTCGAACTTGGTAATCGGTCCGAGACCGCTTTTCCCGGCTTTTATGCCTTCCCAGAAGGCCTCGACCGAGTTACCCATAGGATTGACTGTTCCCATTCCGGTTATGACGACGCGGCGTGGCATAGACTACATCCCCATTCCGCCGGTCACCTGGATTACCTGACCGGTTACGTAGGAGGCGAGGTCGGAGCAGAGAAACACGATCGCCTTGGCTACCTCTTCGGGCTCGCCGATGCGGCTCATCGGGATCTGTTCCCGAAGCGCCTGTTGCTGCTCCTCGTTCAGGTTCTCCGTCATCTTAGTCTTGATAAAACCCGGGGCTACGGCGTTGACCCGGACGTTCCGCCCGGCGACCTCCCGGGCAAGGCTCTTGGTAAAGCCGATGAGCCCCGCCTTCGAGGCGGAGTAGTTGGTCTGCCCGGCGTTCCCGATCATGCCGACGATGGAGGCGACGTTGACGATGGAGCCGCTGCGCTGCTTGATCATCGCCCGGGAGACCACCTTCGAAAGGTAGAAGGCGCTCGTCAGGTTGATGTTCAAGACACTGGTCCAGTCCTCGGCGGACATACGGAAGATAAGCCCGTCCCGGGTAATCCCGGCGTTGTTGATCAGAATGTCGAGGCCCCCGCTTTCGGCGAGGATCTCTTCGGTTGTCGCGGTTATCGTCTGCTCGTCGGCTACGTTCCCTTCCTTGTAGACGGCCGCTGCACCGGTCTCCTTAGCGAGGGCTTGGTACTCTTCGAGAGATTCACCGGGATTGAGGTCGACGTAGTATACGCTGGCACCGTGGCGTAGAAAGGCCAGAACAATTTCCCGCCCTATTCCCCGGGATCCTCCGGTTACGAGCGCTTTTTTTCCTTCAAGTAACACTTCTCTCTCCTTCTAAGCCGGTATAGCTTCCATATCTTCGAGCTTTCCGGCGGGGTACATCGGGATTTCGAGCCCCTCTTTTGTCTTAGCATACGCTTTCCAGAGCCCCCCGAGAACCGTCCCGGGGCCAACCTCTAGAAATGCGCTCGTACCGTCACGAACCAGCGACTCCATCTCCGGCGTCCAGAGGACCGTCCGGACCAGCTGGTCGAGACAGAGCTTCCGGGCCTCTTCGCCGGTGGTAAGAACATCGCCGGTTACGTTGGAGTAGACCGGGAGCTTCGGGTCGGCAAAGGCGACGCCCCGGAGAACGTCCTCGAACTGACGCCGGGCCTCGGACATCAGCGGACAGTGGAAGGGGCCGGATACCTTGAGGCGAATGTAGCGCTTCGCCCCGGCCTCTTTGAGGGCAGCCTCGGCGGCGGCAAGCCCTTCGGCGGTACCGGAGACGACCGTCTGGCTCGGACTGTTGTAGATTCCCGGGTAGGCGTCGGGGACCTGATCGAGGACAGAGGATACTTCGTCAAAGCTCAGGCCGATGGCCGCGGCCATTCCTGACGCTCCGGCGGCCGTATCCACCGTCCGGCTTACCGCCTCCATGATCTCCCCCCGGGCCTTGACGACACCAAAAACGTCTTCGACGGAGATAACCCCGGCGGTCACCAGGGAGGCGTACTCACCAAGGGAGAAACCTGCGCACCTTCCGGGGGCGATCCCCCGGGCGGCGAGCGCCGCGGCGGAGGCAAGGTTGACCAGGGTAACCGCTATCTGGGTCTTGTCGGTTTGTTTGAGATCTTCCTCGCTGCCGTCGAAGATTACGTTCGTGAGGTCGTAACCCACCGCTTCGGAAGCTGCGTCAAAAAGGTCCCGGACCTCTTTGAAGGAGTCGTAGATATCCTTTCCCATGCCGGGGTACTGGGCTCCCTGACCGGGAAAGAGAAACGTAATAGCCATGCGCCCTCCCTTTACCTCGCTTGGAGGGGAGGTTAGCAAGGGGACATGGCACTGTCAAGTATTCGGTCGCCGACCGACAAAACGCCCACACGTTGACCATAGGAGAGGGGGGCGCGTATATTCCCGGGGATACTCCCGGTATCGAGAAAGGACTGTCGGTGAAGCCTGTCATTAACGGCATTGGAGCTCATCTCCCGGAACGCGTCGTAACCAACGACGACCTATCGCACATCGTAGACACCTCCGACGAGTGGATCTATTCCCACACCGGGATAAGAGCCCGACGGATTGCCGGCGATTCGGTCGCCACGTCGGATCTGGCTGTGGAAGCCTCTCGCCGGGCCATTGCCCGGAGCTCAATCGAACCCGATGAGATCGATCTGGTGCTCCTAGCCACCTCCACCCCTGACTACCCCGGCCTTCCGGCGACGGCGTCGATCGTCCAGGACAAGCTCGGCATCCTCGAGGCCGGGGCGATGGACTTGGTAGCCGCCTGCAGCGGTTTCGTCTACGCACTCGACACGGCCCGGGCCTACGTTGTCTCCGGTACCGCGAGAAATGTTCTGGTTATCGGCAGCGAGGTGTACTCCCGGATCCTTAACTGGGAGGACCGTTCTACCTGCGTCCTCTTTGGGGACGGCGCCGGGTCGGTGATAGTAAGCGCCGCCGAAGACGAGGTCGCCGACGGCCGGGGTATCCTCGACGGCTATCTCCGGTCCAAGGGATCCGGGTACCACACCCTGTGGCGCAAAGCGGGAGGCAGCCGGAACCCCGTTGCCCCGGAGAACGAGAGCGACCGGTTTCTGTCGATGGACGGCAGGGCGGTGTACAACTTTGCGGTATCTGCGATCATCGAGACCATCGATGCTCTCCTGTCCCGGCACAGGTTGACCATGGACGACGTTGCCTACGTCGTCCCCCACCAGGCAAACCTTCGGATTATCCAGGCCGCCTGCAAGCGAGCCGGTTTTCCCGAAGGAAAGTTCTTTACCAACCTCGAGCGCTACGCAAACACCTCCGCGGCCTCGATTCCGATTGCAATGGAAGAGCTCGCCGCCGGCGGAAGAGTGTCGCCGGGGGATCTTCTTTTGACCGTAGGTTTCGGGTCCGGGCTCGCCTACGGCGGGAACCTTATCCGGTGGTAGCGGCTTCGGATTCTCTCGTCTCGGACCTGTCTGCCTCCGGCACCGGGATGTCGGAGAACGTCAACGGATAGCGAAGCATCCGGTCCGCCACCTCAGCGGCGAGGTCCGCCGGATCGGTGGCGCCGACCCCGTCGATGGTTTCGGCACCCCGAAGCTCGCCGGAGGCCCTGACCCGAATCGCTTCTCCCTGCCGGGAAACATCAATCGTCACCGCCGAAAGCTCGCTACTCGGGTTGAACCCCGCCCGGCGGAGATGACGGAGGAGCACCCGCCGTTCCCCGGAGGACAAACCGTTGGTGGAGATGCGGGCCGGAACAGATAATCCGTGCTGCCGAAAGGCGCCGGGATTGATCTCGTAGAGCTCTTGGGCTGCTTGATCGTATTCCCGACTACCGGGCTTTGTCTCTTCGAGAAGTCCCCGGAGGGCGGCCTCTCTCTGCGCGCTCTCCCAGGCCGGATCCAACCCCTCGAGAACCCGCCGAATCTGCCCGGGGTCCCGGGCAAGGAGCGCCGCTTCGAGGTCGTAGGAGTCCGCAGCCTCGGGTATTACCTCGAGCTCCAGCTCCCTTGCCAGAGAAAGATACTTCGCCGCGACCCGGGGGCTCCCCTCCGCCGCGAGATAGTAGGTCCAATACGCGTCGAGGTAGTTCGAGCGCTCCAGGTAGGTCTCGGCGGTCCTGTCGGCGAGTTGGACGTAACGATGACGATGGTACCAGGCGAGGGCGCGGTGCCGAAGGTAGCTGCCCAGGCGACGGAGCCGGGGAAGAATCCCCGACGCCGGCGTCCGCCAGGTTTCCCGAGCCAATCCGAGATAGGTATCGGCCAGAATCTCGTTGAGGTCCTTCGAGTGGCGCACCTCGTCGATACCGAAATTGAACATCCACGAGAGATCCTCGTCCTCGTATACTTCTCGGGCGTGGGAGAGCGCCCTATCGAGGTGGCCGCTTCGCTGGTAGAGGGCCGCCAAATTGATGGCCGGAAGGGGGGTCTCTTCGTCCAAGCCAAAGGCTCGCTCGTACTCGCGATGCGCCGAGGCGAGGTCCATCTGCATCTCGTAGAGCTCACCCCGGGCAAGAAACCCGGTGGCCCTCCGGGCGTGGAGGAGGGATCGGTTAGTGCTCTCAAGAGCGTAGTCGAAGCGATGAAAGTTCTTTTCCAGCAGCGAGAGGTTGTAGTACGCAACGGAAACGAAGTAGCTCAAGCCGTTCTTCAGCGCTGCGTCGATCGCCTCTTGATAGTAGCGCTTCGACTCGCCGTAGCGGTACATGCCGGCGTAGATGGTCCCGAGGGTCATCGAGACGCTCCGGTCCTCCCCGTAGGTCTCCAGGGCGTCTAGGAGTACGTTCTCCCCTGCGTCGAGCTGCCGCGTCTTGAAGTAGAGCCACCCGAGATCGCTTGCAAGCTCCGGGGAGCCCGGATAGATCTCCTCGATCCGCTTTAGGTAGGTGATGGCCTCCCGTTCCCGGTTGAGACGTCCGAGGGTAAAGGCGGTGTCGTAGAGAATCGAGTAGCTGTTCGGTGAAAGCGCCTCCGCCGCCTTGTAGTGCTCCAGTGCAAGGTCGTAGAGCTCCTTGTCGTAGTAGAGCTCCGCAAGCTCCACCCGTATGTCGACGGCGTCGGGAAACCGGCGAACCCCTTCGGTGAGCCGCTGTACCGCGTATTGATAGTTCTCCTTGTCGATCGCCTCCCGGGCGTCGGCCACGTAGTCGTCCGGCGTTTCTACCGACGGCAGATGGAGCTGCCCTTCGACGGAAGGAGCAAGAGTGCCAAGGAACAGGACCGCAGCCCCTATCCACAGCGACATGCGCCGGTGCCGCCTATTCACGGCCCACCCCCTGTTCCGAACGGACAACCGCTTGAGCAGGCTTCGAGACAACTCGGTAGAAAGGAAAAAAGAGAGCTGTCAATCGCCGACCCCGGGAGAAGCACCGTCGGAGGGA
>CAZLDK010000169.1:0-7480 GCA_964558285.1 uncultured Spirochaetaceae bacterium | reverse complement strand
ACTACTAGGGATAGAAACCGAACAATCGAACTATCGAACATTGGTACGCCTCCACATATCGGCTTGGCCGGAATTATGATTTCTTGACGGGTTTGAACTTCTTGTTGAGATAGGGGACGAAGAGGTTCATGGTCAAAACGGCGAAGGTGGTGCCTTCGGTAAACTCGTAGACCCCTGGGGTCTGCCAGCCCCACCAGCGCATGCTCATGATGATAAGACCGACGCCGGCTCCAAAGAGAATTTGTCCCTTCGGAAAACGCGGGGAGGTCATGGGGTCCGTCGCCATGAAGCAGGCACCCAGCATCAGGCTACCGGCAAAGAAGTGAAAGAGCGGGTTCTGTCCCGCCACGAGGGCCGCCACCAGAACCACGGAGAAGGCGCTTGCGGGTATTCTCCAGCGCACGAACCTCCTATAGACAAGATACGAGAATCCGATCAGCAGCATCAGAGTAGATATCTCGCCGATTGCTCCCGGTATGAACCCCAGGAACATGTCGAGAACCGGGACACCCGCCGTCTGGCCGGTTTCCCGCAGCATTTCCAGGGGTGTTACCGCTGTAACCATATCGACAGGCCGGCGCCAGGGCAGAATAGAATCGGGGAACACGAATAGGTAGAAAAGACGTCCGAACATCGCCGGGTTGAAAAGGTTCTTCCCGAGTCCGCCGAGAAGCTGTTTCCCTGCGACAATGCCGAAGGCAACAGATATCGATAGGGCATAGACCGGGGTGGAAACCGACACCGCCATCGACAGCAGGAGTCCGGTGATGGCTGCGCTGCCGTCCTTCACCGTTATCTTCTGGCCCGTTAGCTTCTGATAGATCGCCTCTACAGCCACCGCCGTGGCAACCCCGGCTAGAATGCGCACCAACGCGTGGACGCCGAAGGCGTAGATCGAGAATAGAGCCGCAGGCGTAAGCGCCATCAGCATCCCATACATTATCTTCATATGGCTACCTCTATGGTCTGTAGTTGCCTCACCATTATTGCGAAATATTGCTGATGTTCAAGATTAGAATTAGGTAGTGCTCCCACAATTGTGTTTCTTTCCCGATGGCACCATGCGGATGATGTAGCCGACGGTTTGTGTCACCCGGTGCGTGTTATAATGCGCCTATGAAATCGATAGCCGACCGGGCCTACGCCCCGCCGGGTGGGCCCGTCTACGGTAACCGGCTTTGACGAACAGTACTCGACGCATGAAGAAGTCACCGGGTACCCGTCCGGCAATACTACTAACCGCTGTGGCCACGGCCTTGATGACCGCCGGTTGTGGTCCCCGGGAGTCGGAAGGGGCCGGAGGGAGCTTCAACGGGCAGCCGGAGAGAGCTCAAGAGCCGTCGGGGTCTGTCGGAGGGTCCCAGCCGGCCTCTCCCTTCACCGTCGTAGCTCGGGACCCCACCGCGACGGCGATCGGGTACCGAGTGCTCGAAGCCGGGGGAACCGCTGCGGATGCGGCCTTCGCGGTTGGTATGTCGATTAGTGTCGCCGAGCCCCACTTCTCCCACGCCCTTGGGGGAGGCACCTGGGCGCTCTACTACGACGCGGATCTCGGGAAGGTCAGCGCCATCGACGGTGTTGGGCCCGCCGGATCCCTCGTCGACGTGGATTTCTTTCGTGACCCCCGGCGGAACACCCACCTCGGAATGCACCGTGTTATCGTCCCCGGCGCCTGGGATGCCTGGATGGTGATGCTCGACCGCTACGGCGAGATGGAGCTCGACGAGCTGATGCAACCGGCGATATCGCTGGCACGTACTGGGGTCGCGGTTACACCGTCGCTTGCGAGTTTTATCCGCCAAGAGGAGAGCCATATCCGGCGTTTTCCGGAGACGGCGAAGGTCTTCCTGCCGGAGGGACGTCGACCGGAAGTGGGGGAGTTACTCTACCACGAGGATCTCGCGAACACCTTGGAGCGCATCGTCTCCGCCTACCGCGACGCCCGGGGGGAGGGGCGATCGGCGGCACTCGGGGCAGCCCGGGATGTGTACTACCGGGGCCCGATAGCCGAGGCTATCGTCGACTACTCCGAGCGACACGGAGGGTTTCTTACCCTGGACGATTTTGCCGGCTTCCGGGCCGAGATCGTAGACCCGATATCGATCGACTATCGGGAGCTGACCGTTTATTCCCCGCCCCCGAACAGCCAGGGCATCGCTATGTTGATGGCACTCAGAATACTCGAAGGATTCGACTTTGCCGGTTGGACTCCCAGGGACCCCGAGGCCATCCACACCATCGTCGAGGCGACCAAGTTGGCTAAGGTCGACACCTGGCACTACGTCGGGGATCCTGACTTCGTCGACGTCCCCGTGCGACGGCTCCTCTCCACCGACCACGCCGACCGGCAGCGGGCTCGCATCCGCCCCGACGCCGCCCTGAGCTGGCCGGAACCCGGCGGCCTTGAGCGCCCCAACGACACGACGACCTTCTCGGTTGTCGACCGCCGGGGCAACGCCGCGTCGGTGACGACCTCGATCGGGTCGCAGTTTCTGATAGCCGGGGGAACCGGTATCAACCTCAACCAGCGGATGACCAATATGGAGACGACCGAGGGAAACCCCAACGTTATCGCCCCGGGCAAGAAGGTTCGCCACACGGTCAACCCTTACATGGCGCTACGCGGTAACCGGCCTCTTCTCTTGGGTGGGAACACCGGTTTCGACACCCAGCCCCAGGGCCAGATCCAGCAGTTTCTCAACGTCGTCGAATTCGGGCTCGAGGCACAGGAGGCCGTCGCGCATCCGCGCTACATCACCCACTCCTTTCCTTCCTCAACGTACCCCTACCAGGCGACAAACCTCCTCTATCTAGAGGACGGCTTTTCCGAGGGTGTCCGGGAGGCCTTGATCGAGAAGGGACACCGCATAGGTGGAACGGCGATTATAGGAAATGGTAACCTTACTGTGATCGATCAGGAGAGCGGCGAGATAAGCCTTGGCGCCGACCCCCGGGGCCAGAACCTGGGGCTCCGAGGCCCCTAGGACCCGAGTAATACGGTTGCGAAGGTCATGAGTCTCTAACCCAGCTCCTGGGTCAGCTGGATCACTCTGTTCCTGTACTCTTCATGCCGACGGGATTGCTCCGGCGTCAGGGCGAGAGGAACCTCTCTCTCTACTCCGTTAGGGCCGACGATGCTCTTCGACTCGAAGAAGGCGGCCTCGTCGCCGTGTTTGGCGATTGCCGTTATCACCTGGCGGCGCTTGGCAACGAGCTCTCCGGTGACGTCGGACATAACTGCCGCCGGAGCGTAGTGGTGGAGCTTAAGCCGTTTCTGAATGACTTCCGGATCCGGTAGAACGCCCAACTGCGACGGATCGTCGACGAACTCCTTCAAGGGGACTCCACCCACCGAGCACTGGTCCGGAACAAGCTCTTCACCCTTAAGGGTCCGCACCGTCGTAATCCTGATGTCCTCGCTGCTCAGACCGATGAGGCGAGCGAGGTAGTCGCGGTACCACTCCCGATAGATCAGAAGCGGGAACCCTATCACCTTCGACGAGTCGAACCCCCCGCTTTTCGCGATTGCCTCGCAGAAGAGCTCCGCGGGCTGGGAAAGCACCGCTATGGTCGCCTGTGGTGCGAAGTGTCCTATCTGTCCCGCAATCCGTTCCATCTTTTCGAGATCGCTCTTCGACGGCATCGAAATACCGCCTTCCGGGGGCTGTTCTACTCCGACTGCGACGATGACGACGTCGCTCTGGGAGATCTCTTTGGGCTCCTCGTAGTCCGAAAAGGCAATCTTCGACCGAAGGGCAACGTTAGACTGGAGGAAGTCCAGCAAGGCCGCCTGGGAGCGTTCGGGGTCAAGGTCCACGAGTCGTATCCGGGATACATCACGGCTCCGGGCAAGAAAGAACGCCACCCTATTACCGATGCTTCCGACACCAAAAACCGTAACCTTCTTCATGACGCCTCTCCTCGCAGGACGGTGGCCAAAGCCGCAGCGCTTGCCTCCAGTTTTTTCCGTGTCGGGGTATCGACGGTGGGGAGGATCGGCCGTTCGGCGCCGAATCGACCTACCACGCAGGGAACGCTCATTGCGATCCCGGAGATTCCCAGGATGTCGGCCCATGGGATCGTAACCGACAGGACTCTGCGATCGTCGAGAACAAGGGACCGCAGAAGCTCCAGACACGCCATCGCCGGTGTATAGCGGCTCGCGGTGTTGCTCATCTGTCGCGCATTAGCCTGCGTGTCAGGCCCGAAGTCGGAAACGGCGCGGTCGAGGACCCCTTGATCGGCGAGCTCTCGGAGCGGTACGCCATTGACGCTGGAAAACTCCCAAAGGACGGAAGCGTCGCTACCGTGAGGTCCGATAACCTGACTCACTACGAAATCGGGGCTGATGGAGAGGGCCTCGGCGAGACCGTAGCGCACCCGATAAGAATCCACCACGCCGCCGATTCCCATTACCCGGGAGGGTGGTAGCTTCAAGAGGCGGTTGAGCTCGGCGGTCAGTAAATCGACAGGCTCGGACGCGACGACGAAGAGGTTCGACGAGCCGACGAAGGTAGCCGCTATCTCCTCGACAATGGCACGGTTCTGCCGAAAGAGAGCCTCTGGAGAGGGGTGCTCTTCCGCCCGGGCGCCTGCGGCGATCAGTATCACGCTGCAGCGGCTCAACTCCCCGAGGGTGTCGGTCCAGGAGACCCGGCGGTTATAAACGTGTCCAAAGGAGGTGTCGCTCAGATCGGACGCCAGATACGCCGCACGATCGGGCTCCTTGTCGTACAAAACGATGTCGCAGAGATCGCGCTCCGCCAGGGTAAACGCAACATCAGAACCCAGCCGCCCAACGCCTACTACTCCGACCGATTCCTCACTCATTGCTCAAGAATAATCCGCCGCTGTACTCAAGTCAATTAGTCGGAATTCACGGCTCCGAGGCGTACCGCCCCCGCCCCCTGTTCGCCTACCTCCGGCGCCTCAGAATGCGTTCGGGACTCCTGCACCCACTAACGGTATAATGCGGCATGAACCAGGCTATGCGGGTGGAAACATTCCCCCTCTCCCGAGTCGGGACCTTCGACGTCGGTGTTATCGGGGGGAGAAAGCACCAGATCGTGGGGTTGCTCGAGGCGGACGTGACGGCGGCCCGGCGTCGCCTCCGGGCCCTCCGGAGGGCGGGGGCCGGGGGGTCTCTTACGGCGTGGGTGGTCAAGACGGTCGCGGATACCGTCGAGGAGATGCCCCAGGTCCACGGCGTTCGTCTGGGGCGGCGACGCCGGGCTGTCTTCGAGGATGTCGACGTGGCGGTCATCGTCGAGCGAGGCGTCGAGGGGGTTTCGGTGCCCCTTCCCGTTGTCTTGCGCGGTTGCAACCTCAAGTCCGTCGAGGAGATCGAGGCGGAAATACAGCGCGCCGCGACCCAAGCGATCGACGGCACCGGAGACTACGAGCTCGGGCGCAAACGATCCGGGCTCCTCATGCGGCTCTTCTATTACCTGCCGCAACTCCTGCGATTGGCGATTATGAACGGCCTTCTGCGGAGCCCGAAAGCTCGTAAAGAGGCGATGGGCACCGTTATCGTCACCTCGATTGCTTCGGATATTCGCTTTCCCGGCTGGATAATCCCCCGGACGATGCACAACCTGGCGATCGGTCTCGGCTCCGTCGTGCGAAAACCCTGGGTCGTCGGCGACAGTGTCGTACCCCGGGAAATCCTCAACCTAACGGTGCTCTTGGACCACGACGTCGTCGACGGTGCCCCGGCCGCACGGTTCGGCTCTCGACTGATAGGAAACCTCGAGAAGGTTGTGGTGCTTCCGCCGGAATAGCCCCGGCAGGCGCCGGAGGCCGACTCCGTCCCGGCCCCCCCCCGATCGGGGCAACGGCCCCCGGTGCCGTCGTATCAAGGTGTCCTCCTCGACGTGTACGCTTGAGGTGGGCATTGCCGACTCGGACAGGGAGTGCTTGACCCCAGCAATGACTGAATGTATATTTCAGTCAGAAAGTCATGCCGAGAGCGTTCACCGAGCCAGAGAAGTCCCGAATCCGCGAAGCTCTCATCACAGAAGGGGAGCGGCTCTTCGGTTCCCACGGTCTCAGACGCGTTACCGTGGAGGAGATTGCCGCTGCAGCGGACATTGCGAAGGGAAGCTTCTACAGTTTTTTCGAATCGAAGGAGGTCCTCTACTACGAGATATTCTTGAGGCAAGAGCGGCGACTCAAAGCCCTTGCGCAGGAACATCTTGCCTCACTCTCTCCGCCGACCTCCGGAGCCTTCGCCGAGTTCTTGAAAAGCTCACTTAGCGCCGTCGAAAACGAACCGGTTCTAATGCGGTTTCTGAAAGGGGAGGAGTACCAGAAGCTCATGGAATCCCTCCCCTCACACTACCGCGAAGAGCACACCTCCGAAGATATTGAGACGTTACGGCCAACGTTGCAGCGCTGGCAGGAGAGCGGATACCTCGTCGACGAGCCGATTCCGGCGATCGTCGGAGTTATTCGTGCCGTGTACCTTCTTCTTCTTCACAAGGAGGACATCGGGCCGGGAAACTTTTCCGAGGTTACAGACCTTCTGATTCGATTGATAGCCCAGGGACTTCTAAAGGAATAGTAGATGATTACCGTTGACCGGCTGCGATTCTCCTACCCGGGAAGCCAAAACGACGCCCTCAAACAGATAAGCTTCTCCGTTGCCGCCGGGGAGGTGTTCGGTTTTCTCGGACCCAGCGGCGCGGGAAAGAGCACCACGCAGAACATTCTGATCGGACTGTTGAAGCGCTACCACGGGTCGGTTCAGGTCGCCGGTCGGGAGCTCCGGGAGGTCGGGTCGGACTACTACGAAGAGATCGGGGTTGCCTTCGAGTATCCGAACTTCTACGGGCGCTTTACGGCCCTGGAGAACCTTACGTACTTCCAGTCTCTGTTTCGGCGTAAGGAGACCCGGCCTCAGGAGCTCCTCGACACCTTCGGCTTGGGTTCAGACGGCAACACGAGGGTTTCTGCCTTTTCCAAAGGCATGAAGACCAGGCTGAACCTCTGCCGAGCCTTCCTGAACAGCCCGGGCCTGGTCTTTCTCGACGAGCCGACCTCGGGGCTCGACCCCGGGAACGCCCAGAAGGTCATCGAGATAATCCGGGGGAAGCAACAGCAGGGGACGACCATCTTTCTGACCACCCACAACATGCACGTCGCCGAGGCGCTCTGCGACAGAGTCGCCTTTATCGTCGATGGGAGCATCGATCTCGTCGATTCTCCCCGGGAGCTCAAAGTACGCCACGGAAAGAAGGCGGTTACGGTAGAGTACAGAACCGACGGTCGCCTGGAGTCGAGAGAGTTTTTGCTTGCGGATCTCGGAACCAATGGGGAGTTCTTGTCGCTCCTACAGAAGGACGGACTCGAGACGATTCACACCCAGGAGGCGACCCTCGAAGACATCTTTATTCGGGTAACCGGTCGGAGGCTGTCGTGAGAATGCTAGGGGCGTTGAAACACGACATGCGCTACCAGTTCCGCCACGGCCGCATCCCCG
>CAZLDK010000168.1:0-7492 GCA_964558285.1 uncultured Spirochaetaceae bacterium | reverse complement strand
CACAGACGTGAATCGCCTGAGAGATCGCAAAGATCTCGGTGGCGCAGATTGGGACGTTTTCCTCTACGCAGTATTCGATGGCCCGGATTCCAGTCTCGATTACCGGAATCTTCGCCATGTAGTTCGGTCCGAGTTTACGGTTCTCTTCGATTCCCGCGATAATGGCTTCGGTGCTGACGTCGGTCCGGGGGTCGTCCTGGATAGTAACGAACCCATTCCTTCCGTTGCTAGCCTCGTACTCGCCCAGAAACAGCTGCATCAACCGCCTTGAAGCTTCTTGATAGACGACGGTTGCAGCCGCCTCCGGATCGGTATAGTCGGCGATTACCTGGTCTACCAGCGACACGAAATACTCGCTGTCGCTCGAGACCAGCTTTGAGCAATACGCCGGATTAGTCGTGCAGCTTACGGCTCCACTCTCTAGGGCGCGCTTGGCGTCTGCCTCGGAGGGGTTATTGATCCACAGTCTGGTGTTCGTTCGCTGCGACAACTCGGCAAAATATCCGGAGCCCATAACTCTTCCTTCTCGCGTTTATTTGTCATATCATTTGATCATTGTTTCATTGTTTTGTCAAATGATTTGTGGAACGTCTTTGATTCGTCTAGGGACCGGGTATACTACTGATACCGACGTAACGGCCGAGGAGACTGGGAATGGCATCTGTGGCGGGTAAGAGAAAGAAGCTTTCTGCGATCGTCATCGACGAGATTCGCCGAATGATAGAATCGGGAGAGCTCAAAGAGGGCGACAGGTTGCCGAACCAGAATAGGTTTGCCGAGGAGCTTGGTGTTAGCCGTCCCTCTCTCCGGGAGGCTCTCAATCAGCTTACCAACGCCGGCGTGGTGGAACAAAAACCGCGAGCCGGCACCATTCTCAAAGTCGCGAACACCGATCTCTGGTTTGGTCTCCCCTTTGCTCCGGTGTTGAGCGACCGGCCGGCGACGCTGGAGCTTATCGAGGCACGGAAAGAGATAGAGCCTATGGCAACTCGCCTCGCCGTGGGGCGACTGGAGCCGGCTGATCTTGGGGAGATCGGAGCGTCGCTTGAGAAGATGGAAGGGTTCTTCACCGCCGGCGCGCGAAGGGAATACCTGAAAGAGGACCTGACCTTTCACTATCTTATCGCAAAGGCCGGCCGCAACCGCTACGTCCTTCAAATGCTCATCAACCTCAAGCTGCTGATGGAGGAGTTTATGCGAGAAAGTTTCGACGAGATCGAAGGGCTCCTCGGCAGCTCACTCATGCACCACCGGGCCATCTACGCCGCCATAGCGGAAAGGAATCCGGACGCGGCGGTTCTGGCCATGCGAAACCACCTTCAAGACATCGAAAGCGCCCTCGGCAACTACTACGACCAACAGGCCGACGGCGACTAGCCGAACCGCCTCCGTCGGCCGTCGACTTCCTACCCGGCGACGACCGTCGGCTTGAGGGTTACCTCGGCGTTAACCGACTTGGAGATAAAGCAGTTCTGCTCCGCCTTCTCCAAAAGGCGCTCGGCTTTGGTTTCGTCGCCGCTTCCGACCGTTAGCTCTACCGCCACCTCGATGCTGGTAAAGCGGTAGCCGGAATCCGTGCGTTCGAGAAGCCCCTTCGCCGTGCTCTCGTAGGCGGAAAAGCTAAACTTGGACGCCTCGGCGATGGCGATAAAGGTGGTCATGATGCAGGAGGCGACGCTCGAGACCAGCATCGACTCAGGGGACCAGATTCCCTCGTGGCCGCCGAACTCCGGCGGTATCGCCACTTCCAAGGCCGGAAGCCCCTCGACCGTGGCCTGCCCTTTCTTCTCGCCGGTCCACGTTACCTTTGCCTGGTATTCGTACTGTTGTTCCATTGATTACCCCATGTACATGCCGCCGTTTATGTCGATGACGGCACCTGTAATAAAACCTGAAAGATCCGAGGACAGAAAGAGAACAAGGTCGGCTATATCCTCGACGGCGCCGAGACGCCCGAGGGGAATCATACCTCGGAGTTTGTCCTTCTGTTCCTCGCTGAACTGTTTGATTATGTCGCTCTCGGTGGTCCCCGGAGCAACGGCGTTCACGGTAATGTTGTGCTCCGCGATTCGCCGCGCCATCCCTTGGGACAACCCTATAATCGCCGCCTTGGAGGCGGAGTACGCCAGGCCGTTCGCGTAGCCGCCCATTCGCCCGGCGAGGGAAGACATGTTGATAATCCGGCCCCACTTCTTTTTCTTCATATAGGGCAGTGCCTTTTGCGAAAGAAAAAAGACGCCCTTTAGGTTGATGGCCATCATCCGGTCCCACTCGGCTTCCGTAATCTCCTCCACCGGCGTGGAGTGGAGAATACCGGCGTTGTTCACCACGATATCCACGCTACCGAAGGCGTCGGCGCATGCGGCTACCGCCTTCTCGATATCACCCACTTTGGAGACGTCGGTAACCGAGGTGGCCACCGTGCCGTTGCCGGTTTCTGCCGCGGATTCGGCCTCGAGAGCCTTTAGGGCCTCGGGGTTTATGTCGGCGCCGAGAACCTTGCATCCGTTCGCCGCCAACCGCATCGTTATCGCCTTGCCGATACCCTGGGCGGCGCCGGTAACGATTGCCGTTTTTCCGCTAAGATCGAGCTCTCGTTTAGTCATGGTATTCGCTCCCTCCTAAATAGAGTCGTTTGAACTAGACAACATTTTCCGTGGCACGCCCGGACGACATCCGTTGAGAGGTGACCGCGGCGATAAGAATGACGCCGACGACCACGCGCTGCCAGTACGACGAAACCCCCATCAAGTTTAACCCATTCCCCAGGACGCCGATCAACAAGATACCGAAGAACGTGCCGACCAAAGACCCCTTACCACCACCGAGGACGGCACCGCCGATAACAACCGCGGTGATCGTTTCCAGGTTTAGGTTGGTTCCGGCGTTCGCGTCGATGGCAAGAAGGTGTGCGGACTGCACGAAGGCTGCAAGGGCCGCCAGAAAACCCGTAATGACGTAAGGAATAAGTTTGTAGATCCGGGAGGGTATACCGGAGTACATCGCGGCGGTTTCGTTACTTCCGATCGCATAGATCATCCGCCCCGGTTTCGCGAAGGAGAGGTAAAGCTGTCCGAGGATGAAGACCACGAAGAAGAGAGCGACGTAGCTCGGAATAAAGCCGAACAGCTTGAAGTCGTCTATCCGAGACATAATTTCCGGTAGATTCGATACGGCCCGAGAATCCGAGATTATGTAGACGATCCCGTTGTAGATCGACATGGTCCCGAGGGTAACGATAAAGGGCGCCAGCCGGGCGTAGGCAACGAGAATGCCGTTAATGGCTCCGGCGAGGAGTCCGACGCCGACGCCGACCATCAGCCCTTGCGCGAATCCGACATTCTGGATCATGTAGGCCATGAGCCACCCGGAGAGGGTAAAGATCCCACCGATCGAGAGGTCGAAGCCTCCCGTAAGGATTACCATACACTGCCCGGCGGCTAGAATTCCGATGGCGCTTACCTGATAGAGAACGTTGGCAAGGTTTCGGGACCGGAAGAAATACGGCGAAATCACCGAAAAGGCGATAAAAAGCAAGATAAGAGCGATGCTTACGTAGAACTCGGTGCTCCGAGTAACCTGCGACATTATTCTCTTTGTAGACGACAAATGGGTATCCTCCACCGTTCAGTTCTATTAATTGCCGGCGATGGCTTGCTCGAGGATCTGCTGCTCGGTTGCGCCCTCGGCTGCCATCTCCGTAACGATACGTCCGTTGTTAACAACCAGTATGCGATCGCATATGGCGATCAACTCCTGCATCTCGCTGGAGACCATTATTACCGCGTTTCCGCGTCTGGCCAGTTCCCGGAGGAGCTCGTAGATTTCGGTCTTGGTTCCGACGTCGATACCCCGCGTCGGTTCGTCGAAGAGAAAGACCGACGCGTCTTGGGAAAGCCATTTGCCCAGAAGCACTTTCTGCTGGTTGCCTCCCGAGAGACTGTTTACGTTGTCGGCCATGTCTCCAAAGCGAATGCTCAGACTCTGAATCGTGTCCCGGTTCTTCTTGGAGAATTGCCCCTCGTGGACAACGAACCCCTTCTTCATGTTCATGCTGACATGGTTAAGGTTTGACCGAATGGGGAGACTTACGGCCAATCCTTGAAGCTTGCGGTCTTCTGGGACGAGGACGATGCCTTTGGAAATGACGTTCTTTATCGAATGGTTATCCACCGGGACGCCACGAAGCTTGACCGTCCCGGAAGCGGGTTTACGGATGCCAAAAATGGTTTCGACGATTTCGGTGCGCCCGGCACCCACGAGTCCGGCCAAGCCGACAATTTCCCTCTTCCGCACCGAAAAGCTTACGTCATGGATCTTTATACCGTCGGAGAGGTCCTCGACCTCGAAGATAGTCTCACCGAGCTCCAGATGTTGCCGCTCGCCGAAAAAGTCCTTGATGTCGCGGCCGACCATCAGCTTGACTAGCTTAAAGTGGTCTAGCTCATCTATGGGCACACGGGAATCGACGATCTTTCCATCGCAGAGCACCGTGACGACCTGACCTATTTCGAAGATCTCGCTGAAACGGTGAGTGACCAGGACGATTGAAACACCCTGATCCCGGAGACGCCGGATCAGCTTAAAGAGCTCCTCCACTTCGCGAATCGACAGAGCCGTCGTAGGCTCGTCAAAAATCAAGATTCGGTTGTCTTGCGAAGTGGCTTTCATAATCTCGACGATCTGAGCTTGGGCGACCGTTAGATGCTCTACCTTGGTCGTCACCGGAGGAAGGTCCGAAAGACCGAACTCTTCGAAGAGCTCTTCGGCCTGCCTTACAATCTTTCTACGGTCGAGGAAGAGGCCACCTTTGTAGCTATCCTTCTCGAACATAAAGATGTTTTCGGCGATGCTGAGGTCCGGCATCAAGTTGAGCTCTTGGGTGACCATGGCGATCTTGAGCTCTTTCGCCAGGATGGGGTTTAAATGGTCGTATTCGGTCTCGCCGAACCTGAGGGTTCCCGATGAAGGCGTGTGGATACCGGCAATAATCTTGCCCAGGGTGGACTTTCCCGCGCCGTTCTCCCCAACCAGGCAATGGACCTCCCCGGCCCGGAGCCCAAAATCCACGTTGTCCAGGGCCTGAATGCCACCGAACGTTTTGCTGATCGCGCTGCCTTCGAGTATGTATTCCATTCGTCAATGATATCCTAAGCGGAACGATCCAGGGAAAGGTTTTCCTTTCCCTGGAAGCCAACCGCCCCCGAGGAGAGTGACGGGAGCGGCATACCTACTGTTCTTATTCCGGGAACTTCGCCGTGGGACCAGAGAGAGAAACCAGATAGTCGGCCGCCTCTGCGGCTGCATTCTCGGTGGTTACCAGGGGACAGTCGGTCGAGACCGATACCGGCGCGACGCCGTCCCGGAGGAACTGGTCCATCTGTTCGGCCACGATTCCACCGTGGTCGTAGAGCGGCTGGATCGCGATGACATCAATGTCACCGTCCATGACTGCCTTGAGGCTTTCGGGGGAACCGTCGAACCCACCGACGAGGATCTGGTCCTTCTTTCCGGCGTCGAGGACGGCCCGCATTGCGCCGAGAACCGCTTCGTCGTAGTTCGCCCAGATGATGTTCAGATCCGGATAGGCGGTTATGAGGTCTTGAGCAAACTGATACGCCTCGTCCCTGGTGTAGTTAATCGATTCCTTGATGTCGACAATCTCGATTCCTGCTTCATCCATCGCTTCGGCGAAACCTTCGTGCCGGGCACGGCCGTTGCTCCGAGCAAGGCTGATGGTGATGGTCGCAGCGGTCCCGGACATGCCGGCCTGCTGGTAGCGACCAGCGAGGTACTCACCGGCGTCGTAGTTGCCCTGCTTGTTCTGGGCGTCGACGTGGGCGTCCACGTCTACATTCGGATCGTCGGGGGCAATGTGCAATGTCCAGACGGGAATACCCGCTTCGTTAAACTCGCGAATCGCGGCGTTAACGCTGGAGCTGTCGGTACCCGAAATGGCGACGGCGTCATACTCGGCGGCAACCATATCCTGGGCGTTACGCATCTGAGTAGAAGCCGAAGAGCTCGAGCTTACCGCATTCGCTTCGAGACCAAGCTCTCGAGCACGGTCTACAAAACCGGTCGCAACCGCGTTCCATGCTGGGTTTTCGAGCTCGGCGTTTATGTAGCCGACCTTAAAATCGCCGTCTGCTTCGCCCTGTCCGCCGGCGAACGCCATCCCACCGAATAGTAGGATACCGACGAGGGAAAAGAGAAGAATAATCCGACCTTGTGCTTTGGTTGCCATCTGGCACCTCCTTGCAATGTTATCCGGTGTGACACACCGGTCACCAACTACTCCTCCGATCGCACCAGTCCTGTCGGTGCCCGGATACGCTCCGCCCAAAGACGAAGCGCCGGCGGCTCCCGGAGGTGCTGCGGTCGGGCTGTCCCGAGACAGGCACCGTGAGCTCTAATTGCCCCAGGCAACCTGCCTATCTGCTGGTCTGATAGGTTGATTCTAAACCCACTTCCGCCGGCTGTCAATTTTTTTGTTCGCCCTAGGGGGTATACAGCGCCAAGCCTGAGGTAGTTACATCGTGCTTCTCGATGGATCCGACCTCCATCTCGGTGACGTATAGCACCGAAGAGCCATCAACGGGAAAGACGACGTTCGTGGGGTTCCGGCTCTCGGTTCCGATCCTCCGGGCGACCTGGCCCTTTGGGTCCAGGACGGTAACGTCCTTCTGGCCGTAGACCGAGCAGTAGAGGTGCCCGTCGGCGCCAAAGGCCATACCGTCCGGGCCGCCGTAGTCGGTAAAATCGGGACGCATCACGTTGCCGAAGAGCTGCCGGGCCCCGACGCCCCCCGCTCCGTCGAGCTCGTAGACATAGATGTTTCCGGTCATTGTCTCCGCAACGTAGAGGTTGTCGTCCTTGCCGATCGCTATTCCGTTGGTAAACCGGATACCGTTGTCTATTCTCTTTACCGCGCCCGTTGTGGTGTCGATCTGGTAGACCCGCCCGGCGTAGGGATAGTCCTTGTAGTCTTTCCGGATCGCTCCATCGACGATGTAGTCGTTCGCGAGAATCCCGGAGTCGGTAAGATAGAGCTTCCCGTCGGGACCAAAGCAGAGGTCGTTGGGCCAGAGGAAGGCTTCTTCCGAAGAACCTGTCAGAAATACCTCGTAACTGCCGTCCAACTGGAGCTTGAGAAGCGAAGGTGGATCGGACTCCGCGACCCAGATCTGTCCCGCTGCGTCGACCGCAAGACCATTCGGCCTGCCGGTCTTCGCAATTTCCTTAAGCTTCGTCCCATCGGCCCCTAGGTGAGTCACGCACCCCTTCCCCATTTCGACACAGAGAAAGGTCCCGTCACTAAGGGAGACTGGGCCCTCTGGAGCTGCCAAGTTGACCGCAAACTTCATCTAAGACTCCTCGCACTCGCCGGCTTTACGGCAGGTAAACCGTCAAGCAGCTGGTCTGACCGAAATCTTCCCACGGCTTCGGTGAGGTGTCAAGGAAATGTTTTGGGGGGGGGTGAATCGAGTAC
>CAZLDK010000167.1:0-7524 GCA_964558285.1 uncultured Spirochaetaceae bacterium | reverse complement strand
CGATGGTAAGCGATAGGCTTCCGGGTCTGACGGTCGACATATTTGCCTTTCACCCTTTCGATTTTGACGCCGCGTTTGCCGGCGCAACGGTGTCCGGTACCGAGCTGGCGGATACGCCGGTGCGATTCGCGTCCCCGGACACCCTGATCGAGATGAAGCGCGGAGTCGGACGGCCACGGGACCTCGACGATATAGAAAACTTGAGGTTTCTTGCGGGAGGCGCCTCCAATGGCAGCGACGGACGCGAATAGCAGCGGCGCAGGCTGGGCGGCCGCAACCTTTGCAGGAAGCCGCCGAGCGATGGTTCTCCGTGCAAGGGAGCGCACCATCTACGAGCGCCTTGAAACAATGGTCGAATTAACGCGGAGTGCCGACGAATTGGCGAGACTGGGCCGCCGGTGGCGCCGGGAAACCCAGCCTCGGGTACCCCCGGCCGCGGAATAGCGCCCCCGACCGGCTGCCCCTCCCCCCTAAGAAATAGCCTCCACGTCGGCACGCATCTGCGCGATGTCCTTCGGATCCAAGGTAATCGCGCCGCCGCCGGCGTTTTCTTCGACCTGGGGAAGCTTCCGGGCGCCGCACAGGACGTTGATGCTGTGTCCCGCTCCCTGCGCCGCGGTCCAGGCGATTACCAGTTGGGTCATCGTGCAGTCGTACTTCCGGGCGAGGGGTTCCCACTTCTGCGTTAGCTCGACGATCTTCTTCAGGTTCTCCTTCTCGAACCACTTTACCTTTTGCTTGGCCATACCTTCGCCGACCGGCGTATCGAGGTCGTACTTTCCGGTGAGTATGCCGCGCTCGAGAGGGGAATAGGGCTGGAAGGTGACGTTGTGCTTGCCGCAGAGGTCGAAGAACTTCTCTTCCGCGCCTCTGTCGAGCATGCTGTACTTTTCCTGGATAATGTCGAGCTCGCCGGCCTTTACGTACGCGTCGAACTGCTCCCGGCTCAGGTTGGACGCGCCGATAGCCCGGATCTTGCCCGCGGCCTTTAGGTCCATCATGAATCCCATGGTATCCTCGATGGGAGAGGGAAAGTCGGGATGCTCCTGCCAATGGACGATGTAGATGTCGATGTAGTCGGTTTTGAGTCGGCGCAGGCTGGCGTCGATCTCGACCTTTAGGCTTTCGGGCCGGGTGTTGCGCATCAGCTTGATGCCGTCGCGCTCCATCTGCAGGTATCCCTCGTCGGTGTCCCACCGGAGCCCGCACTTGGTGGCCAGCACGTAGTCCCCCCGACGCCCTTCGAGGGCTTTACCGACTACCTCTTCGCTATGGCCGAGTCCGTACGCCGGGGCGGTATCCACCAGAGTAATACCGAGCTCCCGCGCCCGATGGATGGTCCGGACGGATTCGCTGTCGTCGCTCGGGCCCCAGTTGCTGTCGCCCCCGATCGCCCAGGCGCCGAGACCAACTGCCGACGCTTCTATGCCGGACGTTCCGATCGTTATCTGCTTCATTTCTTGTTCCCTTTTTTGATTGTTATTCCGTGACTCAGATTCACCATAGCCCAGATAGAGAATCCCGCAAAGGGACGGCGGCCCGTCGCGAGGGTTCTCCGGCTACGGCGTTTGGCCGCCGGTGGCGACAACGACGACAAACTCGAGCGCGTCTGTCGTATCGTCTACAATTCGATGGACGTTAACGCATAAGTGTGCTAATATGCTTTTATGCGAACAACCATCGATCTGCCGGATAAACTCTTTAAGCAAGCCAAGGCCGTCGCTTCACTCCGGGGGATCAGCCTCAAGGACTTTGTTACCGACGCAGTAGAGCACGCCCTCGAGGCCGGAGACATCAAGCTGCGTCCACGGCGCATCACGCTGCCGATCGTTCCCTCGAAGCGGCCGGGCTCCGTCACCGCAACTGCCGACCGGATTGCGACGATTCTGGAGGCGGAGGATTTGAGTGCATCTTCCTGATGTAAATGTCCTTCTAGCGCTGGCCTTCGAGGCCCACGTGCATCACCCGGTCGCCGCAGCCTGGTTCGCGGACGTGGAGGGATGCGTGGTCTGCCGGATGACCCAATCGGCCTTCCTGAGGTTGGCGACCAATCCGGCTCTTTTTGGGGAGGAGGCCTTGTCCCATTCCGACGCCTGGGCGTGTTACGACGCCCTGATGGAAGACGAGCGCCTCTCCTTCGCCCTGGAACCCCTCGGATTCGAGCACATGTGGCGGCGCTTCACCATGGTGGACAGCTACTCGCCGAAAGTATGGAACGATCGCTACCTTGCGGCCTTCGCCGTAACCGCGGACCTTACCCTGGCGACCTTCGACCAGGCCCTCGGCCGGGCACTCCTTGGGAGCCAGGGACCGGCGGTGGAGGTGCTCGGTCAGGGCTAACACCGGCACGCCGTCGAGGCGGCGGTCGATCTTGGCTTGCCTAGGCCCCGAAGATGCTAATCCAGAAAAGCCCGACGACGCCGGCTGCCAGGAAGGCCCAGAGCACAGGACGGTAATCCCAGACCCTCCGGCCGTTGTACGAGGCGAAGGGAAAGAAGGGCAGAAGCACCTCGAACACGAGCAGAGGCTCCACCACGAACGCGGCATAGGTAAGTACTACGGAGACCGACGCCGGGATGCCCGGAAACCCGGCGGCCTCGGAGGCAAAAAGCAGCCAGCCGAGGGCGAGAATCCCAAGCGCCCCGGAGAACGCCACGATCCCGAGGCGCCGGAGCTCTGTCTGGTAGCTCCAGCGCACCGTCCTGGGATAACAAGAGCCCGGAGAAGGCAACACGCCACCGAAGAGCACCGTGACTAACGCCGAGAGTGTGAGCCCCGTCTCCCAGATTCGGTACCGCAGTTTAATCCCGAGGGCTCGTCCGGCGAGCTTCATCGCCATGGTACGCACGCCGAAAACCAGCGCAACCGCGGCCGGGATCTGCCAGATCAGGTGGGGATGGAGCCGGCCCGCCGCACCGATGCGCAGTCGTTGCAACGCGACGAGAGCCGCCATAACACACACGTTCGCCCACCAAGCCGGGGCGCCGCCACCGGAGACGACGGCCTGATCCGCCGGGGTGGACGACGGCTCGGATGCGGGTCGGACCCAGAGGAAGTGCCCAAGGTCGATGGTATGAAAGGTATTCACGCCGATCTTGATGATACTCAGCCCATACCGCCGGAGCTGTTGCATAGCGCTCACCGGGACAAAGCCAAGGTCGGCGAAGCGATTGCTCGAGGCGGTATTGAAGCCCTCGACCGTGGTAAACAGCTCGTGGCAGCCGAGCTCCTTTAGCCGGGCAACGGAGCGTTCCACAAGAGCCGCAGCCGCCCCACGGCCACGCGCCGCCGGGTCGGTAAAGAGCCACTTTACGACACCCCCGAGTTTCTTTCGTTTGTAGCCGAAGCTGTCGAGGATCACTACCCCGACGATCTGCCCCGCAAGCTCGTATACCAAGGTGTTGTCGGTCGGCTTTACGGCCAGACCTTGAGGGATTCCGAAGGCGCGTCGAGCAAGTCGCTTGACCACACGCCGCTCCTCGGGCTGCATCGGACGAATGACGGCTTCACTCATCGTTTGGTGGCTCCTTTCACGGATAGTCGAGGTTGCTTCTGACCCTACCGTTTCACCAAGCCGTTTGAAAACCACCCTGCCGGAGGGGGCTCTCTGGCGAGGGGCGGCGGTCTCCGGTATTGTACTAAGAGAGCAGGTCGATGCGACGTCATCAAAAAGATCACGAACCTCGGCCCCGTCTCCGCCCGGTCACAACCGGAACCCTCGCGGCGATGCTGGGCATCCACCCCAACACCCTCCGGTGGTACGAGGCGGCGGGGTATCTTCCTCCGGTGCCCCGCACCCCCGGGGGATACCGGCACTACTCTCCGGAGCTGGTGCGGCTCGCCCGGGTGGTTCGGGAGAGTCACCCCCTGTTGCGCATGTTTGGGCCGATCCGGAGAGAGACCCAAGCGTTTCTAGGGGCCTGCCGGCGGGAGTGCCTCGGGCTATCCCACCAGCGGATGCCCGAACTCCGGACGCCTCAGTTGAGCTACACCGACTCGCTCCGGCGCCTGGGCGAGGTGGCGACGCTCCTGCGCGACGAGCACCGCCTGGCACTGGACGCCCTCAATGCGTTGGAGCGGTTTCGCCGGGGTGCGGAGGCCGGACGCCGCGGCGGCCCCCTGCGGCCCATCGGTCGGGTCGCCTCCGAGACCGGACTTACCCGGGACCGGATTATCAACTGGGAGCGAGATGGGCTCTGCCGGTACCCCAGGAGCCCGGCAGGGTACCGCCTCTTCGGGGCGGAAGAGACGGACCGCCTGCTGATTATCCGCAGCTGCCGTACCGCGGGCTACAGTATCACCGCCATACGCCGCCTCCTGCGCGCCATCGACGAGGCCCCGCACCCCCCCGGGGAGCCGGGACTGCGATCGGTCGCGGACACGCCGGCGGACCATGAAACCGACCTCTTCCCCGTCTTTCCCACCGATACCCTACCCGCCACCCTCGAGAGGCTGATCGCCCTGACTGAACGACTGGGCGCCCTTCTCCGGGATCCCTCCGCGGAGCGCGATAAACCCTCCAATTAAACACCAGGGTTGTATCCTGTTCGTATCAACGCGCAGGAGGCAACATGAGCGAAACGGAGATTGTGCTGGCTCGAGGAGTTTCAAAGCGGTACCCCCGGGGCACCCGCGCCCTGGAGGCGGTGGATCTGGTTATCCACCAGGGAGATCGCTTCGTTCTCCTCGGCCCCAACGGTGCCGGAAAATCAACGCTGATCCGGATTCTGACCTCCCTCTCCCGGGCCGACACCGGAGAATGCCGCGTATGCGGGCTCGATCCGCGACGCGACGAGCAGAAGCTGATGGAGATGATCGGCGTGGTCACCCAGGAGAACGATTTGGACCCCCACGCAACAGGAGAGGAGCTGCTCCGGTTTCAGGGCAGGCTCTTTGGGATGGACCGCAGGACGAGCGCGGCTCGGGCGCAGGAGTTGATCGAGTCCTTCGATCTCGGGGAACACGCCGGCAAATCGGTAAAGGCGCTCTCCGGAGGAAACAAACGCAAACTGCACTGCGCCCTCGCCCTGGTCCACCGACCCCGGTTGCTCTTCCTCGACGAGCCGACGGTGGGGATGGACCCCGAAGTGCGCGCCCGATTCTGGGAGTCCGTTCGCCGAATCAACCGGGAGGAGCGGACCACCCTCGTGCTGACCACGCAGTACCTCGAGGAAGCGGATAGACACGCCGACCAACTCGCCCTCCTCCGAGACGGCCGCATCGCCTACAGAGGCACACCGGCGTCTTTCCTAGAACTCTGCGGTGGGTCCGGCAGAGGCACCATCGGCCGCCCCTCTTTGGAAGAGGGCTACCTGGCCTACATTGCGGAGGCGAATCATGCTGCTTGTTAGACGGGCTATTCTTCGGATGCTCCGGCGTCCGACGGCGCTTTTGGGGGGGCTCGGGATGAGCCTGTTCTTTCTGGCGGTCTACTCGGCCGGAATCGGTGGGGTCGACTTCTTACCGCAGTTCGGCGGCGGTGGGTACCTAGCGTTTCTTCTGCCCATGAGCCTCGTCTCCCTCGCCATGGGTTCCGCCGCCGGGACCGGACAATCGCTCCACGACGACATGGCTTCGGGCTACTTCCGTCGCCTCTATCTCTCTCCGGTTCGTCGCTGGACCTTCGTCGCGGCGCCCATTGCCGCCGACGCCGTCGCCACGGCGTTGGGCTCGGTGGCTATCCTGGCGGCGGGGCTTCTCTTCGGGGTACCGGTGCGGTTCGGGGCGGGGTCGGTGGCGGGCTTGCTACTCCTGTCGCTCCTCTGGGGCGTGAGCCTCTCGGCCCTCTCGGCGGGTGTCATGGTTCGCACCGGAAGCCCCGAGGGCGCCCGAATCGTGACCTCCGCGGTTTTCCCGCTGATCTTTCTCTCCACCACCTTCATGCCCCGGGAGTTGATTACCGCGGGGTGGCTCCGGGCGGTGTCCTGGGCAAACCCCGTGACCTATCTTCTGGAAGGAATGCGCTACCTCCTCGCCGGCACCGCACCGCTAGAGTACTTCCTCCTCGGACTGGGGCTCACCTCGGCGGGCGCCGCCGGGGCTCTCCTGTTTGCGCTGACCGGCACCCGGCGGGTGCTCGTCTAGCCGGGGTATGGAGGGGTGCGGTGGCGGAGGACAGACCTGGCAGCGTGCCGAGTTCGTTACGTCGACGAGTCCAGCTGCGCTCGAAACCTCAATCGGACGTAGTCCCCCCACCACCCCCGCTCTTCGTCGTAGAGATAGGGCCGTAAGTAGGTCTCGCAGTCGTCTAAAAACCGTTTCCGGGGCTCCGGTGAGAGCGAAGCGGTTACGTGCTTGGCGAAGATATCGAGCCAGCCACGGATGCCGTGGTCCAAGGGCGTGGGACGATCGATGAGCTCGATATGATCGACTCGGAAGCCGTTTCCTTCGAGGAGAGCACGATACTCCTCGGGCCGTGGAAAGTACCACGGGTTACGAAAGTCGTCGATCGCCGGGTCCTCCTTGGTTACGTGGCTGATGGCCTCGACAATCCTCGCGATATTTCCGTGGCCGCCAAACTCTCCGACGAATCGACCACCGGCCACTAGGGCACGGCGGACACCGTCGACGACCCTGTCGGCCCTCGGCATCCAGTGGAGGGCCGCATTCGAGAATACGGCGTCGAAGGAATCGACGTAGGGTATCTCCTCCCCGCTCATTACACGGGCCTCAAGCCCTCGTCTGCGAGTCGCCTCGACCATGTCGGGGCTCGCGTCGATTCCCAGGAGCGATCCCGTGATGCGAAAGATAGCCTCGGAGAGCTCCCCGTCTCCGCAGCCGACGTCGAGGATACGCTCCCCTGGCTTCGGATCCAGGAGGCCGATGACCGGCTGTCCCAGTCGTGCTACGTAACCAGCCCGGTGATGGTAGTCACCTGCGTCCCATTCCTGCGTCTTCATAACCCTATCTTCGACCAATAGAGGCAGGCTGTTCCAGCCCACGAGACTTCCGATCGTCGGTGTGGCGAGGAGGCGGGGTGAGGGACCGGTGACTTCGCCGAAGCGGTAGACTACTATGTGGCTGATGTCAGGTTCTTCAGAGTGAAAGTTTGATTATTGCGATATTGCCCGATACTTCTCCGAGTTCTATGCGGACAATCCTGATACTGTGTTCAAGCGGTCGAACGGCATCCCGGTTGAAGACGTGCTCGATCTGATCGGTCGGTCTACGCCGGAGTCGGGAAAGCTGTTCCTTATCGCACGCACCGGTTTAGATGATGTGGGGACTCTTGCGTCTCCCATGGCGGCGAGTTTGGAATGTCTGTTCATCCAGATTGCCGAGGGCAGACAGGGCGCTCCCACCAGGCCCCTGCATCGGCGAGGAACTCATGAAAGGGCGAAGTGAGGTTGAGGCATTTTGGCAGTCGTATTTGGCTTCGTTATCCTATGAAGCCTGGTCGTTTTCTGACAACGAAGCGACGGCGAATCAACTTGGGGAGCTGGTGAAAGCGGGAATCAAAACTGCCACCTCAAGTCTGGTATGGACTTACGAAGCGGAGAACGAGGAGCTGCCGACAGTCGGAGA
>CAZLDK010000166.1:0-7684 GCA_964558285.1 uncultured Spirochaetaceae bacterium | reverse complement strand
TCTTGAGCTTTCAGCGTCAGGACATGGTCACCGGCGGTTTCGAAGAGTCGACACTCCTGCTCTCGGTACTCCAAGACGGGGCGTCGCTGCCGGATGCCGTGGCGATGCCGGACCGGGGAATCGTAGACGACGAGGAATTGTCGGCGGAGCAGCAAAGTGCGCCCCCTCCGACGAGGGAGTTGGAAATTACCACCGACGGCGACGGAGACTACCGGGAAGCGCGGGTACTCTTGGCCGAAGGGCGCAGGGAAGACGCCCTCGAGGCCTTTTTGCTTCACTACGACGGAGCCGGCACCCCGGAGCTCCACGACGAAATCGCCTCCCTCGCCGACGACACTGGGTACGAGGAGATTGCACATTACTTCTGGGAGTTGAACCTGCGCCTTCCGTCGGAGGAGGGCTCCGCCGCCCGGAGAGGCATCGCCGAGGAGCGAGCAACGGCAGCCCCGCTCCGGGACCTCGAAGAGTTCTTTCGCCTCGCGCGGCAGTACGACGACATGCCCTCTGCCCGTCGACTCTTCGAATGGGCTCGCCTCTACGACGCCGACGGACCCTCCCCGGACGTTCAACGAGCGCTTCTTCTCTACGGCACCCTTACCGAATGGTACCCCGGGGCTCCGGAGGCTTTCGAGTCGGAACGGCGCCTGCGTTTCCTCCGGCGCCATTTTCTCGAAATTCGGTAGCTTGACACCGGGTATCCGGAAAGCTATAAGTACCATTACCTTTTATACGTATGTTGGATCGTCTTTCAGAAAAGCTCGGCGACCTATCGCGGAGCATCTCCGGAAAAAAGAACATCTCCGAAAAGAACGTCCAAGACGCGGTGGAGGAGATAAAGCTGGCCCTCCTCGAAGCCGACGTCAACGTTCGAGTTGTACGCCGCTTCGTTAACGGGACACTCCAGGACGCCCTCGGCGAGACCGTCATAAGATCGGTCACCCCGGGGCAACAGTTCATCAAGCTTGTTCACGATCGTCTGGTGGGCCTCCTTGGGGGCGACTACGAAGGGCTTTCCCTCAAGGGCCCGGATACCGTCAGTGTCGTCTTGATGATGGGGCTCCAGGGCTCCGGCAAGACCACTACGGCCGCGAAGCTTGCGAAACAGCTGAAGAAGAAGGGGAGAAACCCCTACTTAGTCGCCGCAGACTTGGTTCGTCCGGCAGCAGTAGAGCAGCTCAGGCTCCTGGCAGAGCAGGCTGGGGTTCCGGTCTACGCCGATCCTGGAGCGAAGAAGATCAAGGATGTCGCCAAGGCCGCTCTGAAAGAAGCCGAAAAACAGCAGTACGACACCATGATCGTCGATACGGCCGGGCGCCTCCAGCTCGACAAAGAGCTGATGTCGGAACTTTCGGACCTGTCGAAACAGCTAAGCCCCGTCGAAAAGCTCTTCGTCGCCGATTCGATGACCGGTCAAACCGCCGTCGACGTTGCGTCCCAGTTCAACGAAGAGATCGGCGTAACCGGTGTCATCCTGACGAAGTTCGACTCGGATACCCGGGGCGGCGCGGCCTTGAGCATCAAGTCGATGGTCAAGGTTCCCATCAAGTACGTCGGTGTCGGGGAGAAACTCGAGGATATCGAGCCTTTCTACCCGGATCGGATGGCCTCTCGAATCCTCGGGATGGGGGACGTTCTCTCCCTGGTAGAGAAGGCTCAGGAGACTATCGACGAAAAAGAAGCGGAGCGTCTGACCAAAAAGATGCAATCCGCGACCTTTACCTTGGAGGACTATCTTGACCAGTTCCGCCAAGTGAGGAAAATGGGCAATCTGGAACGGTTGGTCGAGATGATCCCCGGAATGCAGGGACAGCTCGGCGATCAGGAAATAGATGAGACGGGGATGAAACGAGAAGAGGCGATTATCCTCTCGATGACTCCCCAGGAACGGCGAAATCATCGCATAATTGGTCCACCCCGGAGAAAAAGGATCGCCCGGGGAAGTGGGACCTCGGTTCATGACGTCAATCAACTTCTCAAGAAGTTTGAGAAGCTCAGGACGATGATGAAGAAAATGACAAAAAACAAGAAGCTCTATTCGAGCGTTCTTGCCGGCACAGGAGGCAGCAGGTGAGTACGAAAATCAGACTCAAAAGGTTCGGCAGCAAAAAGCGACCCTACTATCGCATTGTGGTAATGGACTCGAGAACTCCCCGAGATGGACGGGCTCTGGAAGAGGTAGGCCTCTATCACCCGATCGAGGTCGACGAACAACAGATTACCATCAAGGAAGATCGCGTTCGCGACTGGTTGGAGAAAGGCGCCGAGCCCTCGGATACGGTGCGCAAGCTTCTGAATAAGAAAAACATCCATCTATCCTAGGCATTCTACGTGGAAAAAGAACTTGTGACCTACGTCGCCCGGGCGCTGGTAGACGATCCGGACCAGGTCGACGTCAACATGATCGAAGGTGAGAAATCTACGATTCTTGAGCTCCGGGTTTCGGCAGCCGACATCGGTAAGGTGATCGGGAAACACGGCAGAATCGCGAAGGCCATACGGACAATCCTCAGTGCCGCATCGACCAAAACCGGAAAGCGGGTCGTCCTCGAAATCCTCGACTAGATCGAGCCACCAGACCATGCTCGCCGTAGGACGTGTCGGGAAATCGCACGGAGTCCGCGGCGAGTTTGTTTTGCGCAGCTTGTCCGGTGAGACCGAACACCTTCTCCGGCTAAAGCAGCTCACGCTGATCCGTTCTGGTGACCCGAAGGAAACGACCCTCGAGATAGAAACGGTCCGGAGGGCCCACGATCGGGTCCTGGTAAAGCTCCGTGGCTTCGATACGCCGGAAGCCGTGGAGAGCCTCCGAGGGATGGACGCCTGGGTCGAACGAAGGCACGCGGCGCCCCTCGGCAGGGAAGAGTACTACGTGGCGGATCTGATCGGATGTCGTGTACTGATCCCCTCCTCCGACGGTGGTTCTCAGGAGGCGGGTGAGATCGCCGGCGTAATCGAAGGTCCCTCCGACGACTTCCTCGAAGTCGTCACAGAGGATCACCGGCAGGTTCTGGTGCCTTTTCGGGCGGAGTACGTCGGTGCGGTCGACCTCAAGAGGCGCCGGATTGAGGTCGTCGACAGAGAAATCTTCGGGTGAAGTTCACCATCTTGAGCCTCTTTACCGACCTCCTCGAAGCCCACTTTCGCACGTCGATTCTCGGAAGAGCGGTGGATGCCGGGGTTGTCGACTACACCCTCGTGGATATCCGGGACTTCGCCGGGGACAGACACCGGACCTGTGACGATGCACCCTACGGCGGGGGGGCTGGGATGGTTCTTCTTCCGGAGCCGACGGCAAAGGCCCTCGACTCGGTAGAAGCGCCGAAGAAGCACGTCCTCTTACCGACACCGACGGGGAGGCTCTTTACCCAGGACCGGGCACGGGCATTGGCGCAGTTGCCGGAGGTAGTCATCCTCTGCGGTCGCTACGAAGGTATTGACCAACGCATACTGGACCACTATGTTGATGAGGAATTGAGTATAGGGGATTACGTCCTCTCTTCCGGAGAACTCGCGGCGATGGTAATTGTCGATGCGGTCTTCCGACTACTAAAGGGCTCCATTGCCCCGGAGTCCCTTGAGGAAGAGAGCTTTTCCGACGGCTTGTTGGAATATCCGCACTATACTCGCCCTCAAAATTTTCGGGGGAGTCTGGTTCCCGACGTTCTGTTGTCTGGGAACCACGAAGCAATTCGCCGCTGGCGGCACCAGGAACGGAGCATCCGAACCCGGGCACGGCGGAGAGACATTAAAGGGAAAGAAGACAATGGATTTGATTAAGGCAGTCGAGACGGAGCAGATCGTTCCGGATAAGGAAAACTTCGCCATCGGCGATACCGTCAAAGTGCACTTTAACATCGTAGAAGGGCGCACGGAGCGAATCCAGGTCTACGAAGGGCTGGTTATCGCGAAGAAGAACAGCGGCCTTCGCCGTACCTTTACCGTACGAAAGATTTCCTACGGTGTAGGGGTCGAGCGCGTCTTCCCCCTTCATTCCCCTCGAGTTCAAAAGATAGAGGTATCCCGTCGCGGTCGTATCCGCCGGGCCAAGCTCTACTACATTCGGGGTCGTGTGGGTAAGGCGGCCAAGGTACCCGAGCGCATCCAGCGTAAGCAGAAGCGCGCCGCCGCAAAGTAGCTTTGATTCGGCCGGTCGACTTTTCGGTTCTTCGACTCGGCCGATCCCATCAGTCGAAACTCCCTCCCTCCGGCCGGCACGTCCAGGTGCAAGTTCTCCAGGTACATCCGGGAAACCGTGTGACGCTTCGCCTTGGCTCCCAGGAGATCGTTGCCAAGGCGACGGTCCGTCTTACTCCAGGTCAGCTGTTGACGGCGACGGTCGGGAAGGCCGGGGCCACCACCATTTTGCGGATCGACCCGCCGACTATCCGGCAGACGTTTTTTAGTCAGGCCGGGGTCCCCCAGGACGCCGCCACCGAAACGCTCTTTCGAGCAATGGTTCGAGCCGGGGTACCCCTCGATCCGAGCTTTTTGCGGCGCCTCCGGTCTTCCCTCGGTTCCGACCACCGCCCATCAGATCAGACGGCGCGCCTTCTTGTAGAAGCGCTCCGAAAGGGGCTCGCCTTGCCGTACCGGGCCGTCGAGGGTTTCGGAGACCTATCGCAGGGAACCGAAGGGGAGACCGGTGAGAGAGGTGCTTTTCACGACCGCCGCAACGATCGCCCCCAGGAACGCGCACAGCAGGAGGCGACACCTGCCAAAGAAGAGGAGAAGGTGTCGGGGGTCGCAAGGCAACTGTTCAACCACATCGGGACCGGAGAGGATCACTGGATCGTCGTCCCCCTGGTTTTCGACGGTCGAACCGATTGGAAGGGAAGCGCCAGGATCCGCTTCGATTCGGCGGGGCGGTGGCAGGAAGCGGCGATCCGTTTCGACACCGAAGAGAGTCCGCAATGGGCCCTTGTTTCGTCGGCGGGCCGCTCCGTAACCCTCTTTACCAGCCGAACAGATCTAAAGGGGCGGGAGGAAGCGCTCCGGGGCGCGCTTGAGAAGCTCGGATTCGGCGCATTCTCCGTCGGACCCCGTCCTCCCGATTTCGACGGCTTTTCAACGAAGTATAGCCCCGATATAATTCGCCCCATCGACGAAGAGGCGTAATGCCCGTGGTCCGGTGCCTATGGAAAAGGCGGTAGCACTTGAATATCGGGACGATCTCCCGGCGCCGATTATCGTCGCCAAGGGGAGCGGTGTACTCGCCCAACGTATACTCCGGATAGCTGAGGCAAACGGTGTTACAATTCTGGAAAGGGGAAGTCTGGCTGATCGGCTTTACGCGTTCGACCCCGGGAACGTTATTCCCGAAGACCTATACGCTGTTGTCGCCGAAGTCTATGCCTTCCTCATCTCGCTCGATGAGGCACAAAAATGACACGTATTAAGACCGAGGATCTGCGACCGGGACAGCGTTTCGACAAAGCGGTTTATATCGACGATACCAGCGTCCTCGTTCCGGAAAACGTCGCGATCCGGGAGAAAGACCTCCAGCGCCTCGAAAAATGGAACATTACCGAGGTTACCACCGAGGGTCGGGTCGTTGGCACCGACGGAGATGGCCGCCAGGATCCCTTTCTCCGGCAGGCTCTCAATACCCCCGAGACAAAGGAAGTCATCAAGACCTACAACGATCTCCGGGGGCGATTAGCTGCGATTCACGACGAAGTGCGTTCGCAGGATCCGGTTGATACCACCGAAATCGACGGCATCATCGACAAGGTGCTCCAACTCCTCGACCATCACAAACCGCAGGTTATCGAGTTTATCCTCTATGGGTTCCAAGGGCAGGCAGGAAACGTCGAGAATGCCTTGAATTGCGCCTTTCTTTCGGTCCTTGTGGGTCAACACCTCAACCTCCCTAAGCACAAGCTTCTCCACCTTGCCACGGCGGGTCTCCTACACGACATCGGGATGCACCGGCTCCCACCCCAAATCCTCAAGAAAGAGGGCAAGCTGACCCCGGAAGAATCGCAGCTGGTGCGAACCCACCCAATCCATTCGTACAAGATTATTACTCGAGAAATGAAATACCCCGAGGAAGTCGGTCTCGCCGCTCTTCAGCACCAAGAGCGGTGGGATGGGGAGGGCTACCCGAAACGAATCGCCGGGCAGAACATCATCTTGCCGGCACGGGTAATCACCGTCGTCGACTCCTTTGAGGCAATGGTCTCCAACCGCCCCTACCGCAGCTCTATGATCGGCTACGCCGCAATGAGGGCCCTCTTGAGCGATAACGCCCGGCGCTTCGATCCCGACGTTCTGAAGGTCTTTATCCGTACCATGGGCATCTACCCCATCGGAAGCATCGTTCTTCTGAACAGTGGCGCCATCGGCCGGGTTCTCGAGAACAACCCGGAAGCTCCCCTGAAGCCGCGGGTAAAGATCATGATCAACGAGAACGGCAGGGAGTACAAAAACGACGAAGGCGACGTCATCGAGCTTGCCCGTGACAAACGCTTGTTCATCGCCAAAGCCGTAGATCCGAAGGATATCGGCGACAACCAATCGCCGACCTGATGGCCGGGGGTCTTGGGAGCCTCGGAGAAGAACGCGCCTGTCGCTATCTTGCGTCAAAAGGCTATCAAATAGTCGAAAAGAACTTCAAATGTCGGCGAGGGGAAGTCGATATTGTAGCTGAGAGGGGCGACACGATCGCCTTCGTCGAGGTCAAGACATGGCGTGGATTGCCTGCGTCGGCCCTTGAGCACTCTATCTCGGCGAAGAAGCAGATCCGGATACTCGCCGCCGCGCAGCTCTATCTGCTTCGTCGCCGGGAGCGGGAGCCCCTCCACATTCGGTTTGACGTAATCTTCCTTCGGGACCCGGAGGGGGAGGACGTGGAGCATTGGGAAGGGGCGTTCGAACCAGAAAGATGGCACGGGTAGCACGACCGACAGACCGTAGAAGACTCCAGCAGCTAAAGCTCAAAATCCGGGATAAGCGATACATCGACGACGCGATTACCCGAATTGCCCAGAAGCTCGCCGAAGAGCTTCTTCACAGACGAATCGATACCCAGAACTAGCCTCAGCTCTCCGCGAGATGCTTCAAGAGCCGATACCCTTCCTCCCTCAGACTTCGACGGTCGACCTCTTCGATAAGGTCAAAGAGCGAGTAGAATAGGTCCGGGTCTTCGATTCCCTCACCGAGGGAATCCGCCTGGTAGATAGTCTCGAAGAGCGCGGAGACGAATCGGTAATCCGGTCCACTGACTATCTCCCGGCGGATCGATAGAATCAAGAGATCCCGAAGCTCTTGGTCGAGGGCAACCTGGAGATCCCGCAGAACCGCCACGGCTTCGGTCCTTACCGTGGAATCGCCCTCGTGGCGCAAAATATCGCGAAGAAGTAGCTCCGAGCGCCTTCCACCCAAAGCCCCGAGAACCCGGGTACCCCGGGCTCGAATCGACGCGTCCGGAGTAGTGCCCTCCGGACGTACGCTTCGACGATAGGCGCCGAGGACCAACACGGCGATTACCTCCTGGGCATAGGGAGTCGACGCGTCCCAGGCGCCGGTTCCCACCAGGCGCTCAATTTCTTGAAGAGCGAATAGTTGATCCTCTCTCCGGGGCGAGGCGGCCATTGTCACCATAACGTGCCGGTCGGACTGCTCCTCGGAGCTAAGCTCGCGCTCGGGATACAGCTCCACCCAATCCGGAGCATCTAACACCGGT
>CAZLDK010000165.1:0-7699 GCA_964558285.1 uncultured Spirochaetaceae bacterium | reverse complement strand
CTCGAGAGACTTCATCGCATCGTCGACTGCGGCGTCCCGGAACACCATCCCGAGGCAGCCAAGATCGATTTCCAAATTCTTCGCGATCAAATCGCGAAGGCTTTCGGCGATATCGACATCGTCCGGGGAGCTCGCCATGTTGACCACCAGGTGGGGACGATAGGTCGACAAGAGGCGCCGAGCCTCCTTGCCGGTCTTGCTGCTAATGGCATCGACCGCGGTAAGAATCTGGCTGATGGTCGGAGTGCTCCCCGGCGTCCGATCCTTTACCACTTCCTTGAGGTACTGCGAAACCCGCTTCGCCTTCGAGAATTCGGTCTGGAGCAAGCGGAAGAGGGAGTTCTTGAGCAGGCTGTAGGCGTTTAAAATCGACGGGGGCTGGGGTGTTGTAACGACGAGCCCCGCATTGGACAGAAGAAAGAAATCCAAGACGTTCAAGCTCGTGCCCGACCCAAGGTCGAGGAGAATGTACTCCGCGTCGAGTTTCTGTATGCGGCTGATAAGGCTCTTGCGTTGGGACTGGAGTATGTTCCCGAGGCCGGCAACCAAGACGTCTCCGGCAACGAACTGAAGATTCTCGTATGGGGTGTCAACTACCAGTTTACGGAAGTCGATACTCTTGTTGTGGAGAAAATGACCGATTCCAAGATTGCGGTTTTTGATACCGAGATAGGTGTGAAGGTTCGAGCCGCCGAGGTCCAGGTCGACTACGATGGTTCTCTTGCCGAGGGACGCGAGCACCACACCAAGATTGGCGGTTACGAATGATTTTCCGACGCCTCCCTTGCCGCTGGCGATGGGAAGAACCTTCTTGTCTTGGCTCTCGAGGAATAGCACGTCTCCAGAGTATATCACCGACGGGCGAAAAGGAAAGCCGTCAGCATTTTTTCCAGGAAAACTGGACGAATCGTCGAAAAGCATTATAGTAGAGGCAACCGTGGAAGCCATAAATATTAGACCGGATGAGCGTATCTTCCGCCTAGACGACGAGTGCTACATCGTCTACATAGGGAAAGACCGGGAAGACTACAAACCTTTCTTGCGTATCGGCACCACGGAGGAACTCCCGGAAGGGATTCGGTCTCTTGTCTACTCCGTCGTCGTTGCAGACATCTTTACCGGCAGCCCCTTGGTCGAGCGAGAGAACTTCTCCAAGCTGGTCGGTACCGAGACTCGCTACGTCGGAGACCCGCAAACCGTAAAGCGCTACAAGAAGTTTCTCCGGCACAGCGAATTGCCGGCCGCCGCCTTCGAAGATAACGGCCTGGAACAAATGGAAGAGGCCGGTGTCTTCGTCTATTTCTACGACGACGGGAACATCCGCATCAAGCTCGACAACCGGCAGCTTCTCGACCTAAAGAAGCGGGAAGAGCGTGATCTCCACTACCCGAAGCGGTGTCGCCTCGTTCGGGAGCAATGGAGCAAGAACCCGTACAAGGTGACCGCGAAGGAGCTCGCGGGGCCAGGATTCGTTACCGTTGCCGGCGCAAACTACCTCTTTTCCGGAAATAAGATTACCGCCCTCTCTCTGCCGGACAGCTATTTTATGGATTTGGCGGGCGTCGGCGTCGACCCGGATCGGGTGGCCACGGCCGTAATCAAGGATACAAACGAAGGGCTCCTTCGCTTGTTTAAGCGGGTTCGAGAACGGTCGACAACTCTTCGGATTCTCACTTCCAACACGTCGAACGTCAAAGCCACCGCCGACCTCTTTAAGACCGACGGACCTCTCGAGGTGAACGCCGAAGTCGCGAAGCTTTCGGAAAGCAAGGCGACCGCAGCCGGCGATTTTCGGCTCTCTCCTGCGTCCTCCGGCGGGGTGGCGGTGCAGAGTGGGGATTTGCCGGTCTCTCTCTACTTCGGCTCCGGTAAGGGCCCCCAGGGTGCTCTTGCGGTGGACTCGCAGAAGAAGCGGTGGCGGCTGAATACCAAGAATGGTCAGAGTGGCCCCCTCTTCGAAGGGGTTCCCTACGCCGTCATCGAAGAAGAGGCGCCGCCGGCGACGGAACTGTACCAGCGCTACTTTCCCCGGAATGTCGCCGACATTCAGGAGCTCCTCGAGCCAAAAGAAGCGACGGCTCTTCGCTACCTTAAAGACGCCTTCGAGCAGGCATTTACCGAAGCCGATGCTTCGGCTTCGGTAAAGTCGTTTCGAAATGCAGCAAAGTCGATAACCTCGGATTGCACGGCGCTCTACGCGGTCCTCCTGTCCAATGCGACCGAAATAGCCAGAGTCGGCGCCGGCGCCCCGGACGACGGCGCAGCCAACACCGAGCTTCAGCGCTGTTACGAGGCCCTCAAGTCGGCGGTGCCGACGGTCAAGGCTAACAGCTACGTCCCCGGTGTCCGCGGCCAGTTTCGCGTTTCCAAGAACGGCACCGGCGTTCTCTATCGGCTTCCGGACACCTTCTCCGCTTCGAAGACGGCGTACGCCCTCGATCTTCGGAGGCAGGTGGCGACTCAACAGAGTGCTACCGACCCCGATTTCTTTGTAAGGGAAGAGGACCGGCTCTTCGAGCTTCTTGCCGGATTGGATCTCGCAAAGGCGCGGACGCCGCGAGCGGCTCGTCCGGAGCAACCCGAAGAGAAGCCTCAAGAAGGCCAGAAAGAGGGCCAAGAGGATAAGAAAGAGTCCAGCGAAGAAGCCGCTCGAGAAGAGCGAAAGGCCCGAGCCCAGGCCCGGCGTCGACGGAGAAAGGCTCTTCCGATCGCCGGTGCCGCCGTGCTACTTCTTGCCCTTTTGGTCTTCCTTCTCTGGCAGTTTACCGAGATTCCCCAACGCGCATTGGCCTCCCTCGGCGTCGGGCCCCTCGCCGAAGACGCCGTCGCTGCTTCCGACGGCGAAGGCGAAGGCGAAGGCGACGGCGTTGGTGCCGGCGACGGCCAGGGCAGCGAGGCAGACGGCGACGACGGAGCGACCGCCGATACCGAGGGGACCGAGACGCAAGAGTACGGACCGGAGGAGCTCGCCGAGGCCGCGGAAGCCGGGGTAGACCTGAATAATCTACCCCCGGGGCTCGAAGAGCGGGAAGGTACCGGCGGCATAACGATAACGATTCTTGATATAATTCGTATGGCAAATAGAATTGCTACCGATAATGGGTACAGAGGCCTCGGAGCGCCGGATGGCGCAGGGCCGGATCCCGATCTGATCTTTCCTGGAGCCGAGTTTACCCTCCCCGGCGGGAGCACTCGGACCGTAGTTCGGGGCAATACAATTTGGGGTATTGCGGCGGACTATATTGAAGACGAGCTTCGGGCGCACTACGCTGTGTATAGTGGGCTCATGGATGCGCTCCCAGGGGCAACGAACGAGCAGAAAGCGGACATTATCCGAGGATTGGAAGCCCTACGAGGGGCGACCAGCAGCGAAAACTTCGCCGATATAGTAACTGAAAGTATTGAGGAGGTTCGTTCTAATCTCTAACGTAAATTAAAAATTGTAATGAGATTTCAATGTGCTATACTTTTTTAGGTATCGTCTCATGCGAACCTTAATGGAGAAGGAGTAGATTATGTCAGATCTTCCAAGGAGTCCAAACGTATTCCATCCCCGAAAACCGTCGGCGGTTGGGTCTCGGAATAGTTTGGCGCAAGAAGGCCGGGCGCAGAAAGAAGAATACCAGCAGCTCATTTCGGAGGCCGCGGACAATATACTAACCGATATTTCCGTCAAGCTCCCGGACGAAGTTCTGGAACAACTCGATGTTATGGGTGGATTGAAGGAGAAGCTTTACAACTACTTCAATCAGAACTACCAGAACATGTTCAACCGGTACGTCACCACGAGTGAAGACGAGATGGTGAAGAAGGTTCGGAACTTCGTGGACAAGGAAGAGAACAAGGTCCTTGCCCGCTACACTCCGAAAGAGATCTCCGCGATGCTCGACGAAATCGGCGGTGCCGACAAGTTCAACAGCGGCGAAGTCGAGAAGTCCATCGTAAACATGTACGGACACCTCCAGGGCCACATCCAGCGTGGTGTAAACGACCTGGAGAACCACACCAACTCGCTGCTCCGGCAGAAGACCGACGTTGGTGCCTTTATCCGGGGAGAGAACGCTTACTCGATCGTAAAGTGTTCCTTTAAGGATAACGTCTACAAGCCCAAGGAAGTCAACGACGTCAAGCTCTCGGTCAACATCCTCGACTCCGAGCTGATTAGCCCGATCTTCCAGTACCAGGCGACTGTCGAGTATCTGATCAAGGATCAGATTTCGAGAACCATCACCACCCTAATCGATCGCGAGATCGAGCGCTTCCAGGATGAGCTGATCGACGAAGGAAAGGAAGAGCTTTCCGACTCGGAGATCATCTTCGAGAAGATCAAGCGCGTTCCGAACTACACCGACGACGACGTCGAGGACGAGAACTCGATGCGCTATCGCTTTATGGCGAAGAACCTTATCGAGAAGATCGAAGGGTTGCGCGCAGAGATCGATCCGAAAGAGTTCGACCCCCTGAACATCCGGGAGAACATCAAGAAGATCATCGATATGGAGAACATCCGCAACCGCGGTTTCAACACGGCGATCAACTCCCTGACCAGTATTCTCGACACCTCGAAGATGGGGTATCAGTACATCGAGAACCTCAAGAACGCGAGAGAGCTTATCATCCGCGAGTACGAAGACGTGGACACCACCCGTCTTCCGGACGAGCGCTACCAGATCCGCTTGAAGTACTACGACCCCGAACAGCTGATCAAAGAGCAGGAAGCCTACGACAAGCAGATGGAGGCCTACAAGAACGAGATAGTGCACCTCTACGATGTCGTAAAGGCAGTCTACGACAGCGGCAAGTCCAACTTTAAAGTCGAAGACTTCAACGACCTGGCGAAGCGGGTCCGGGGTCGAATCCGACGGCAAAAAGAAGAAACCGGCGAGCCGGTCTACGAGGATGTGCAGAAGGGCTGGAACGAGATCGTCCAGATCCGTCCCGAAGAGACCGACGTTGAGAAGCTCAACCGGACCTATCTCTACGAGAAGGACCTCTTCAAGAAGATGCTCAAGCGCACCCGGGAACAAATTGCCGACATTTACGGTTTCCAGAATCCCAAGACGCGAATCATTCTCGATCAGCGCTGCGACTTCCTAACCCGGGAGTTCGAGGCTTTCGACTACCTTATCAACCCGTACCACATTCAGCCGGGGCTGATCATGGACGTCGATATTACCAGCATCAAGCGGAAGAAGTTTACGCTGCTGGGTATGGCCAACGTTCTCAACGAGTTCCTCCACGGCGTGTCCAAGGGCTTCCAGGATGCGGCCTTCGCGTCCTTCAAGCGGCGCCGTTCCACCGTGCGAGCTGACATCGATCAGAGTTTCTCGGCGGCAGAACAAGCACCGGCTCCTCGCCGGGAGAGCCTTAGTGAATCCGTGGCGCAGGGAGATCAGGGTGCTGCCGACTCCAACGTCAAGGGCCGAGCTAATGTGACACCGTCGCGAAGGAGGCGGTCCTCGAGCGATCTTCAAGAGCTCTAAGGTATGGAAAACTCCCTAAACCTTCTTTCACGCAGGGCCGGCTTTAACGCCGCCCTGCGTCACTTCAAGTCCGTAAATGCATTTGCAGCGGAGGTCGGTAGCGGGTACAACCTTGCCGACCTCCTTAACGATGCATTGCAAGCGGAAGAGATTGAGCGGTTCCAAGTGCGGACGATCATCCCGGCGCTCTTGGTCGATAAGTTCGCCTACCACTATCAGGGAGCCAACATGCTCTCTACGCTGGATACGGCGGATAAGGTCGTGGAGGAGCTCTCCACCTGGGGCAACATCCACGTTGTTATCTCCTACCATCATCCCCAAGCCGGCCTCTTTGTAGTCAACCCTGCCAACCCGGCCCACTGGGAAGAGGCGTTACCGCTTCTCAAGGACGAGCTGGTGGTGATTTATTGCGGTGCCGCCCGGGGCGAGCTTCCCGACGATGTATTGGCCTCGGCCGTGCAGGACGTCAATAAGCTGCTCCACGGCAAGAGCGTAAAGGCCAAGGCTCAGTACAAGGGAACCGGAAAAGCCAAGGTTCTTAAGCCGGAGAAGCCGGTCGAACCGGAGCCCGTTTCTCAGGAAGAGCTTCCCCCGAGCGCCGGGCCCGCTGCCGAGGCCCCCGTCGCGCCGACCCCGGGTCGCAAGGGTCGAATGACGCCGCGCTACGGTGTGCTCGTGACCAACGAGCTCTTCCACAACGGAAACGTGGAGGCCTGGAAGCGTATTATCGAGAGCTACCGAAGCAAGTATCCGGGGCTCGACGTACTTATCTGGTACGAGAACGAACGGATCAACGACATCAACACGCTCTTCAAGTGGGGAAAAGTGAAGCACGGCACACCGATTATGATCAGCGTGGCAGGGGACGAGATAAAGGATGTCTCGAAGCTGCAGCGCTACCTATTCGAGGGTGCTAGTCCTCGCTTTGAAGTCTTTCTGCAAGGTGGAGTTGGACGAGTCCTCGACCTGTTTTGATTTTGATATAGCACATCAGGAGTGCGAACTATGGAGAAGATTTACTCCTTTAACAGCTCGGAGTATCTCAGCGATCAGACGGCTTTAGATACCATCGGAAGCCGGGGAGTCCGGGTCATGGAGTTAGCCTCGCTCGGAGCCCCGATCGCGCCGGGATTCATCATTACCAATGCTCTATTGAGCGAGATTGCCGGTGATCCTTCGATTGCCTACGATCTCTACGCCGACCCCATCGCAAAGATGGAGAAGGCGATGGGCAAACAGTTCAACGACACGAAGACCCCATTGCTGATAAAGGTGGTCGAGAGTCCCATTCTGAACATGGTGACCACCTTCTCGACCATCCACAACATTGGTCTCGGAGACCATACAGTCGAAGGGTTCGGGGAAAAAGTTGGACAGGCCTTTGCGTACCACGAGTACGCCGGCGTCTTGGCCAAGATGTGCGACCTCGAGATACAGTCCGACGTCAGCGATGCAAGAAAGAAGCAGTTGGCGGCGTACAAGAAGGCCCTCGACGGGGTAAAGACGAAGGCAGCGGCGACGAAAGCAATAACCGCCCACCGCTCGGTATTTCCCGAGGAAGTCTACACCAATACCCATGAACAACTGATCTATATCCTCAAGATCTACCAGAATCTTTTCGAGAAACACTCGACCAGCGCCGACTCCTCTCTGCTTATCCAGGCGATGGTGTTCGGAAACTACGGGAACAACAGCGGCTTCGGTAGCTTCTTTACCCGGGACATTATTACCGGCGAGTCCGGAATAAGCGGCGAGTACTTCGAAAAGGCCTTCGATGCGAGTGCAAGCAAGGGAGTCCAGATTAAGAGCGTCTCTCCGAAGCTAAAGAAGGACCTTGAGCGGATTGGTGACGAGTTGGAAAGCCACTTCCGGGAGATACGTCGGGTCCGGTTTACCGTTGAAGCCGGTAAGCTTTGGGTGATCGACCAGAATCCGGTGCCCAACAAGTCGACTCAGGCGGAAATCAAGACCCTTCTGGACCTCAACCGGAAGAAGGTCGTTACCAAAGAGTACGTTATCGAATCGATAAAGCCGGGTCGCTTGGCGGAGATTCTTCACTCCTCCCTCGACCTTTCTTCGGTGGCGAAATTTCCGAAGGCAGAGGGTGGAATCGCGGGAAGCGTCGGCGCAGCGATCGGCCGGGTCTACTTTTCCACCGACAGCCTGATGAAGGCGCAGAAGCGCGCGGTGCAGGAGAACCAGGACACCAACTTTAT
>CAZLDK010000164.1:0-7719 GCA_964558285.1 uncultured Spirochaetaceae bacterium | reverse complement strand
AACAGGGAAGTTATCACACTCCTCTATACCGGCCTAGATTTCCCCTGGATTCAACTTTCCCCAAGGTTCGGACCACTAAACTCACCTTGAGCAGGAGCCCGGCGACCAATCGGTGCAGCGGGCTGATGCGGGTCTCGTAGTAGTATCGGTCAGCGTTGCGGTAGTAGGCGTAATCGGCCTGCAGGTAGTCCCCCCGCGTCGTTATCGAAGGCAAGAGCTAGACGATGCCATAGTACGAATCGTAGACCGACCGGTGGCAGCGTCCCCTTGTGTTAGGCGGGGAGGCCCGGGTTCGCCGATACGTGCACTTGTGGTGCTGGTTCCGGCAGCTCCACCATCCGCCTTTCGCCGGTATCGAAGAATGCGATCACACTCTGTAACTGTTCCGCCTGGGAGGACAGCTCTTCCGCCATGCTCGCCATCTCCTCGGATTGAGACGCATTCTCCTGAACGATCCGGTCGAGGCCGGCGAGCGCCTTGTTGACTTCGTTGCTGCCCGCCCGCTGCTCTGCGCTGGACGCGGAGATTTCCTTAACGAGCTCCGCCGTGCGCTGGATTCCCGGTACGAGCTCGGCAAGGAGCGCCCCGGCCCCTTCGGCTACGTCGACACTGCTTGTAGAGAGATCCGAGATCTCTCCGGCTGCCGTCTGGCTCCGCTCGGCGAGCTTTCGCACCTCAGAGGCAACGACCGCGAAGCCTTTCCCCTGCTCGCCGGCGCGGGCCGCTTCGATTGCCGCGTTCAGCGCAAGGAGATTCGTGTTGCGGGCAATGTCCTCGATAATCGAGATCTTTTCGGCAATGCTGCGCATCGCGTCCACGGTCTGCCCGACAGCTTCGCCCCCTCGCTCGGCATCTTCCGCTGCCTTTCGCGCGATCTTTTCGGTTTCTTCGGCGTTGTCCGCGTTCCTTTGGATACTCGCGTCCATCTGCTCCATGGAGGACGACACCTCCTCGGCGTTGGATGCCTGGGCACTGGCGCCGTCGGAGAGCTGGCTCGCGCTGGATGCCATCTGGTTACTCCCGGCCGACACGTTGTCCGCCGCGGCCTTTACGTCTCCGATTACGCCTGTAAGACGCTCACGCATCGATTCCATCGTGGACATGAGTGCGGCGATCTCGTCGTTTCCATCCGCCTTCGCCCTGCTGGTGAGATCCCCCTGCGCCATATCGGCGGCGACTTCCTGAAGGCGTGCGACGGGCTGGGTAACGCTACGAATCAGAATAAACACGATCGGTGCGACAATGAGCCCGAATACGCCTAGCACCGCGCTCACCGCGATCAGTGCCGAGCGAGCGATCTGGTCTTGAATGGTGTCCGAGACGGCAGCCTGTCGAGCGGCAACATTGTCGGCGTAGACGCCGGTGCCGACCCAGAAGTCGGTTCCCGGTATGGCCTCGGCGTATGACACCTTTGGCTGGATCCCCTGGCCCGGCTTCTCGAAGACGTATTCCACGAACCCGCCCCCGGCAGCGGCTGCATTTGCCAGTTCGCGAACGAAAAACACGCCATTGTCGTCCGAGGTTTCAGCGAGATCCCGGCCCTGGAGATCCGGACTCGGGGGTACGGTAACAACTCGGGTGTCTTCGTATACGAAGTAGTAGCCCGATTCGTCCTCTTCGAATCGAATGTCCGCGACAGCCGCCCGTAGTATCTCGCGACGGCGCTCTTGATCCTCGACGCCTTCGACGGCGGCGGAAAGCGCGAGGGACATCGAGTGGGTACCCACCTGCACCTTTTCCCTAAGGCCCTCCATGACCGCCCGCGCTGTCTCCGTCGACGCGACCCTGCCGAGGCGCTGCATCTGCGCAGAATAGAAACCGATAATCCCGGCACTGAACACCAGGACAAGCACTATGATTCCAAAGAGCCTCGTTGTGAGCTTTACCCGTCTAACCAGCACAAGAACCTCCGAACTGATGACCGCGCATAGATGTACAACAATCGACTAACTAAATTTAATGATATTATTGACTGTAAAAGTCATATTGTCAATGGAGTATTGAGAGTTTTTTGTTTAATAGTCCGAGGTCGTTGGTCGGAGGATCCCCGCGCTCCCAGACGATTCGTACCGTCTACGGAGAACCGGTAGCGTCGTCGGAGCCGTGGATAACCTGTCCGGAGAAGGGAACCCACCGAACAATCCGTTCCAGCCACTGTCGTGACGCCGGGGCGTTCCATAGTCTCGACTCTATCCAGCGGCAACCCAGAACACCCGGCCCAGGCTCTGCGTTAATCTGGACGACGTAATCGATTTCGGGGCTTCGGACGGGACGTGTGTCCTGGACGACTCCGCGTACCTGAATGGTAATAGCACCGGCACGAAAGTAGCGTCGCGGTGGCACGGCCAACTCGTCGAGAGCGATTGTGTGAGGGGTGTCGTTGTACGCGATCATGTCAATGTTCTTTACGAATCCGCCGGTTGGAGCGGGAACCCAGAGGCCGTTCTCTTCCAGGATCCGGGCGATTAGAACGATCAGCTCGTTGCCCCCGAGACACTGGAGAAGATGGTAGTAGTCTCGCTTGTCCGGAGTGATGGCCGGATACCGGTCCTGAATACCCGCCTTGAAGAGAACGTGTTCTATCGAAACGACTGTGCCGAAATCGTCGCTGATTTCCTTGAAGGTGCTACTGGAAAGGTGGCGGTTGGCGGTCAGTTGTGCGACAAGTCCGGGCACGTGGGTAACCCGCTGACGGTAGAGAACATGGACGGGAACAATTTTGGGAACGTCGTCGGAGTGTATGGTAGGGCCGACCCTCGCCTCGAACTCTTCCCGCTCCATTTCGTACATCGGTCCCGAGGGGCGCAGAATCCAGACGAAACCGGCGGCGACGCACACACCGTACCCGTCGAGATCACCGGTAGACCATCGGTACAGGTCGATTGCCTGGCGGCTGAAACGGACCGAGTCGTCGTCGACGCGGTCTATTATCTCCTGAAGGGGTACGGAGCGGAAAAATCCGGCAACCGCAGGGGTGCCGAGTTTCCAGTCGTCTAAGAGGGGTGCAGCATAGGAATTGCCGCTCCCAATTTTCACAAAGAAGTACCGCATTACCATACTGTAGTAGATCCCAGTGGCGGCTACCCTGAAACCGCCGGGATCTCGACTCGATTCCGTCCCCGTTGCTTAGCCCGGTAGAGGGCCGCGTCGGCGCGGCCGATAACGCCCCGGACATCTTCGAAAGATTTGCAGACGGTGACGCCGATGCTCATGGTAATGGTTTCTGCTACGCCGTCGAACCGGCACGATCCGCAGGCCCTGCGAACCCGTTCCATGATCTTGGCCGCCACCGCACGGCTGGTATCCGGGAGAATGACCACGAACTCCTCTCCGCCGTACCGTGCTATCAGGTCGTCATGGCGCAAGCTGTCCCGAATGGCGCGGGCGAAGGACCGGATCACCTCGTCTCCGACGATATGCCCGTAGTGGTCGTTTACTTCCTTGAAACGGTCGATATCCATCATCGCGATCGCGTTGGTCGGATAGCGCTCGCAGTAGCTGTTCCAGAGCTCTTCGACCCCGCGCTCGAAGCTCCTCCGCGTAAGAAAGCCGGTGAGCTCGTCGGTCTGGAGCTCGGAGACCGCCCGGCGGAAGCGCTGGTTGTTGTGGATGGCCACCGCGAGAATCTCCGCGATGGCGGTTACCGCGTAGAGGTCGGCACCCTGGAAGAACCCCGCTGTGGGATGCCAGAGGAAAACCGCACCGAGGAACTCGTCGTTGGTGCGGAGTGGAACGCCCATCCAGGAACGAAAGCCCGCCCCGGGTCCGAGGTCGTCTTTGATGATGGGATACGCGCTCTCCCGAAGCTCCTCGCAGAGCGGGTCAAGGTCGATCTGCGGAGCCGGTCCGGATTCGGGCAGACTAAACAGGCGACGACATTTTCCGTCGTCGATCGCATTGATGTCGCAGCGTTCGCTGGACACCATGGCGCCAAGCTTCTCGGCACCGACCGAAAGGCTACTCGAGAGCTCGAGATCCGATGAAATAACGGTGCCGGTGCGCCGCAGGGTCTCGGCGAGCTCGTACTTCTCTTGGAGGAAAATCTCGGCCTGTTTTCGCGAGTCGATGGTGCGATCGGTACCGATCAACATCCCGATGCTGCCGTCGGGCGCCCGCTCGACTACCACCGCGTGGGTCTCTATCCAGTGGTAGGCACCCTTGTTATCCTGGATTCGATACTCGGCGTAGAGTTGGTCCTCCCAGCCTTCGTTGACGCGCCGCCAGAGGGCGAGGTAGGTGGGGCGGTCCTCAAGATGAATACGCTCCTGGTAGCGGCCCGAGCGCATCTCTTCGTCGGTGAGGCCGAACTCCTTGAGCGGCTTGCTGGTCGCACCGGTGTCGTGCGCCAGATCCCCGATAAAGTATCCCGCGTCGAAGAGCCGTTTGCTCAGGGCGTTGTCGGAAAGGATTGTCTCGATGTCGAATAAGGCACGCGCGCTGTTTTCCCCGTTAGGCACTACCCGGTGATAGTCGGACGAACCCGCGTCCCGCGTCAAGGTGGTCTGCCGGGCCGGAGCGGGCGTGACTAGGTCCGACGCTGTAGAGAAGTATCTCCAAGGAATGTTTGATGTCGAGTGGAAGCCTTGATGCAAACAAACTGCTGGTCTACGATCCGAACATGAGGAACTACCTCTTTGAGGTAATCCGAGCCTTCGTGGAATCCGGCGTCGACTTCGTTGTCTGCGGCGGTGTTGCCTGTGTACTCCAAGGCTGCGAAAGGACCACCTTCGATATTGATATCTATGCACGGCTAAGTCCGGAAAACCTTGATCGGGTAGTCGCCGCGAATGGATAGAAGAGAAGAACGCCATGGTCTACACTCTCATCGATGAAGAAGGCTTCGTACAGGTGGATCTTCTTCTGAGCTATCCCATCGAATACTCGCGCCTCCGATCGCACGCCGATGTATTCGAGATCGAAGGTACCCAATTCTTGGTTTCCAGTAAGCGGGACCTACTAGAAGTCAAGCGGTCGGTGCGGCCACCCAGGGACAAAGACGTGCAGGATATCCGGGCACTTCAGGAGCTCATCGATGAACAACGATAGAACTGGCGTTTCGAACATACATCCCGACTTCGACGGGCACTTGGAGCGGCGGCTCCGAGATCTCTCCCCCAAAGAGAAGCTGCTCTATCTTTCACAACAGATGGAGTTAATGCATTTCGTGCGGCACAAGGTAAAACGGGTTCGCAGGGATGCCGGCGGTAATCATCCCATCCACCCTGAGTGAACGTCTTCGTGGCAAATACAGACTCCCACCGCTCGTTTGCCCGCTGGGCGTCGGTGAAATTCCTGAGATCTTGTTCGACAAAGTCACCGGCATATCGAAGAAAGAGGGCCGGTTCCTGGGTGCAAAGATGTTCCCAGGCTTCGGCGTTGTTGACTGTGTGGCCAGCCGGTCGCGCTACGTCGACTTTTCGATGATGAGGATTGACTCCGAAGTTTCGATCGTTCCCAACCGTCTCCTACTCCGGCGTACGGCATAGGTCTCTAATTGAGACCAGCCGACTCGATGAGCTCCCGACTTTTTTCGGCAATGAATTCCGGCTTGTCGAGATGGACATAGTGCTCCGCGTCCAGCAGGAAGTACTCGCCGTCGGTTGCTTCTGCGTAGGAGATGAGGCTCTCTTTCCAGACCTCACTCCCCTGATCCGATACGAAAACGAGAAAAGGCAGGTCCGGTGGGCCCTGCTCCAAGACCCGTTGTGAGTTCTCCGGAAGCGCGTCGACCTCGGCCAGCATGTTCTTGGTGTTGGTGCGGCGCATAAATATGGTCTCGGCGACCTCGGCCTCTTGAGCGTTCAGGTGCCCCTTTACCATCGCCGGGAAATTGGAGGCGAAGACATCGGGCCCGGAGCGCATCAGGCCGGTGCGGGCCATAACGGTTACCGCTGGTGAAAGGGAATTACCGCTGTCGCCTTGTTGGTAGTATTCCGGAACAAGTGGATCCAAGCCTATGATGGCGGCGACTTCCTCCGGGTAGTTAGAGGCCCAATAGAGCGCCTCCAAACCGGCCAAGGAGTGCGGAAAGAGGACATAGGGCGGGTTTTCTCCGGCGAGCTGCAACGCGGTTCGGGTTTCCTGCAGAACTGTCCCGATATCCCTGGAGCTTGACGTAATATCGCTCCAGCCATAGCCGGCCCGCTCTACCACGGCAACTCGATAGTCGTCGGAAAACTGCTCGAACAACACTTTGAAATCGTAGTACGGCGAACTGGTTCCCAGTCCGGAGAGGAACACGATGGTCGGCTTACCTTCGCCTTCGGCGTACACGTGCAGGGTGGCGTGATCGGCTCCGGCGTTAGACCCAACATCGACCCGAACACCCGGTGCCGGGAAGGATGCCTTCTCCACTTCCACCAACTCTCGGTGCTCGAGGTAGCTGCTCACCACGACAAAGGTGACGCCTGCAACCACCAGCAGCGGTATTCCGAGCGCGATTCCCAATACGATACGCTTTCTTCTCGTCACGTCGCACCTCCCCACTGTATGGTGTTGTTCGTATGAGTCTATCGGACCGGAAACACGATCTCAACCTCCGAAAGCTCTGCGCCGCAGCAGGGTCGCGGAGGCCGTGGCGATTGCGCACACAGCGACCTTGCATGGCAAGCCTCTGATGGAGTACGAATCTTGACCATGGAGCCGAGAAGCAGATGATGTCTCTATTTTCCGGTCTAATTGTTTTGGGTTTTGGAGTCGCCGTCCCGGTAGCGGTGCTGGTGATTCCCTACCAGTTCTGCAAAGACAAGCTGGGTTTCTGGGCCTACGCCGCCTTGCCACTGGGCTCGACCCTTCCATGGATAGTGGGTGTTATAGTCGTGGTTGCGGTGTCGCCCTTTGTGGCAGAAGCCAAACAAGCCGGCTACGGGTTTACACCACTCTTTCTTCTGTTCGGCTCGGCACTGCTATTCTTGGTAACGGCAATCTGGGGCGCCTTTTACGGACTCGCCTCCACGTCGTTCACCGCGCGTTTACTCCTCGGTGGCAAGATCAGCTTCTTCTTTGCCCTCGCCATGACTCTGTGGATTCTCTACCTGGGTTTTGTTGAGGGGCGTTGAATCGAGGGCTCTTTGCTATGCATTTCTCAACCCAGGCCGTCCCACCGCTCCGCCACCCGGTTCTGAGCCGTGTACTCTATCGCGTCCTTGAAGGTAGCAAAGAGCGTCGCCCGCTGAGGGCCGGCGAAACCAGCGAGAGGTTCCCCTACGAAGTCCCCGGCGTGGCGAAGGAAGAGGGCGGGTTCCTGTACGTAGAGATGCTCCCAAGCCTCCACTATCCCCGGGCGCCGTGTTTCGACGAGACTGCGGCTCGGTAGTTTGGCGCGTTTAGCATTGTTCACTTTTGGCGCAGCGGGTAGCAGGTTCCACAGGTCGTTGTTGCCCCAAAGAGCGAAGGGAATCGCGTGATCCACGTCGAAGCGCTTAAGCGCCAGCCCGGACCAAACGCAGGTAAGGCTATGGTGTTCGGCGAGAACACGGTCGTAGGCCGACCGGGCGACGTCGACTTTCCGACCTGCTGCGGAGTGTTGCAGAAGGAGAGATACAACCTGCTCTTTCGTGACGTGTGGCGCCTGGTGTTTGAGGGTAACGGTGAACTCCGCCCACCTGAGGATTATGGAATCGACTACCCAACGCCCCATGACCGAAAGCTCCGCCCAGAGCTCGGCCGGCATCAGAATTCGTCCTGCTTCTCTTTGGAATATCTTCGCTCCCGTCCGGT
>CAZLDK010000163.1:0-7749 GCA_964558285.1 uncultured Spirochaetaceae bacterium | reverse complement strand
GTATAGTAACGCACAGGTTACATATACTGATGGCAGTGAAAAGGAGAATGTGGTGGAAGAACGCAGACTGAGGCCAATTGACATGAGTAAGTACTCCATTTCGCCGATCAAGACACCGGAAGAGGGCAGAGAAACCAAAGCAGTCGCCAGAAGTGTATTTGGCAGCGGGGCATCTCTCTTACTGCCCAAGAGACCGAGTTGGGGGTTCTACGCTCATGACGACGGGGACTGCGTCGGCGGGGTCTTCCTCGAGAAGATGGGTCGCGGCGAAGGACTACTCTCCTGGATCTTCGTTGACAAAAAGGCGCAAGGCCATAGGCTTGGCTCGCGCCTGTTGGAAACGGGCATACAAGCCATGGACGAAGAAGGAATGAAGACACAGTTCAGTCTGGTCCGTGCCGACAATACCGCCTCCTGGAATATGTTCGCGAAAAACGGCTACGCGCGACCGAGTGTCTTGAGGTCGCTTTTTGGATATTCCAGGAAGGGTTTCCTGAAACGCTTCGGGTACTCGCTTGCGACCGGATACAGTACCTGGGTCAGAGATGAGGCTTTAAGGAACGGGAGTGTTCACCCCAAGCGGTGGGCAATCCTGAAAACCCTCCTGTTCTCTCTCTTCATCGGTGCGGCAGTCTCGCTGTTCTCCCTGCGGGGCATGGAGTTCTTCTTTTTAGGCATGATGATGGTAGCGGGGATCACGGCGCTAAGAATGTTGGTGGCCTATCCGATTGCCAGAATGTCCGGGCCCGTCCGGTTCGACGCCCCACAAGGGGGAACTACCCTGAGCGTGATACTGGCCTTGGCATTTGGCGGATGGTGGCCGACCTTTGGCTTCTTCGTGCCTGAAGCGGACATCTGGCGAGATAGCGAATTTGCTCGATACGAGGGGATGCAAGCCTTTGCCACGTGGATGAGTCTGGTACTCGTCTACGTGGGGATGAGTCAATTCTATCCAGAGCTATTCACTGCGGGGCTGGAAACCATGTTGGACCTGATCATCACCTACCAGCTGATTCCGTTCTTCCCATTCGATGGGATGGATGGTGCGAAAGTGCTGAGCTACAGCAAGGTCCTTTACGCCATCGGAGCGGTTCTTAGTCTTCTCGCGATCATCTTTGTCTGAGGAGAAACGGTCTTGAGAATGGACAACGCTTCTGTAGGAAGAAGAGTACTTGCAGTGGGCATCGGTCTGGTTCTCGGAGTGCTCGCTACGCCTTTGTTTGGCGAAGAGTATCTGTTCATTTGTGAGAATCGGGGTGTCGGTCTTAGTGTTGTTGATGTTCTCCAGGCATTTGGAGACCACAACACGTTCCTGGACTTGTTCAGTCGGTATGACCCCGAAGGCTTCGCGATCCTCTCTGACGCTGAACTGGCTGACAAGACAGTATGGGCGCCAACTGATGCTGCGTTTCTGGCCATCAGCGACTCTCTCTCATCCCTATCGGGTGAGGAGGTCAAGGCCATTCTTGGATACCATATCAGTCCGCCAAGACGAACACCGGGCGGCTCCTATCCTCTCGTGACCCCCCAATTCCTCATCGATGCGGAGCAGATGAACCATCGAACCCGCACGGGTGTTCTCAAAGAGTCCGATCAACGCACTCAAACGTCAGTCACGGATGGCGTGTTGATGATTGAAAACGCGCGGATCATGGGCACTGCCTGGTGTACGGAGGCCGGATCGGTTTTCTCAATAGATGCTGTGATCATGAGTGCTGCAACACCGTCAGTGCTGGTCCGAACGACTAATCGCATCGTCCGCATCCTCCTCTACGATGACATCCGGTTTGTCATCTACTCCACCGTGGGTGCCGTACTGACTGGCCTCCTCGTCAGTCGTGTTGCCACCGGACATATCAAAAAGAAAAAAGAACGCAAGATCAGGTAGGCCCTGGATGCGGACTCGCACTCCGATAGCGCTTCTACCCGTGGAAGGAATGATTCCAATCACATAGGTCGTGGAGCGTTATTCGCGTCGAGGGCATCGGCAACAACCGGCGCTTCAAGTGAATCCGGTGGAGAGAACGGTCCTTGCCTTCGACGAGCTGGTCCCCGAGTCAACATAACAAGTCGCATTCACCAGACGCCTTCTCGGAGCTTTCGCTCCTGCGAGGGCGCAGCTAAGCTCCGATGTTAGATGGCCTCAGGCAGGGGACTTCAACCCGTTCCGGCGACGATGACCCAGCGCTCGCAGATCGATGGAATTCGAAAAGCACCGGCGGGAGGACGTCGCCGATATGCCCGGGACGTGGGTGAACGTGTTTGCTGTTCCGCTTGACGGGCGGGGACCTGCGGTTTTCACGCATACGGTGCCCTAGGCGCTCGTGCTTTTCAGAACAGGCTTCAACGTAGAGTTGCTGATAATCGTTCGAGTCAGCTTGTTCCCTGGAGTGAATCCTATGGATTGACTGAGGTTATGGGAGTGGTATATTTTCTATACCGTGACTTTTGAGTTTGATTCGAACAAGAGCGCATCAAACAAGGAAAAACACGGCATCGACTTCGAGGAAGCGCAGGCGCTATGGAAGGATGTGGATCTGATTGAGATTCCCGGTAGGGTCTCCGGCGAGCCGCGGTATATGGTGATTGGCGTAATCGCCGGAAAGCATTGGTCGGCGGTCATCACCTATCGAGGTGAGCAGGTCCGGATCATTTCGGTCAGGCGCTCTCGCGAAGAGGAGACTGAGGTCTATGAAAGCACAGGAATTTGACGAGCGGTTTGACCAAGGTGAAGACGTCAGCAAATACCTGGAGATGTCTGGTGCCCGTAGACCCAATCAAGCTATTCGACGGGTAAACGTGGATTTCCCGGTGTGGATGATCGAGTCGCTGGACCGGGAGTCCAGACGGCTTGGCGTCCCGCGTCAATCGATCATCAAGGTATGGGTCGCCGAACGGCTTGAATCGGTCAAGAAGTAGAAGAGGGTACTCTTGTGCAAACGACCGAATGCGGCATCGCGTGGCGCGAAGCTTCACCTACCCGACCGGGAGGCCATCGAATATATCGCTCCAGCTGACGCCCGGGGAACACGGGCCCGGGCGCAGCTGTGCTCCGACGTTGAGCAGCCAAAGGCTTGGGGCACTGAAGCGTTTTTCCAAGCGGAGAAAAGCGTAATCGCAGCAAATGGCATCCAAAGATTCCCGGCTACCGCAGCTATCCGAGGGTTGGATCCGAGAGTAGTAGGAGCGTACTCGGGCGGCGCAACCGGGAAATCCCAAACACTTGGACATCCGGCTAATTCAAACGCATGGCAAATTTGATAACGATTGACGGTAATAACGCGTCGCGTTAATATTGATCAAAATGATCGCCTCGTACAAGGACCGGACTTCCGAACTAGTATGGCAGCGTACTTATGCCAAGCGAATTCCCCCGGATGTGAGGTATCTCAATGGCTGAGAAAATTCCGAACGTGACTCCCGGGGAGATCCTCAAGGAAGAGTTCCTAAACCCGATGAATATTACCGCGTATCGACTTGCCAAGGACACGAGAATGCCGGCGACTCGGGTATCACAAATCCTCAAAGGGCGACGACGGATTAGTGCGGACACCGCGCTTCGGTTCGGACGCTACTTTGGAAACTCTGCAGATTTCTGGCTTGGTATCCAGGATGAATATGACCTTCGGGCTGAAGAAGAGCGTCTGGAGGATGAACTGAAACACATTGTGCCGGTCTCGGCTGATCGTTGGGGATAAGTCCAGACCGAGGACCCGAAACAGATCTCTTTTAGTGCGGAAAGAATAGCACTACCATCATTCAAACCTGTCTATCCGAATAAGTGATGATCGAATCGGTTTGGCGTAGGAACCCGGTATCCGTACTCTTGCGTTCGAGGCGTGGAAACCATAATTTGTCGCTATGAGCCAGAAGCCGAGCCGCCACCGGGGCCGAACTTCGCCAATAGGAAAGATCATCAAAGTCAGCGCGGGCGTTTTTCTCGCGCTGATTCTGCTTGCGGTCATATCCTTTTTGGCCCTCAGGAATGTCCTGGCCGACGCGGCCTTTTCGGCGGTGGACCGGGCCATTCCTGGGAGCCTGATCGCCGAGGATATCGAGCTGGTAATTATCCGTTCGTTCCCCCGGGTCGAGCTCCGGATCAGGGGAGCGGACCTGCGGGATCCCTCCGGGGGCCCGGTTCTCTCCGCCGGAGACCTGATCGCGGCGATAAGCCTGCCTTCCCTCTTCCGTCGGGAGGTCAACGTCCCCCGGGTCTCCCTCCGTTCCGGCGGTGCGAGCATTGCGGTCGCGGAGAACGGCGATATCAACCTGTTGCTCGCCCTTGGCGCGTCCGGGGGGGATGAATCGGCATCCGAACCTGATGGTGAGGATCTCCCAAAGCCCGAAGAAGCCGAGGGCAACGAGCCGGGAATCCGGATCGGCGAGGTGAGCATCGAAGATCTTACCGTTCTCCTGACCGGTCCCGAGCACCGGCTGGGACTCCGGATCGAGCGGCTGGCCTTCGGGGGAATGCGGGATGCACAGGCCAGCGAAGGTGATCTCTCCGTGGAGCTCGATGAAATCAGCAGCGACCTGATCCCCTCCTGGTGGTCCGATGGGAAGGGACTTTCTATGAACGTTTCCCTGGAATTTGACCGAAGGCGGCGCATCATCAGCCTCGCCGACGCGGCTATTTCCCTGGATAACGCCATTTTTCAGGCATCGGGGACGGTGGCCGCCGATGCTCCATACGAGGCGGATATCCGATTTTCCAGCGACCTGCGGGAGATCGGGGAACTGGGAGCCCTTCTGCCGGCCCTGTTGGACACCAACGAGGCGGCGACCCTGGTAGCGGGATCCATGGACCTCCGGGGTGCCGTGTCCGGTCCGCTGAGCGGTCAGATCCCGGTATTCGCCCTGCAGGCCGGCGCTTCGGGAGTTATCATCGAACACCGCGACAGCGGGAGCCGGCTCGAAGACTTCGCCTTCGACCTTTCGCTGTCTCACGACGGAAGCATTCCGCGCCTGGATCTGGAAAATCTCTACGGCCGCCTGCCCAACGGTTCCTTCGCCTTCGACGCATCGGTTTCCGGCCGGCAGGTCGTTTCGCTGGACATCAGGGGGACCACGGATGTCCGCCTTGATGAACTTTCCCGCTTCGTCAGTTTTCCCGGCTCGGAGGACATCCGGGGAAATCTGAGCCTCGATCTTGAAATTCAGGGGGAATTCGAAGGTACCGGGCGGGTACTCACCCGCCGCACGGAGAACGGAAACGTGGAATTGAGGAACGTGACCTGGTCGCTGCCCGATACACCCTACCGGATCGACGATATGGATCTGGTTTTTTCCCTGGACGACGGCTTCCTGGGAATCACCCGATTATCGGGCACATCGAGGGTCGGAACCATCAACGCCCGGGGTGGCATCCGGGACATCTGGCCATTTGTCTTCGGAACGGACGAGCCGGTGGAAATCGATTTCCAGGTCTCGTCCCCCCTGATCGAAACCGCGAACTGGTTCGAGGATGACCCGCTGCTTCAAGAAACCTGGAATTACCGCTTCGCCGACGTCGATCTCCAGACCTCCTTCGCCCTAGACTCGACCGAGATTCGACGGGGAAATTACCTCTCTTCCTCCAGCTTCTCGATCCGCGAGTTCAGCTTCCGGGAGCTCAATCGCGGAGACGTCCTCCATTCCCTGGCCGGGGAGCTTGCCTATCATCCTTCTGCCTTGGGCATGCTGGCCCGGATCAGGTTCAACGACAGCGACATGAGCATGACCGCCGGCATCGAAAATGTCGGAGCCCTGATCGATTCCCAGCGCGACGAAGAGGTTGCGCTCAGCCTCACCCTTTCATCGGAGCTGATCCGGGGAACCGATATTATTCCCGAAGGCCTGGTTCCTCAGGACTCCTATCTCATGGGAGATTTGACGGGATTCGCCCTGGAAGCCGGGATGCGCTTCACAAACCAGGCCTTTTTTGCCCGTCGGGGACCCATTCCAGAGGGAAGCTTCGAGCTGACACAGGTCCGAGGCCGATTCCTGGATTATCCGGCGGAAATCCGTTCCATCGAATTGGCCATCCGGCTGGAAGATGACGCCGTAATTCTCGACCGATTCGCGGGAGCCATCGGATCGAGCGAGTTCGAACTCTCCGGCGACCTGTCGCCGGCAAGCGGTTTGTTCGCCGAAGATAAGACGGTTCTCGAGGGCAATCTGCAACTGCGGGCCTCGACGCTCAACCTCAACGAACTTCTGGACCTGGAGGAAGCAGGCGATCCCGCAGCGCAGAGCGGTCGCGATGCCGCCGCCGGGTCAGCCGGGGCCGAAGCTGCTGCGATTCCCAACTCCCTTCCGAAATTGGCGATCCGGGCGGAGGTCTCGAACCTGAATATCGACCGGCTCTTTTTCGATCGGGTGACCGGGCATTTGCAGACCGACCGGAACGGGGTGATCCGCCTCCAGGACACGGGCTTTCGGCTGGGAGATGGGAGCTTCGATGCTTCCGGCCGGATTGATCTCGGTGATTCCGAGCGGATCGGCCTCAGCGGTTCCCTGGTCTGCCGGGCCATCGACCTGGCCGAGCTGGCCATCCCGATCGAAAGCGCGGACGGACGGTTCTACCTCTCGGATCATATCCGGGGACGTTTCAGCGGCGAGGTGGACCTTCGTGCTGTCCTGGGCCGGGACCTGGCAGTGGACGCCTCTACGGTGCGGGGCAATATCGGGTTGCGGCTGGAGAACGGGGAACTCATCGAAATCGCACCCCTGGAGGCCATGGCCGAATACTTCAACAACCGGAACTTCAGCCGGGTCCGCTTCGCGGACCTGACCACGGATATTGCGATTTCCGACGGCGGCCTGCGGGTTCCCCGGACGGGAATCGGATCGACCCTGGGATACCTGGAGATCGAAGGCTCAATGAACAATGAACCGTTTATGAGTTTCCAGGTCAGCGTCCCTACCCGACTGGTGCTGGGGGCCGCCTGGAACGCCCTGTTCAGCCGGGAGAAGGAGCAGCACGACGAAGAGGAAGAGGTGTTTACCGAGGAAAACAGCGGGGTTCTGATGAGCCACGTGAACGTTGTCGGCCGGCCCGAGGACTTTATGATCGGACTGGGGAAAAACAGGCGGGAGCAGCTGGAAGCCCGCTATGAGCGCCGCCGCTCTTCGGAATAGAACTCGTTGCGCCGGCTCAATCGGGCTCCTCATAAGCCCGCAACGCTCCCAGGCGTTTGCGGGCCTGACTCATGATTCCCCGCAGGATCGCATAAAGGGTACTGGTGGTCAGGCCGAGCATCAGGATGCCGTTGGTGGCTTCGAATGCCCCGAGGATCCGGCGATCGGGACTCATGACGATGTCCCCGTAACCCAGGGTGGAAAAGTTTACCATCGAATGGTACAGGGCGATGCGGAACTCGACTAACTCCCCGACGAGCATGAATACTGCGGCCCAGATGGCCACCTGAATCAGATTCCCCAGGAAGAGCAGGAAGGTGGCCGAAAGGAGGACCAGCAGGATCGGCCGTAGCTTCATCTCCAACGCCCGGCGTTGTTCCAACCGGGCAAGCCAGCGCAGCAATACCGCGACGAAGACCGTCTGGATGCTGATGTTGAGGGCGATGGTTCCCACGGCCGTCAGGATGTTTACCAGCATGAGCGATGCCTCCTCCCTGGGTTAGCTTTGCGGCTCCCAATTCTTATAGCCTCCCGGGCAGGCCCCGGGAGATAACTTTTCCTGTGATTTGGTGTGGTCGTACACCTTTGTCACCGGGGCTCGACTTCCAGTCTGACGGACGTGGCCGGGTT
>CAZLDK010000162.1:4594-7777 GCA_964558285.1 uncultured Spirochaetaceae bacterium | reverse complement strand
GCCGCGGCGAATACGCTGCCCACCGTCGCGGTGTCGAAGTCGGTTTTGGCGCTCTCGAAGAAACCCGAAGCGTCGGCGTACTGAATCAGTAATCGGTTTCGGCCTCCGGCTGTCTGCACAAAGGCCTCGCCGGGAAGGTGGAGAATACAGTGATCCAGGGTGTCACCGATTCGCTCCAGCGTCGCCGCAATGTGGGACTCCGTGGGGTTGTTCTGTATTCCGCCCTCAGAGTCTTCGAGAAACAGTCCGTCCGTCGCCATACCGCATACCTCCGTGTGAGATTTGTCAGCATAGTCCGGGATAAGACCCCGGTCGTCCCAAAATGCAAAATGGGACGTCTTGGCCCGGGGGGCTATGTTGCAGACAGACCCGGAATCCGCTCCCGGAGGTAGGCGATGGCCTCTAACTGCTCTTCCAAGGGGTTTTCGAGCTCCAGCGACAGCCACCGTGGCGGCAGCGCCCAGGTGTAGCCCGCTAAGTAGTCGAAGTCCGAGAGCTGCTTGAAGTTGTGGTGGTCCGGGCCGCCGTTCCAGGCGTTGGGGTCCCCCTCCCGGATTGCGGCGATATGGCAGCAGCCGATGGGGAAGCGCCGGAGCTGGGCTTCCACCGCGGCGACGTAGTCGTTCCATCCGAGGCGCCGGGCGCTCTCGAGGTGGGAGTAGTCGATACAGATACCGCCGACGGCCCCGAGCTCGGCGTCTTCCGGCGGGTCCTGGGTGTTCTCAACAAAGACTCCTTCGGCAAAGCTGTTGGGAACCGGGCCGAATGCGTGGACGCTCTTTCGGGGATGGATGTTGAACGCCTCGGTGGCGAAGGTGCGGACCAGGTAGACCATCTCCGCCTCGTCGCAGTCGGTGCGTAGGTGAACGTGGGGAATCCGCAGGTCCGGGATGCCTTCGAGCTCCCGGTAGAGCTCCTCGCGCTCGAGCTTTTCCAGGACCGTCGGGAAGAGGGCGATCTGCCGGACGCCGCTCTTCTCGAGAGCCCGGAGAAAATCGGGGATTCGCTCCTTTTCGGTGCTGGTCAGGCCGGCAAGAATGGTCCGTCTCACGGGGCCATTAAGGACTATTCTGCCGAGGAGTTCAAACCCCTTCCCGCCGTCTGGGCTCTCCAACGCGCTTTGGGCCACCGCGACGGTCTTTCTAAAACCCCCCGATTCGGGCATTCTACCGCAGATGGACACAAAGAAGGACGGGTCCCAGAAGGACGGGCGGCGGCGAAGCGACATCAAACCGGGGCAGCACGTTTCGATAGTCCTGAAGCGGGACCAACAGTCCGGCGCTCTGACCGAGGGCGTCGTCGAGCGCATTCTTACCAACTCCCCGAATCATCCCCACGGTATCAAGGTAAAGCTCTCCTCCGGTGAGGTCGGCCGGGTCAAGGAGATTCACGACTAAGGCGACTCCGGCTCCCCTTGGTACCAGTTGATCCTTCGCGTCGCAATCATTACCACCGTCAGGAGGGCGAAAAGACCTGTCGACCCGATCAGCAGAGCGTAGTCCTCGCTCTGCAGGGCGGAAAAGAGAAACAGATATTCCGAGGCGATCATCCCGCCCAGGAGGTAGGCCTGCCATCTCCTGGCCACGACACCGGTCAGGTACGCCGTCACCAGGATGACCGTGGCTCCCGCCGCGCCCCAGTATGCGGCCCCAAACCCGATCTGCTCGCTCAGCGAGAGGAGGAGGAGATAGAATAGCGTCTTCGCCGCCGCAACGAGGAGATACTGAATCGGATGGATTCGGGCCGAGGTAAAGATCTCCAAGAGAAAGAGCGCTACGAAGGGGAGCAGGACAAATAGGACACCGTACTTCACCGAACGGTCGGTGCGCTGATAGTGCCCCACCGGTTGAAGGAGCTCTACGCCGATGGTCTTGCCGTGAAGCCACGGCTCCTCGACACCGGACCACCGCCAGATCTCCGGCATGCCCATCCCCAGGCCCGTAAGCTCCCAGTCCGCGGAGAAGCCGTCTTCGGCTACCGATCGGAAGCTGGGAAGCACCTCGCCGGAGAAGCTTGGGCTAGGCCACGCCGACTCCATGCTCGCCCGGGTAACCATCGCCGTGGGGACGAGGTGGACGCTGCCCCCACCCTGAAGCGCCAGGTCGATAGCGACCTCATACGAGCCCCCGGGAGCCGCCTGGGGCAGGGGCACCGAGACCCCCGCCTGGGAGTAACCGACCTGCCGCCCGCTGCTGTGAACCTCGGCCGGGAGGCCCGCAACGGTCGCCGTCGGCTGGGTCCGGAGGCCTCTTATTCCCTCGATGCCTAGCACGATCTTCCCCTGACCCCAGTCAATTCGGACCGCGCCCTCCCCGGCAAGGCCGACGGGTAGATGGATATCCGGATCGATCTGGAACCGGGCCGTCAGTGCCGTGGTCGCCTGGTACACCGGAATCTCGTAGATTCCGCGGTTGAGGAGCTCCGGATCCACCGCGAGGTGTACGTCGAGCTCCTCCGGAGGGATGGCCATCTCCCGGATCTCTTCCCGGGGGACACCCCGCTCGTTGACGACGGTCACGGTAACGGGAACCAGCAGAATCGGACCGACTAGGACCTGGCGCCCGCCGTGGAGGGCGATAACCTCCTCCTGGGCAGCGGTCTGTCGATTCTCCCGCTCCCGGACGATGGCGCGAATCATCATCAGAGGAATCAGGGTGACCAAGAGGAGCCCTAGGAGGACGACCAATTTGAGTGCTGTCTTTTGGCTCTGTTTCATGCTGGGAGGATCGACCCCGAGGGTGGCGACAGCGTGACCAAAGAATGACGAGACGAAGGCCAAATGTTACAAGAATGTGACTAGGATGTAAGTCGTGCGTTGGTCGTGGTAGGTTTACTCACGATGATCGTGTCCCTGGTAGAAGACGAGTCTGGTGTCCGGGAAGCGGTGACCCTTGCCTTAGAAGACGCCGGATACACGGTGACTGCTTTCCCCGACGGAGCCCGGGCCTGGGAGGCGTGGCAGCAGCGCCTCCCCGACTTGGCGATTCTGGACATCATCATGCCCCTGATGGACGGTCTGGAGCTCTGCCGGAGGCTGCGAAGCCGGTCTCTGGAAACTCCGGTTATCTTTCTGAGTTCCAAGGACGAGGAGATCGACCGGGTTCTCGGCCTGGAGTTGGGTGCCGACGACTACCTCGGCAAGCCCTTTTCCGTTCGGGAGCTCGTTGCCCGGGTTCGAGCCCT
>CAZLDK010000162.1:1520-4494 GCA_964558285.1 uncultured Spirochaetaceae bacterium | reverse complement strand
GTCTACTGGCACGACCTACTGGTCCCGTTAACCGTCACCGAGTTCCAACTTCTCGAGGCCTTTGTCCGCCACAGCGGTGCGGTCCTCAGCCGGGAGCAGCTTTTGCGCGCCGCTTACCCCGACGACGTTTTTGTAACCGAGCGGAGCATCGACAGCCACATCCGCCGGATCCGCAAGAAGTTCCAGGACACCGGTATTCCCTTCGAATCGGTCTCTTCGGTCTACGGCGCCGGCTATCGCTTCCAGGAGCCCCTCACTCATGCGTGAGCGGCGTCCCCTTGCCTTTCGGATCGCTACCCGTATTCTGCTCTTTAACCTGCTGATCGTGTTTCTCCCGGTGCTTTCCCTGCTCCTTCTGGACACCTACGAAAAGCAGCTCCTCGATGCCCTGGAGGACAGCCTCGTCCAGCAGGGGAGGGTGACCGCCGCCGCGCTCGCGACGGCCCCCCTTTTCGACTCCGTCACCTCTCGGGACCTTTTGACGGCCCTTCGGGGGCGGCATCAGGCACGGATTCGGGTCCTCGACGCCGACGGCGGCCTCCTCGCGGATAGCAGCGTCCTTGCTCCCGGCACCCCGGTGGACAACTCCCCGGCCGACGACCGGAGCGACGGAATAGCCCGGTCCCTGCCGGCGCCCCGGGACTCGCTCCTCTACCGCTTCGGGTCCCTTCCGGTCCGCGTCCTCCGAAACGCCGCCGGCTCCCCGGAAGCACCGCTTCCGTCTGCTGATTTCTACGCCGGGGCCGCGTATGCCGACGGGAGCGAAGTGCAGGCGGCCCTCGCCGGGCGCTACGGTGCCGCCACCCGGGTCTCAGCCGGCGGACAGATTAGCGTTACGCTCTACAGCGCCCTGCCGGTTCTGCGGGATAGTGGTATCGTCGGTGCCGTCCTTGTTTCCCAATCGACCTTTCGGATTCTGCAGGATCTCTACCGGCTACGGATCGATGTGTTTCGCGTGTTCCTCTGGAGTCTCCTTGCGGCCGTCGTCTTGAGCGCCTTTCTGGCGCTGACGATTGCCCGTCCGCTGACACTGCTCCAGGAGCGCGCCCGGAACGTCGTCGACGAGTACGGCCGCCTGACCGCTCCACTGCCGCCGACCGCACGACGAGACGAGATTGGCGCCCTGGGGCGATCCCTTTCGGAGCTTACGCGGCAGATCGAAGGGTATACCCGCCGCCTCGAAGGTTTCGCCGCCGACGCCTCCCACGAGCTCAAGAACCCCCTTGCCGGCATTTCCGCCAATTGCGAAATGGCTCTTGAAGCCAAGGACGACGCCCGGAAAGAGCGACACCTTCTGCAGGCTCAAGCGGGTGTCCAGCGGGCCCTCGCGATAATCTCTGGGATGCGTGAGCTCTCGCAGATCGATTCCCGGAGTCAGCCGCCGGGGAGATGCCGCGTCGTGCCGGCCGTTGAGGCCGCGGTCTCAGAGCTCCGGAGCCGCTGCCCGGACCATCGGCTGGAGATTCGGCTCGAGGGCGTAGCGACGGAGAGTGCCGGTAAGCAAGCCCGGGAGGTGGCGGTGCCGCTGCCCGAGGAGCGGATCCATCAGATTCTCGGCAACCTGGTGGAGAACGCCCGGAGCTTTGCCCCTGTGGATACCCACATCGTCGTCGTAGTTTCCGCCGGGAGCCGGACCGATGCCCTCGAGTTTCGGGTCATGGACGAAGGTCCCGGTTTCGAGGAGCCCCAGCGTGTCTTTGACCGCTTCTACTCCTCCCGGGCCGACCGGGATGGGCACCTCGGTTTGGGGCTGAGCATTGTGCAGGCGATCGCCGAGTCAGTCGGAGGAAGTGTAGCCGCGGCGAATCGGCAGGACGCCCCTTCCGGCGCGGTCGTCCGGGTTATCTTGCCGCTGGTCGCTAAATAAGCAGCCCGAGTGGAAAGCGTGCCTAGGGGGTCCGGCCCCCGAAGCTTGGGTGCTTTATGCACCCGAGGGCAGCCCACCCCGACAGGCCGGCGTAGGCCAGGATGACAACGAGAACCCCCGGGGTGTCGAGGGCGACGATAAGCCCTCCGACGGCCGCCAAGAGCGATAAAACAATGGCCAGGATTGCGCCCCAGCGTCTCTTCTTCCAGACGCCGACCAGGGCAAAGAGCCGCAGGACCCCGTAGGGGAGCATCGGCACCAGCACCGCAAGGAGCAGCATGCCCACCATCGTCCCCATCTCGCCGGCGACGAAACTATGGTACCCCAACACCGCCCCAAAGATTGCCCCGGGAACAAGCAGCGCCAACTCGCAGATTCCGGCCACGATGAGAAACGTTCTCTGCCACATACTAGTGGTACTGCACCCCGGCCCCCACCACGGCTGACGAGAGTTTCGCCTGGGGAAACTCGACGGTAAAGGTCGTCTGAGGCGAGCGTACCACCCAGAGGTTTCCGTTCAACTGACGGGTCATGGCGCTAACCAGGCTCAGGCCCAAGGTAGTTGTCTGCGCCGGATCAACGTCCTCCGGGAACGGCTTGCCGCTGTTGGATACGGTGAGCGTGGCTAAGCCGTCCTCCCCGACATTGTCTAGCGAGACCATGAGTGTGGCCTCGACGTCGGGACAGAAGCCGTACTTGACGGCGTTGGTCGCCAGCTCGTTGATTATGAGTCCGATGGTAACGGCCGTACGGGACGGCACGTCGATATTCGGTATTGCATTCACAAAGCGAATCGGCCGCTCCGCTCCAAGCTGCGTAAGAGGTTGCACCAGCTCCTCCACGTATTCCGACAACGCAACTTCCGTCGCGTCGCCGGATTGGCTGAGCTTGTCGTAGACAAGTCGGATAGCGTCGATCTGGTTGGAAATATCCGAAAGGTCGATTCCGTCGCCGAGGCTCGCCTCCTTAAGCCCTACAAGAGCGGATATCATCGCCAGGTTGTTCTTGACCCGATGGTTTACCTCTGCCAAGAGGGCGTCTTTTTCTTGAAGCAAGCGCCGAATCTCCGCTGCGCGCTCGATCTCTCCGGTTACGTCGGTGTTAAAG
>CAZLDK010000162.1:0-1510 GCA_964558285.1 uncultured Spirochaetaceae bacterium | reverse complement strand
TGGCCTTGCCGGTGCTGTCGTACTCCGCCTTTCCTCTTCCGGTAATCCAGCGGTGGCTCCCGTCCTTGGCTCGCATCCGAAAGGTGGACTCGTAGTATGGAGCCTCCCCCGCGAGGTATTCTCCGACGCTCCGCAGTGCCTTGTCTCTGTCATCCGGGTGGAGCAAATCCGACCAGGCGGCGCTGGTCGGGGGAAGCTCCGATCGGTCGTACCCCAGCATCGTTGCGAACTGCTCGGAAAAGTAGGCTTCGTTTGTAAGGAGGTTCCAATCCCAGAGGCCGTCCCTGCTGCCGTCGACCGCAAGGCGAAACCGCTCTTCGCTGTCCCGCAGCGCCGTCTCTGCCTCCCGGAGATCGGTAACATCACGGGTAACGCTCAGAATATGAGGAGTACCGTTTATGGTAATGAAGCGGGCGGCCATCACCGCCGTCTTGATGGTGCCGTCTTTGCACCGGAAGAGCGACTCCAGACCGTCGACGGCGCCACTGCTCCGAAGCCCTTCGACGAGTCGCTCCCGATCCTCGGGAACCGCCCAAATCTCTATCTCCGAGGAGAGCCTGCCGATAACGTCATCCCGGGTATAGCCGGACAGTTCGGTAAACCCCTGATTGATATCGACGTAGCGCCCGTCCATACCGTTGATGTTGATCGCCTCGGGAGCCGTCATGAAGGCGGCCCGATACATCTCTTCGCTCTCCCGAAGTCGTTGGTGCGCCGCGAAAAGGTCGAAGGCCATTCTTATTGCTTGAAGGAGAGCAAAACAGTCGGAGCTCTTGAGCACGTATCCAAAGCCGGTGATCCTTCGCGCGCGTTCGACGTATTCGTCCTCGGCATGTCTCGTCAAGAAGATTACCGGAAGGCTTCGGAGCTTCAGAATCTCTTCCGCAGCCTCCGTACCGTCGATCCCAGGGCCGAGGTCGATGTCCATAAGGACGAGAGCGATGGAGTCGTTCGTGCGGACCTCTTCGACGGCCGCCTCCCCGGAGGAAGCAAGGGTCACGTTGTAGCCGACCCTCTCGAGGTCGCGCTTCTCGTTCAGGGCGACGATTCGCTCGTCCTCGACAAGCAAGATGTTACGTCGCGCATGAGTCGGCACGGTGGGGCTCCTCCCGATGAGGCGAGTGTTCGTGAGTGCTTCACTATACCATGGATCTTGGTTACCGCGGTGACACTATTGAGACCGTAGCGCCGGCTGCACGAGTCTTTCTAACGGTGGCGCCGGCCTGCTGCGCCAGTGCCCCTTGGGAAGCGAGGGATCGAAGGGGCGCCGGAGGCGGTCTGCCGCCGGCCGGTCCCGCCGGGCGGCGGCAGACGGAACCCCCGAAGAGCCCGACCCCGCCCCGCAGTGCTACCACCCCCCGCAAGCGCAACGGCCAACCGCGCCCCTCGGGAGGCGGAGTCGCGTTTTCCAGCTGGGCGGTGCAGCCCGGGCGTCTGTGCGATAACTGCCGCGGGCGTGGTCTCCCAAGAACGCCTCTGACTCACAGAACGGCACAGTCGCCCTCGTCGA
>CAZLDK010000161.1:0-7798 GCA_964558285.1 uncultured Spirochaetaceae bacterium | reverse complement strand
GGAGAGCTACGACACCCTTTCTGAGGTCATCGGCGCCTTTCAGGGGGACGTCTTCCGCGTCTTTTCCCTCGGGGGTGGGGACGAAGCCTCGGCAGTCCGGGCCGAGGGGGAGAGCCGGCGGCGCTTCGAGCCGGTGTCCCTCTTCCGGGGGCCGGTGCCCACCGACGGCGAGGGTCGGGCGACGCTGACCTTCGAGATGCCGAACTACCTCGGGGGGGTCCGGGTGATGGTCGTCGCGGTGTCCGGCACCCGGTACGGCGCCGCCGAGCGGACCCTTCCGGTAACCCGGCCGGTGGTGGCCCTTCCGACCCTTCCCCGGAGCCTCGGCCCCGGAGAGCGGGTAACCCTTCCGGTAAGCCTCTTCCGGACGGACCCGGCGGTTACCGATGCCGAGGTCCGGATTCGCACCAACGAGCTTTTGCGCCTTACAGGGCCCGCGACCCAAGCGGTCTCCTTCGGGACCTCCGAGCGCGGGGGAGATTCCCAGCGGGAGGTCTCCTTTGCTTTGGAGAGCGCCGATGCGGTCGGCGAGGCAGAGATCGAGCTTACGGTGGTCGGCGGCGGCGAGCGCTACACCATCTCGCGGTCGGTCCCCTTAAGGAGCGCCTCGCCCCGGGTAAGCGAGCGGCGGCGCCTGACCCTCGAAACCGGGGAACGGGGAAGCGTCGGCTTTCCGCCGGGGGGACTCCCGGGGACCAACCGGAGCAGCATAACCGTCTCGGTGGCGGGCCCCGTCGACTTGGACGAGCGGATGGCCTGGTTGATGGGCTATCCCTACGGCTGTCTCGAACAGATTGTGTCGGCGGCCTTCGCCCAGCTCTTTGTCCCGAGGGCGGTGGACTCCAGCTTCGATCCAGGCACCTTGGACCGCAACATCCAGGGGGCCATCGAGGGCCTCCGCGGTTTCCGGCTTCCATCCGGAGCCTTTAGCTACTGGCCCGGAACCGTCGAGGTGTCGGCCTGGGGAACCAACTACGCCGGGCACTTCCTCCTGGAAGCCGAATCCCTCGGCTACTTCGTACCCCGGGAGCTTCTCGACGGCTGGCTCTCGTTTCAGCGCTCCCGGGCCATCACCACGGCGGACACCCTGATCGAGCGGACCTACCGTCTCTACCTTCTGGCCCGGGCGGGAGAGCCGGCGATTGGCCCGATGAACCTCATCCGGGAAAACGCCTGGAACGAGCTCTCCACCGCCGGGAAGTGGCTCCTCGGCGGTGCGTACCACCTTGCCGGGTACGAGGAGGAGGCAAACCTGCTGCTCTCCCGGGCCGGCACGGAAGTCCGGGAGTACCAGGAGTTCGCCGGAAGCTACGGAAGCCGCTTGCGGGACCAGGCGATAATCCTCGATATCGCCCGGGAGACCGGGCGTCAGACGCTGTCCGACCGGCTCTTCGAAACGGTCTCCGGACGCCTGGCGGCGGATAGTTGGCACAGCACCCAGACCACCGGGTACGCCCTGATGGCGATCTCCCGCTACCTGACCGCCGTCCGGCGCCCCGGGGACGAGGCGCTTACCGGCCGGCTGGTCTTCCCCGACGGAAGCACCCAGAGCTTCGAGACCCGGCAGCCGTCGGTAACCGTCGATCTGACCGAGCCGCTCTACGGGGGGCGGGGCGGGGGGTTGCCACCAGCGCCGGCGAGCGAGGTCCTCGTCGAGGTGGTAACCGCCCCGGCGGACCGGGTATTCGTCGTCGGCTTCTGGGAGGGAACGCCCCTCACGGCACCCGGCGGAACGGTCTCCGACGGCCTCGCGGTGACGAGCGAATGGTACGACACCGAAGGGGCGCCTCTGGACGTCGGGAGCCTCCTCCAGGGTCAGGAATTCTGGCAGATTATCCGGGTCCGGCATCAGGACCCGGTCCACGACCTTCTCGAGGAGCTTGCCCTCCGGCAGATCTATCCCCCGGGGTGGGAGATCGTGAACCCCCGGCTCTCGGGGGAGCCGGCCCCCTGGTGGCTCGAAAGCGCTCCGACCCAACCCGAGTACCTGGATATCCGGGACGACCGGGCCTCCTGGTTCTTCGATCTCTCTCGTAGGGTCGGCGTCGCAACGTTCGCGATGCGCCTCCGGGCGGTGCTCCCGGGGGAGTTCGCCCTGCCGCCGGTTAGCGTCGAAGCGATGTACCGGGACGACGTCCGGGCCCGTTCCCCGGGACGAAGCGTGGAGGTGCTTCCGCGGTGATCCCGTTTTCCGGGGGCCGGTTTCGTTCCCTGGCCCTGGGCTTCCTGGCGTTCTGGCTTCTCACCGCCGGGGCGCTGCTACTGATCCCGTTGCCCGACCCGCTCTTCTCCGGGGGCTACGGGACGGTGGTTACCGACCGCCGGGGGGAGGTCTTGCGGGTCTTCTTGAGCCCCGAGGAGCAGTGGCACCTGCCGCCGGGGGCCGCTATTCCGGAGAACCTCGAGACCGCGGTTCTTCACTTCGAGGACCGGAGCTTCCACCGGCACACCGGCGTCCGGCTGCAATCGATCGTCCGGGCGCTCCGACAGAACCTGACGGAGGGGCGCCGGGTCAGCGGGGGAAGCACCCTTACCATGCAACTCGCCCGGCTTGCCGATCCGAAGCCCCGGACGGTAGCCTCGAAGGTTCTCGAGCTCTTCCAGGCCTGGAGGATCGAGGGACGCTACTCCAAGGGGGAGATCCTCGGGCTCTACCTCGCCCACGCCCCTTACGGGGGGAATATCCGGGGGATTGCCGCGGCCTCGATGCTCTACTTCGGAAAGGCCCCGGAGTCCCTTACCTGGGGGGAGGCGGCGACCCTGGCGGTGCTTCCGAACGCCCCCTCCTTGGTGTCTCCCCTCTCCGACGGCCAGGCGCTCCGGGAGAAGCGAGACCGGCTTCTGGCGAGCCTCCACCGGTTCGGCTATATCGACCCCCGAACCCTGGAGAGCGCCCTCCGGGAGCCCCTCCCCGAAGGAACGGTCGATCTGCCCTTCCGGACTCCCCATTTCAGCCGGATGATATCCGCGTCCTCCCCGCGACCCCCCTCCCCCCCGCGGCCCGCCGGCGAGTCGGGCATCACCGTCACCTCGCTGGACCTCGATCTCCAGGGCTCCGTCGAGCGCCTCGCCGGTTTCCACAACAGGCTCTTGAGGCGCCAAGGGGTAACCAACCTCTCAGTCCTGGTGGTGGACAACCCCACCGGGGAGGTGCGGGGCTACTTGGGCTCTGCGGACTTCTTCGACAGCGAGCACGCCGGACAGGTGGACGGGGTTCGGGCGCCCCGGTCGACGGGGTCTATCCTCAAGCCCTTCCTCTACGCCCTGGCAATCGACGACGGCCTGATGATTCCCGAGACCCTGGTCGAGGACGTTCCGGTCAACTTCGGTGGCTTCTCGCCGGAGAATATCGACCGCCGGTACCGCGGGCTGGTTCCGATGGCCGAAGCCCTTACCGCCTCGCTGAACATTCCCGCGGCCCTGACCTTGAGCCGGGTGGGCCTCGAGCGCTTCTATTCTCTCCTCGAAAACGGCGGTCTCTCGACCCTCTTCCGGCCCCCGGGGGACTACGGCCTCCCCCTGGTTCTCGGGGGCGCCGAAGCCTCCCCCTGGGACGTCGCCCGGCTCTACCGGGGACTCGCGACGGGAGACTTCTCCGAGTTGGCAGTCGAACCCCGGGACCCGGGTGGCGCTCGCGGCCTGGTTACCGCCCGCGGCCCCATCAGCGCCCGGGCTCCGGGCCCCACCGGGAGCCCCATCAGTGACGGGGCCCGGTATCTGATCCTCGATACCCTCAAAGATGTTCAGCGCCCCGGGGCCGAAGCGCTCTGGGGGCGCTTCCAGGACGGGTTCCCGGTAGCCTGGAAGACGGGCACCAGCTACGGCCAGCGGGACGCCTGGGCCGTCGGGGTAACGCCGGAGTGGACCGTGGTGGTCTGGGCCGGTGATTTTGCCGGCCGGCCGAATCCCGACTTGCGGAGCACCACCGCCGCGGCGCCGCTGCTCTTCGATATCCTGAACACCCTGAGGGGGCAACGGGAGCCTACCTGGTTCCCTCCCCCGGCTGGCGCCTTCGACTTCGTGGAAATCTGCTCGGCAACGGGATACCGGGCGACGCCGGCCTGCGAGGATACCCGCTACGCCCGGGTACCCCGGGGTGCCCGGCCCCTGCGCCGGTGTCCCTACCACGAGCGGATCTACGTGTCGTCGGTTACCAATCGGCGGGTCGACAGCCGGTGCTGGAGCCCCGGGCGGTACGAGGCAAAGAGCGTCTTGGTGGTGCCCCCGGAAGCGGTGGCGTACCTCCCGGCCGTCGCCCCCGTCCCCCCCTGGGAGCCGGGCTGCGGCGCCGGTGGAGTCGAGGCTGTCGCCATCACCTACCCGAACAACAACGCCCGGCTCTACCTCCCCCGGCGTATCGACGGCTCGCCCCAGGGAGTGACACTCCGGGCGAGCCACCGGGAGCCGGGGACGCGGCTTTTCTGGTACCTCGACGAGGTCTTGGTCGGAGAGACAGAACGGCACCACAACATCCTCGCCCGGCTCAGCCGGGGGGATCATGTACTGACGGTGGTCGATGCCGGGGGGCACCGGGATACGGTGCGATTTCGGGTCGAGGGGCTACTCGAGGGCCAGAATTGAGGAGATCTGCTCCCAGGCGGTCCGCCGGTGACGCTGGTACTCCGTCGCCGAGACTTCGTCGTCGAGGTAGTCGAGAAGGCTCTCCGCCTGAAGAATCAAGGTGCTGTGAGCCTCGATAATCCGCTGGACAACCTGCCGGTCCGCGTTCGAGATCCCCTGGTCCCCGGTGACCGGCGCCAAGGCCTCGATGCTGGTCTGATTGAGGGCGATGGTTTCTTCGGCAAGGGCCCGGACGAGCTCCGGCGAATAGCCTTGGGAGACGTACCCGTCGGCCACGGTTCCCAAGACGACGTAGGAGAAATAGAGGTTCGAAGCGCCGATTGCACCGATGGCGTAGAGCGCCGGGTCATCGTCTGAAGAGTCTTGGGAGAACGCCGGCACCGCGAAAAGGGTGAGCACGACCGCGAGGGCCAGGAGACGTTTCATGCCTGGAAGAGTAGCCAAGAAGACGTTGTACCGTCAATGAGGCGCCCCGCCGCCGCGGAGGCGCCGCCCCGGAGGCTTCTATATCCTTAAGCCCCGGCGGTTGTCCTTAAGGACCGGAAGCTCCTTCTCCGCAGCGTCGATGGCGTCGGTCCCCCCAAGGATGGTTCCGTATCCCTCTTCGACCCGCCCGGCGAGGCGGCCGGCCACTCCGGCGACGTCCCGCGCCCCGAGGTCGAGAAGACGATCCCGCTGAGCCTGCCGCATCTCGTCGGTAACCCCGAGCAACCGCCGCCGGAAGCTGGTGTACCCCTTCTCCCCCGGGGCCATCGGACGGGAGTCCCGTCCGACGGTGGAAACCACGGCGAGCTCGAGGCTCCGGTCGTCGAGGAGCTCCTTCGCCGCGAGATCCAAGGCTTCCCGGAAGGCTCTAAGCGTGGCAGCGACGTTCGGATCCCGGTAGGAGGCAAGGGTAAAGAGCCCCTCGAACCCCCGGGTCATCGCGTAGGCGCCGTAGGCACCGCCGCGCATCCGGATGGCCTCCCAGAGGCGTCCGGTCCGCAAGACGTGGGAAAGTATCCGTTGGGTGGCGTAATCGGGATCGCTGTAACCGTGGCCTTTGACGGTCAGGGCGGTAAAGTTTACCGCCGCCGGAATCTCGAAGGCGTCGAGGAGCGCCCTCGAGACAAGGGGTACTTCCCCGGCCCCGGGTATGGTCCCGGGTCCCGGGATGGAGCCGGCGCCAGGAGTGGAACCGGCGGGGGCGCCTCGCCTCAGTCCCGCGGTCAGTGCGCCAAGGGCCACCGCTGCGGTTTCGTGGTCCTTCCCCTCGGCGGTTATACTCATGGACCATCGGGAGGCGTGGAGGATCTCCCGGTGGATCGCAGTCATCGCCTTCTGCAGCTCTTCCACGGCGTCGTCCCGCTTCGAGAGCCCGGAGATATGCTCGAGCTGGGTTATGCCCTTCCACCTCTCGTCAAGAGCGGCGGAGGGCGCCAGGGCCGCGGCGGTCCAGAGGGCGGCGTAGCTTGTTCCACCGGGGACGATGGAGGAGCGGGCGTCGTTGACCGCTTCTCGGAAGAGCTCGACCATCCGGCGGCTGTTATCCAGGGCCGGCTCGAAGAGAATCCTCCGCAAGAGGTCGACACCCGGCTCCAGAGAACCGGTGAGAAGCTTCGTCCGGACGGTCAGGTAACGACCTACCGCGCCGCTGCCGCCGGGGTCTCCGTCGGCGTTCAGGTTGAACGAAAGACCGCCGGTGTGGAGCGCCAAACGGCGGTGGAGCTCGCTGTAGTCGAGGCCGCGGACCCCGAGCTCGCTCAAGAAGCCGGAGAAGAGGGGCATCCAGAGAAGCAGCTCGGGATCGATACCCGCAAGGTCGATCGCCAGGTCGATGTAGACGACCCCGTTGGTGAAGAAATTGTGAAACATCACCTCTTCGCCCGATTCCAGCGTACCGATCCGGTAATCTATGACGTCGACCTCCCGGGGAAGGTCCCCCCGGCTCAGGAAGGGAAGGGCGTCGACAATCTCCGGGGGATCCGGCTCCTCCTGAACCGCCCGCAACTGTGTTTGAGACTCCCGGATCTCCTCGTGGGCCTCCGGGGGAAGCGCTTCGGCGAGGCTTCGCAAGGCCGCCTCCTCCTCGAGAATCTCCCGGTGCTCCTGTTCCGGATCCGGTACCACGATCAGCGTGCTCCGGTGCGGGTTGTCGATAAGGTTGTGCTCGATAAAGGCTTCCAGATAGCGGGGATGGGCCTCCATCCGGGCCTTGAGCTGGTCGAAGGTGTCCCGGAAACGCAGGGAGCGCTCCGGCTCGGTGCCGTGGACCCACCCGCGCAAGAGCCGGCGCATCATCCGAAGGCCGTAGGGCCCGCCGCCCCGGATCTCCCGGTTACGGAACTCGATCTTGTTGAGAGCTCCCTGAACCAGGGTCGGATCCAAGCCCTCCCGAACCTGGTCGGTGAGGACCTCGAGGATCAGCGATTCCACCTCAAGAACACGGTCCGCCTCGGTTCCCCGGATACCGGCGGAAAAAACGAGTTGTCGCACCTCGGTCTCCAGGCCCGTCGGGGAGGAGAGGTCGTCCCCGATATCCGACTCGCTGACCGCCTGGTAGAGGGGGGACCCGGAATGGCCGACGAGAATCTCGTTTATCACCTCGGCGGTCAGGGTGTGGAGCGGGTCGGTTACATCGCCGAGAAGCCAGTTGAGGGTAACCGAGGTCTGCCGGTCCGCCGGCTCTTCCGCGGCAATCGGGGCCGTCTTGGTAAGACGCCGGGGGGCGTTCCAGGGCGTCTGTATGGTGACGGACGCCGGTGTCAGGGCCCCGTCGAAATGCCGGAGAAACTCAGACTGCACGAGCTCGCAGTACTCCTCTGTCGGGGTGTCGCCGTAGAGAAAGAGCCGGCAGTTCGACGGGTGATAGTAGTTTCTGTGAAACTCGACAAAGTCTTCGTAGGTAAGGTTTGGTATCTCCTTCGGATCTCCCCCGGAGTCGAAGCCGTAGGTGGTTTCCGGGAGCACGCTCCGAAGGGACCACTCCCCGGCGATGGAATCGTGGTTGGAGTAGTTTCCCTTCATCTCGTTAAAGACGATCCCGGTCCGGATCAGCTTGCCATCATCATCGAACTCCAGACGGTGCCCTTCCTGGGAAAACATCTCCTTCGACAGAAGAGGAAAGAAGACCGCGTCTCCGTAGACCCGCATAATGTTGAACAGATCCGTTTTGTTTGGGCTCGCCGCGGGGTAGACCGTTTTGTCGGGGTAGGTCAGGGCGTTGAGAAAGGTGCTC
>CAZLDK010000160.1:0-7830 GCA_964558285.1 uncultured Spirochaetaceae bacterium | reverse complement strand
GAACCGCGACTACCAAGGTGTCCACGAGGCGGTCGGCGAAGAGGCGAAGGGCCAGGGGGCTTACCCCCGCCGCAAGCCCCCCGGCGGCGACGGCCCCCAGGGGGAGGAGGATAAGGGCAACGGCGACGAAGGCCCCGAGATGCCAGCCGCGGAGGGGACGCCGCCAGGCGATTCTCCGCGACGGATCCCAGCCGAGGCCTAGGCTATTCCCACTCGGCCGCATCAAAGATCTCGGTTGCCTCTTCTGCGTGCTCGCCGAGGGCCGCGAGGTTTAGGGAGTCGGCCTCGAAGGCCGGCCATGCGGCAACCTCCGGCGCCAGGGGAAGTCCCTCCCGGACCGGGTACTCGTAGTTGGCTTCGGCGTAGAGGGTTTGCCCCTCGTCGCTGAGGAGAAACTCCAGGAGACGACGGGCGTTCTCCGGGTTCGGGGCCGACGCGGTTACTCCGGCACCGCTCACGTTGATGTGGGTCCCGGTCCCCGGGGGCTGGTGCCGGGGAAAGACGATGGCAACGGCTTCGGCGACTTCCCGGTCCGCCGGGTCGCTGGAGCTTGCGAGGAGCCCGAGGTAGTAGCTATTGACGATGGCCAGGTCGGCCTGTCCCGCTGCCACCGCCCGGATCTGGTCCCGGTCGTTCCCCTGGGGGCGTCGGGCCATGTTGTCGACCACTCCGGAAGCCCATTGCCCCGCCGCGTCGGGGCCCTGATGGGCAACCAGGGAGGCCCCGAGCGACACGTTGTAGATATTGGTCGAGGAGCGCACCGCGATCCGCCCACGCCACTCGGGGTCCGCGAGGTCTCCGTAGGTTTCCGGGGGATTGGAAACGCGGTCCGGGGCGTAGACCACTCCCCGGGCTCGAACGGTAATCCCGTACCAGAAGCCTTCCGGATCCCGGAGATTCTGAGGAACCAGGCGTTCGAGTGCCGGAGATTCCGCCGCTTGGAGGAGGCCCATCTGTTTTGCCCGGTAGAGGCGACCGGCGTCCACTGTAACCAGGAGATCCGCGGGAGAGTTCTCCCCCTCGGAGGCCAGGCGTTGGATGAGCTCGTCGGCCCCCGCCTCGACCACGTTGACGGCGATACCGGTCTCCTCGGTAAAGGCGGCGTAGAGCTGCCGGTCGGCGTCGTAGTGACGGTGAGAGTAGACGTTGACCACAGGGCCGGTTTCCGCGGCTCCGGTGGCGAAGAGGGGGGCAAAACCGAATATGAGAAACAGCGTCCCGGCGGCAATCCGGCGGGGCACCATACGAAGGATCGAGTAAAAGTTAGCCATGGCTAATATCTTACCCAATGAGTCAGGGATATGTCAAACCCCGGGACTCGCTAATCGGGGGCACGACGGCTGGATATCCAGGATCAGAAGTCGTAGATTTGTTCTTCCAGGGCGTCAAGAGAAATGCGGATAGTCTACGTCGACGGAAACTACAACCCACCTCCCGCGCCGCGGACACCAGGCCAGGGAGAAGACACCCGCCGCGTGCCCGTGGTGGTAGTCCGCACCGGGGCCGGGGAGGGGGAGCGCCCCGGGGGGCGTCCGGGGCCCCAGAGCCCGGGCACCGGAGAGCCCGCCGGTATCGACATCGCCGGAACAGACTACCGGTTGACGCTATCCGAGGAAGCCCTCGCACGGGACCGGGAGGTCCGGGGGCACGAGCGGGACCACCTGATGGCCCTCGGGGGCTACGCCGCCTCGGGGATAAGCTACACGATGAGGACCGGCCCCGGAGGCGAGCGGGTTGCCGTGGGCGGCCGCATCGCCGTGGACATGGCCGAGGTTCCCGGGGACCCCCGGGCGACCCTGCAGAAGGCCCGGACCATCTACGCCGCCGCCACCGCCCCGGGAAACCCCTCCGCCGCTGACATGCGGGTCGCCGCCGACGCCTACCGACTGATGCAAGAGGCCCAGGACGACCTCGACGCCCAGCGGCGGCCCGGCGTCGACACCGGCGCGTAAGTCGTTTCGGCAAACTAGGGTCCCGACCCCACCCCGCCGCCACCCTATCCCCCGCATGCGACCGGCGGCAATGCGCGGCAGCTCGGTGGACCGGGGCTGTGTGCGTGGCCCGGGGCGCGACCGGCCAGGTGCGCCTCCGTTCTTACGGCGAAGCACCTGGATGGGTGCGCCAGGGGACTATCTGCTGCAGGTCCACCGAGCTGCCGGGGGTTACCGCCGGTGGGGACGCTACCTTAATCAAAAACTCACCGGAAAGATGGCACTGTTTGGCTTTTTTTCCGAGTGAGACTGCTATCTTTTGTCTGATGATAGCGGAAAAGACAATAGCGCTGGTTGCCCACGACAACCGGAAACGAGATATGGCGGAGTGGGTGGAGTACAACGTGCGCTCCCTGCTGCCCCATCGGATTATTTGCACCGGAACCACGGGGGTGCTGGTAGAGCAGGCGATCCTGAACAAGATTTCCCAGGAAGAGGCACGGGAGCTGGACCTGACGAAGCTAAAGTCCGGGCCCCTGGGGGGCGACCAACAGCTCGGCTCCCTGATCTCCGACGGCAAGATCGACGTATTGATCTTTCTCTGGGACCCGATGGAGCCCCAACCCCACGACGTCGACGTCAAGGCGCTGTTGCGGATCGCGGTTCTCTACAACGTTCCCATCGCTAACAACCGGGCGACGGCGGACTATATTGTCTCCTCGAGCCTCTTCGCCACCGAATACAAGCCGACGCTCAAGGACTATTCGAACTATATGAGCCGCCCGGTGTATCAGCTCTAGCCCAACTGCGGGAGGAGGTCCATCATCTCCAGGACGGTAGCGGCGGCGTCCCAGCCCTTGTTCCCCGCCTTGCTCCCGGCTCGCTCGACGGCCTGCTCGACGCTCTCGGTGGTCAGCACGCCGAAGGCGATCGGGACGCCGGTTTCCAGCGAGATCGACGCAACGCCCTTGCTGACCTCCGCGGCGACGTAATCGAAGTGGGGTGTGGCGCCCCGGATTACCGCACCGAGGCAGATAATTCCGTCGTAGTTGCCCGAATCGGCGAGCTTACGGGCGGCTAGGGGAATCTCCCAGGACCCGGGAACCCGGGCGACGGCGACGGTTTCCGGGTCGGTTCCGTGGCGGGTCAGGCAGTCCAGGGCGCCTTCCAAGAGGCGCTCGGTTACAAAACTATTGAACCTGCTTACGACGATTCCTACGCGGCGCCCCTCTCCGTTGAGGTGGCCTTCTAACACTCTGTGCATTGTGTACTCCTTACGAGATCTTGAATGGCGAGGCTTCATCGGGAGCCTCCGGTGTAGCCAAGCTGCGCCAAGCGCTCGGCGGTGAGGCTCCCGGTCCCGGGTCGGGGGCCGGGGGCCCCGGCGGCGGGGTTGCTGCGGCGGCCGGCCGACGGGCCGCGGGCCGTTTGTCGGCCGGCCCCGAGTAGTCCGGCCGTCTCCAGGTACCGGAAGACGTAGCGGCCGATAACGTCCGTTTCTATGTTGACCGGGTCCCCAACCTTCCTCGCCGAGAGGGTGGTCTCCCGCCAGGTGGTCGGGATGACGTTGACGGTTACCCGGGTGTCGGCGAGCGTCGCGATTGTCAGGCTTATGCCGTCGACGGCGATGGAGCCCTGGGGTATGCACCCGGCTGCGAGCTCTTCCGGGAGGTCTACGGTTAGGTAGTAGCCCTCCCCGGCGCGGCGGATCTCGGTTACCCGTCCTTGGCCGTCGACGTGGCCCTGGACGATGTGCCCGTCGAAGCGGCTCTCGGGGGTGAGTGGGCGCTCGAGGTTGACGACGCTCCCGGAGCGCAGGGTGCCGAGGTTGGTCTTAGCCAGGGTCTCGCTGAGCGCCTCGACGCTGATGACGGAGCCTTGTACCCGGACCACGGTCTGGCAGGCGCCGTTGACCGAGAGGGAGTCTCCGGGGCGAAGCGAGTCGGCCACCTTGGGGGCCCGGAGGGAGATGAGACGATACTCCCCGGCGCCCCTGGCGGAAACGACGGTTCCGATTTCTTCAACCAACCCGGTGAACATGGAGTACCTCCTTGGCCCGTTGCTCTGTCTTCCGGCGGGTCTCTTCGAGCCACCCGGCCCGGTAGCCGTCGACTACGATGTCCTCTCCCAGGGGAGCGACCGACACCTGCTCCAGCGGCGCTGCCTGTTCGAGGCCCTCGATATCGAGGGAGTCCGTCGTGGGGGTTCCCGCGGCTCCGAGGAAGCGGGGGGAGACGAACAGGGTGATGCGGTCGTAGATACCCGACCGAAGGAAGTAGCCGTGGACCCGGGAGCCGCCCTCGACCAGAACCGACCGAACCCCAAGCTCCCAGAGCCCCTCGAGGAGCGCCGCGACGGGGATGCCGTCGCCTCCCCGGGGGATGGCGAGGACCCGGGCTCCCCGGGCTTCGAGCGTCCGCCGCTTCTCCTCCGGGGCCCGGGTGTCCGCCACGACTACGAGCTCCTCGGCGCGGTCGGTGGCGAGGTGGGAGGCCAGGTCCATCCGCAAGGTCGGGTCGATGACCACCGGAACCGGGTGTCGGGCGGCTCGGCGGGGGCCGACGCCGGCGCCGGTGCCCGTGCCCGGGCCGGTGCCCGTGCCCGGGCGCCCCGGGAGCCGCACGGTGAGCCGTGGATTGTCGGCGTTGACGGTGCCGACGCCCACCAGAACCGCGTCCCGGCCGAGGCGGAGGCGGTGCGCTTCTTGCCGGGCCGCCTCCCCGGTTATCCACATCGATTCGCCGGTGGCGGTGGCGATTCGGCCGTCGAGGGATTGGGCTATCTTGAGGTGTACGAAGGGGCGGCCGAGGGTAACCGCGGTGTTGAAGGCGTCGTTGAGCCGCCAGGCGGAATCGTCGTTCTCGATGAGCTCCACCTCGATGCCTGCCTCCCGGAGGATCTCGATGCCCCGGCCGCTTACCCGGGGGTTGGGGTCGATCTGGTTGATGACCACCCGGGAGACGCCGGCGGCGATAATCCGGTCGGTGCAGGGGGGCTGGTGCTTTTCCGGGGCCCGGTAACAGCAGGGTTCGAGGCTGCAGAAAAGCGTCGCGCCCCGGCTGTCTGCGCCGGCGGCGTCTAAGGCGACGCTCTCGGCGTGGGGCCCGCCGTACTCGGCGTGGAAGCCCCGGCCGACGACCCGGCCGTCCCGGACGACAACCGCCCCGACCATCGGGTTCGGCGCCGCTCCTCCCCAGCCGCTCTGCGCCAGGCTGACGACTTCGTGGGCGTAATCTCGGTCTTTGTCCGTTAGCATGTGCACTCCTCTCGGGGCAGAGGGGTGTCCCCCGGATAACAAAAAACCCCGCGACTGCATGGCAATCACGGGGCTTGTTATCGATGGAAGGTACGGCGCCGGCTCTAGGGGCCACGCGGTGGTCCCGTGCCTGTCAACGGACCGCGCTTTGTACGCGCCGTGGCCGCCGTTTTGGTTTTCTCCCATCCGGACTCTACCGTCGGTACCGGAATTACACCGGTTCAGCCTCCCGAAGGAGACTCGCGGACTTTAACCGCCGGTCGGGAATTACACCCTGCCCCGAAAACCTGCGCTAAAGGTATCGATAATTAAATACCCGGTCAAGCGTGCCGTCGAAGCAGGCGATTGGGCCGGCGGGGTTGGATCTGCCGGGCTCCGTTGACAATGGCGCTTCGGGGTACGAAAATAGTTTACAGCTATGATCATAAATAGCAAGGAGACGCCATGATCCGGCGACACACACGTCTTTTGCTCGCTTTTGCGGGAGTTCTTCTGTTTCTATTCCTCACACCGCCTGCCCTTCGGGCACAGGCTGTAGCGTCCTACGTCCTCGGCGAGGTATCCGTGCAGCGCGGGAGTTCCCGTCTGCAGGCCGATATCGGCATGGACCTTCTCGAAGGGGACACGATTCATACCGGGGCCGACGGCCTGGCGATTATCGCCATCGATGGACGGGCCGACCTGAAGATGCGTGAAGATAGCGTCCTTACCCTTTCGGATATCGGTGAGCGAATCACCGTGGACCTGGACCAAGGGGGGCTCTTTTCCCGGGTGCGAAGCGCCGTAGGGCGCAACTTCCAGGTCCGGGCGCAGACCGTCGTCGCCGGCGTCCGCGGGACGGAGTTCTTTGTGGCCTACGGTCGGACCGTCGAAGACGCCCCCGATATCTGGCTCTGCGTCAACGACGGCGCGGTAGACGTGGAGGTTCCCGGCGGAGATCCGGTGGTGGTCAACGCCGGGGAGGGCATCAATATCCTTGCATCGGACCGTATTACCGAACCCCGTTTCTACCCCTGGACTCGGGGACTGAACTGGAACGTCGACCCGGAAGCGGGTCCCGTTGTCGACGATACGGACCTGGACGCGGCCTACAGCGACCTCTTGGACCAAGACTATGATTGACACGTCGCGCTTGTCCCGCGGGGGCCTCGTTGTCACGGGCCTGGTGGCCGCCGTTCTGTGGCTGGCGGTTCCGGCTCAAGAACTCTCCGCCCAGTACTGGGCCCCGGACACACCTTCCCCCGTTGTGGAGCTCGAGAACTCCTTGCGACTGTTCGCCGACATTGACGACTGGGACCCTATGCTCGACGTGACCTGGCGCTTTCAGGATGAGGATTTCTCGCTGAGGTACCGTGCGGTTACCCTGGGGAGCTACTACCGGGTTCACGACAACGTCAAAGTCGGGGCCTTCTACCGCCTCCAAGGGGGCGTCTGGCACGACGACGACTGGGTGGAGATCGGCGACACCGACGAATGGGAATGGGAGGATACGAACGACCGATACGAGAGTGTCTTGATCGGGGACGTCTCTCCGCGTTTTCAATTGGAGATGATTCCCGGGGAAAACTGGGTCCTGATGGTGAAGAACCGCTACTTCGCGAACCTCTACAACGGCGATCAGACCTACCTTGTCCGGCCGGGACTCAGCTATTTCTGGATCGAGGACCGAGAGCCGGTTCTAAACCTTACGCTGGCCTACGGCCTCTATTTCTCGCTGAACTACGGGGACACGGCCACCTACAAGCGGGCCCTCTACCTGTCGGGGCTCTACCACATCGACCAGACCTGGAAGGCCGAGCTCGGCATCGCCCGGGAGAGGGTTACCTGGAGCACTTCCGAAGAGGCCTTGGAAGCTTCCTCCTCCTGGACCTACACCAAGAACTACACTCCCTGGGTCGTAAGCCTCCGGGCCATCATGATGCTGGATTTCTAGGGGGCCTAGACCAGGTGCCCGATCCCTTTGGGAAGCTGGCTCTTGATGTCCTTGACCTCGCCTTCGGATAGGTAGCGCTCAATCTCGGCGAAGACCTTGGTAGCGAGCTCTGGGGTCGAAGCCTTCCAGTCGAAATCTTGCTCGCCGTACTGACGCTGGTAGTGCTCGATGCGCGTGGTAAAGTCCTCTTCGGTCCTTACCCGGTCGACGTCGTCGCGGTAGGACCATTCGCTGACGTACACAGCCTTGAGAAACATCGGTAGCTGCGAGACCAGGTGCAGATTCTCGGCAACCGAGATTCGATCCCTCAGGGCATAGAGAACCGCCCGGAGCAAGATGCCCGCTTGATCCTTTTCATCGGGGTGTCCTAAACGTTCGGTGAGACGTTTCATAAACTCGTTGCCCTCTTGGGCGTACTTGTCAAAGTCGAGACTCATAGATTTCTCCTATCAATATGCTACCGATGCACCCCGGGGCGAAACATAGGCCGGATGGGTCAATTGTCTGTCTTCGAAGCCATTACTTCTTCCTGAGTGCCTTGAGCAGGTCCTTGGCCGACCGGGTGTTTACGACGTCTTTTGCCTCGATCCATCCCCGCCGGGCGGTATCCACGCCGTAGCGCATATTCTTCAGGCCCCCGGGGCTGTGGGCGTCGGTCGATACGGAAATGGCCACGCCGTGCTCCTTTGCCGCCCGGGCGGCGGTATCCC
>CAZLDK010000159.1:0-7906 GCA_964558285.1 uncultured Spirochaetaceae bacterium | reverse complement strand
GTGATGGTGATGATAGAGACCACCATCGCCCTCATCGTCGCGGCGGTTCCCGAGGGGCTTCCGGTGGTTGCTACTCTGGCCCTGGCCCGGGGAATGTACCGGATGGCCCGGCGAAACGCCCTGGTACGGCGCCTCGCGGCGGTGCAGACCTTAGGGTCGACCACCGTCATCCTGACGGATAAAACCGGAACCCTGACCAAGAACAGCATGGAGGTCCGCCGCTACTTTTTCCCCGGCGCCGAGGAGGGATCCCGGGAGATCCGCTTCGATCAAGGCGCCGAGGACGTTTCAGGCCCGGAATCCCGTTCGGGCCTGCTATCCCGGGCGTTGACCACCGGGGCCCTCTGTACCGAAGGCCCCACCGAGGAGGAAACAGGGGAGCCGATGGAAAAGGCGCTCCTGGAGGCGGTCTCCGCCTCCGGAAGGAGTAAGGCGCAGCTTTTCGAGGAGACTCCCCGGCTCAGAGAGATACCCTTCGACCCCGATCTGGCGCTGATGGCTTCGATCCACGAAGGAGCCTCCGGCGCCTTCGCCGCGATAAAGGGCTCCCCCGAGGCGGTCCTCGGGATAGCGACGACCTACGCGACCGGGACCGACGCCGAAGACGCCAAAGCCGTCGACGAGGAGGTCCGGCGGCAGGTCGAAGATCGCAACCGAGCCTTGGCCGCCGAGGGCATGCGAGTCCTCGCCCTGGCGGTCCGGGACCTCGGAGCGACGGACGGGACCCGGGAGCTTCCCCGGGAGGAGCTTTACCGGGATGTTCGCCTTCTCGGTCTGGTGGCATTCGAAGACCCGCCCCGGGAGGGTGTGGCGTCGACCATCGAAACTTTCCGCCGGGCCGGGGTCCGGACGGTTATGGTAACCGGGGATCAAGAGGAGACCGCAAGGGCAATCGGACGACAGATCGGGCTGCTCCGGGAGGATTCGACGGTCCTCCGGGGCGAGGATCTCGACCGGATCGAAGACGCCGAGGAGCGCCACCGTGCGGTGGCCGCCGACGCGGTGGTTCGATTGAGCCCCGAGGAAAAGCTGACGCTGATCGAGCTCCACCAGGAAGAAGGAGATATCGTCGCCATGACCGGGGACGGAGTAAACGACGCCCCGGCGCTCCGGAAGTCGGACATCGGCGTCGCGATGGGTAAGCGGGGAGAAGCCGTCGCGAAGGAGGCGGCGGACCTGGTCCTGACCGACGACCGTTTCGAGACCATCGCGACGGCGATCGAGTACGGCCGCATCATCTTCGACAACATACGCCGGTTCTCCATCTACCTGACTTCCGGGAACGTCGCGGAGATTCTCATCGTCGCCGGGGCAACGGTCGTCGGAGCGCCGGTTCCCCTCCTCCCCCTGCAGATACTCTATCTCAATGTGATAAACGACGTCTTCCCGGCCCTTGCCCTGGGTCTCGGGGGAGGTCACGAAGGGATAATGACCGAACCGCCCCGGGACCCGCGGGAAGGGGTCCTCGAGAGGTCCCATCTGGCGGCAATTCTTGCCTGGGGCGCCCTTATCGCCGGGGCCATCCTCGGGGCCTTCTTCTGGGTGTACCAGACGACCGGCGACAAGGACCTCGCGGTGTCGGTCTCCTTCCTCGGCATCGGTTTCGCCCGGCTCTGGCACGTTTTCAACATGCGCTCCCCCCGGAGCCGACTCTGGCGAAACCAGGTTGTGGCGAACCCCTTTGTCTGGGGGGCCCTGCTACTCTGCACCGCCCTCTTTGGCCTCGCGGCTTTTTGGGGACCCCTCGCGGGAGTGCTTCAGGTTTCCGCCCTCGGGCCCCAGGAATGGATGGTTATCGGCATCGCGAGCGTCGCGCCGGCGGTTATCGGTCAGATAGTCGTCGGAGCTATCGGGTTACGTAGCCGAGAGCAATCGCAATCACCAGTCCGACAATGAGGAGCCAGAAGAAGACCCCAAAGAGGGTGCCGATGGCCTGCCGCGTCTCCAGTTCCGCCTGCGCCTCCCGACGGGTTCGGGGTTCTCGGTCTACAAAAATGCCGAGGAGGAGGAAGACCAAGAGCACCAGGAGGGCTCCCGGGAGCCAGTAGACGCCGAAGATCGCCGGTCCGAGAGGCGCGAGCCAGAGGCCACCGGCCCAGGCGAAAAGGAAGAAGAGCACGAAGGCGAAGGTGAATCCCGGTGAGGTATCGTGCCGGCGAAACAGCACGCTGAACAAGAGGGCAAAGAGAAACGCAATAGCAAGGGCGGAAACGAGCTCGTAGAGAAACATAGTTACCTCCGTTGGTTACCCGCCTAGGGCGGTGTATCCGCTTACGATGTCGAGAAGCTCTTCGGTAATCTCTGACTGACGTCGACGGTTGTGCTCCCGCTGAAGATCCTCGAGCTGTTCTTCGATGTTCTTTTCGGCCGCCTGCATCGAGGACAAGCGTGCCGCGTTCTCCCCAGCCAAGCTCTCGAGGGCACCGAGGTAGAGCACCGTGAAAAGATAGTTCGTGACCAACTCCTCGAGAAGGTGTGGGGTTGAGGTCATGGCCTGCGGAAGGGTCGGTCCCGGCCAGGTTTCCCGTCGAAGAATGGAGAGCCAGACCTCGTCGAGGGGAAGAATTTGACGGTGCGTCGGTCGGTGGGACATCTTTGTCGCCGCTTCGTTGTGGAAGATGAACACCTGTCGGACACCCCGTGCCCGGGCGTTTTCTATCTTTTCGAGTAGCTCGTAGATCAGCTCTGTTACTCCGCCGATGGAACTCTCGGCGGGAACGGTTTGATGGGCGTAGTAGCCCATACCGGCGAGACTCCCGGCGATTCGTTCCCCGATGACGAGCATTGTGGGCCCTCGCTCCTGACGCTGAACCTCGCGGTCGACGTAGACCGCCAAGTGGTCGTTGAACTGCCCGCACATGCCCTGGGCGGAGCCGAAGATCAGGTAGAGGGATTCGCCCTCCCCGTCTTGGCTCGGACCTCCGAGATCTAACCCACCGGGGAGAGCACCCCCGGCAAAGGCGACTTGAAAGCCGCGTTCGAGGACGTCGACCTGTGCCTCTAACGAGAGGCGAGCGGTTTCGAAGAGCCTAACGTTGACCGCCGCCAGCGACTTCATCGTTGTCACGATGGAGGACATATCCTCGGTGCTCGAGATTTTCCGCTCGAGGGTCTGCCTACTCGCCACCGGACTCCTCCTCGGGATGGTCACCCTGGGCCGCTGACTTCGCGATCTCGGCGAGGCGGTCGAAGTCGTCGTCACTCAGCGAAGCTCCCCTGTCCAAGGCTTCCATCAGCTCCGGCGTCTGCTCCCGGCATCGCCGTCTGATCCGGCCCTTCGCCTCTCCGACGTCCTCCAGCTCGACCTCGTCGAGAATTCCCCGGGTAACCGAAAGCAACATCGCAATCTGATCCCCGACAGGAAGGGGCTGATACTGGGGCTGCTTGAGGACTTCCCGGACCCGGCGCCCCCGGTCGAGGGTCTTTTGCGTTTCCTCGTCGAGGCGAACCCCGAAGCGGGCGAAGTTCTCGAGCTCCTCGAACTGACTGTAGGCCAGGCGAAGGTCCCCGGCGACCCGCCGGTAGGGCGGTACCTGGGCATCGCCCCCGACCCGGGAGACCGATTCGCCGATGTCTACCGGCGGTAGGACCCCTTGCTGAAACAGGGTCGGCGAAAGGTAGAGCTGGCCGTCGGTAATGGAGATGAGATTAGTCGGAATGTAGGAGGAGATATTCTGCTCCTGGGTCTCGACGATGGGGAGAGCCGTCAGGGATCCCCCGCCGTGCTCGTCGTCGAACTGTGTCGCCCGCTCCAAGAGCCGGGCGTGGACGTAGAAGATATCCCCGGGATACGCCTCCCGCGCCGGTGGACGGCGAAGTAGGAGGGAAAGTTCCCGGTAACTCCGGGCGTGGCGGGTCAAATCGTCGTAGACGATGAGGGCGTCTCGTCCCTGGGAGACAAAGTATTCGGCGATGGTGGTCGCGCTGTAGGCGGCGACGAAGTTTGCCCCCGGCGGATCGTTCTCCGTAGCCGCGACAACCACCGAACGCTCGAAGATGCCGTGTTCTTTGAGGTCCGCGACCACCTGGGCCACCGCGGAGCTCCGCTTTCCGATGGCGCAGTAGACGCAGATTACATCCGAATTGCGCTGGTTGATCATGGTGTCCACGGCAACGGCGGTCTTACCGGTTTGTCGGTCGCCCACGATGAGCTCCCGTTGGCCCCTCCCGATGGGGATGAGGGCGTCGATCGACTGGATACCCGTCTGAAGCGGCCGGTCCACCGCTCGGCGGTCCATGATCGCCGGGGCCGGACGCTCGACCTCCCATCGTTCCGCCTCGTCGATAGCCCTTCTGCCGTCGAGGGGCCTCCCCAAGGCGTCGACGACCCGGCCGAGATAGCCCTTTCCGACCGGTATGCTGGTTACGCGCCCGGTGCTGCGAACAAGGGACCCGGCTCGGAGCTCTTCGGCGGGGTCGAGGAGCATGACGGCGATTTCGTCCTCGAGGAGGGAGAAGGCCTCGCCCCTAACCCCCCGGGGAAACTCGAGGAGCTCCCGGGCCCGGGCGTTCCGAAGGCCCGAGACTCGAGCCACTCCCCCTCCGACGAAAGTGACCACCCCTATCTCCTCTTCGTAGGCGGCCAGGTGCTTCGACGAGAGGGCTCCGGCGGCGGCGCTGATGGCCTCGAGACTGGAAAAAACGGCGCTGTCGCTACTCACTCCCGGGTCCTCTTGCGTCCTTCAGGACGTCTCCGAGACGCTCCTCGACCGCGTCGAGATGGTGCGCCACGGAAAAGCCGACGCGGCGGTCGGAGAACCGGATTTCGATTCCACAGAGGAGCGAGTCATCGACTGCAACGTTTACGCTTTTGACCTCGGGGTGCATTTCCGCGACACGGTCCTTGAGCCGTCCCCGGGTTTCGTCGGGGAGGGGATGCGCCGTGTATACCTGGATTGTATCGCCCTCCACCTCGGCCTCGCCGTCGTATTCAGCGAGAAATCGGTCGATCATTTTTTCCTCGAGGCTTACGTCTGCAAGCTCCTCCAGGGTGGCGCGAACCGTGTCGATAGTCGCCTGGCCGAGTCGGGTTCGGACTTCCGAGACGAACCGGCTCTGTTCCGCTTCGATGCTTTCTTCCCAGGCCCTCCGCTTTTCCGTCATCTCTTCCCGAAGGCTCGCAAGCTTTTTCTCCCGCTCTTCTTCGGCAGCCTTTCGGGCTTCGTCGAGGGTCTGTTTTCGCTGCTCGTCGATCTCGTCGAGCTGCTGCTGATACCGCTCTTTCTCCTCCTGCGCCTCCGCCTGGGCTTCCTGTGCCTCGTCCCACTGCCGTGCAAGTCGCTTCTCTCTGGTCTCCATGGCTCGGACAATCCGCTTAAAAACGAAGACGCGGAGCAAAATGAGCAGAAGGACAAAGTTGAAGATTGAGGCCCCAAAGGTGAACCAGTCGAACTGCATCTCTTATCCCGCCACCTGGGTCCAGAAGGGATTAACGAAGATGAGGATTATCGAAATGACGAAGGCGTAGATCGCCGTCGACTCGATGAGAGCCAGACCGACGAACACGGTACGGCTTATTCGGCCGGCCTCGTCCGGCTGTTGGGCCATGGACGCCAAGGCCTGAGAGAGGGCCCGAGCCTGTCCGAAGGCGGGGCCGATTGAGCCGATGGCAATAGTAAACCCGGCGGTGAGAATGGAGACGGCTCCGATAATCGTTACGCTATCCATAATTACTCCTTTGTTGAGCTCTTTTGTGTTCGATCCTGAACTCGGATCGCAGATCCGATATAGACGGCCGCCAAGGCGGCAAAAATGTAGGCTTGAATCACGCCGATGAGCAGCCCAAACATTTCCATGAGCAGCGGCACCACCAGGGGGGTCAAGGAGAGAAGCACGCCGACGATCATCGTTCCGCTCATAATGTTTCCGAAGAGGCGGACCGCCAGGGCGAGGGTTCTCGATAGCTCGCTGATGATGGTAAAGGGCAGCATGGCCGGCGTAGGCTCGATGTAGTGCCGCAGGTAGCCCTTCACTCCTTTTTCGGCGACGCCGTAGACCGGCACCGCCGCGAACACCACGACGGCCAAGGCCGCGGTCACCGAGATTGAGCTGGTCGGCGGCTGGTAGTAGGGGACCGGAGAGAGGATGTTGGAGACCGCGATAAAGAGAAAAAGGGTCCCGATAAAGGAGACGTAGGTCATACTCTCCCGGCCGGCGAGAGACTTCACCTCGTTACGCAGGGCTCGAACGAGAATCTCCAAACCGTTCTGAAGCCGGGAGACGTCCCGGCCGGTCTGGAGATTCCGAGTGGCCAAGAGGCCGAGGGTAAGGATGACCGCCATCGCGATCCAGGAAAAAACCAGGGTGCCGTTGATCGTGACGAATTCCCAGGTAAAAAACACCAGGGCGTCGGGTGTATTAGCCATGCTCCCTCCCGAGGGTATGGGTCATGACGAACCGGGAGGCCAGGAAGCCGACCATAAAAGCGATAAGCCCGTAGGCGTTGGAAAGCCGCAAGGTCAGAATCATTACCCCGACGACGATCGCGGCTCGCAAAAGAAAGCTTCCGATAAGAATGACCGCCTTGCCGTCCCGCTTTCCGGCTACCCGGAGAGAGACCCAGAGCCCCCAAAAGAAGAGCCCCCCGACTCCCGCGCCGGCCGCGAAGGCTCCGAGGTATAGTAAAAAGTCATTCATTTCGCTGATCTTCCTCTATTCGTCTTTGTTCGCTGTTTATCCAAAACCACGCGTTTGCGCCCCCGGCTATAACCCCGATTATCAAAAACATAAGCGCCCAGGAGTACTCGGTCTCTCGGGTCGCGTCGATCCAGATTCCAAGGGCAAGAAGGATCAGCACCGGAATGGAGAAGGACCATCCCACGAGTCCGAGCATCCCGAGACCGAACCATCGCTCGTCGTCCTTCCGGTTTTGCGCTGCCACTCGCCGTCGCTCTTTCTTCCCCAGCTCGGAGCGAAACTCGCCGGCTTTCTTCCGCATTACCCTTGCCCCCCGTGGGCGCCGGGGATGCTCCGGCTCAGCTGGAGCTCGAGTCGGGCTAGTGCCCGCAGTTGCTGCTTCTCTCGGCGCTCCGCCTCCTCCTGCTGCTCCTGGATTCCCTCTTCGATGACCCCGAGTCCCTGCCCGACGATGACTCGGCCGGTGGAAATGCGGACCGCCGAGCCAATCTTGACGAGGATTCCTCCGTCGAGACCGATGAAATGCTCCTGTTGCGACCGGTCCCGCATGTGGAGTAGTCCCACATCCAGGGCCATCGCCGTATCGATATGACGCTCGAGGATTCCGTAGCGTCCCTCGACGGTGTCCACGTCCAAGGCGACGACGTCGTCGAAGTGATGCCCCCTGCTCGGCACAAAGACGTCGACTGTCATGACTTCTCGACCTCGTCGACGTCGCCTACCATGTAGAGGCTCCCCTCTCCTACGTCGGCAAACTCGTCTCCTAAAATTCGCTCGCAACCCTCTACCGTCTTATCGAGGGAGACCGCCCGGCCCTTGTTGCCGGTAAACTGCTCGGTCACGAAGAAGGGCTGAGTGAGGAAGCGCTCGAGGCGCCGGGCTCGGTTGACCACCTGTTTGTCATCGGCGGAGAGCTCCTCCATTCCGAGCATCGCGATTATGTCCTTTAGCGACTCGTACTCCGCGAGGGTGCGTCGGACTTCTCGGGCTATCCGGTAGTGGCGTTCTCCGACGACCGTGGGAGTCAGCATCTTCGACTGTGACTGGAGGGGATCTATTGCGGGATAGAGGCCCTGGCTCGCCCGTTTCCGGGATAGGACGATGGTCGCCGAGAGATGACCGAAGGTATGAACCGCCGCAGGGTCGGTAAAGTCATCCGCTGGAACGTAGACCGCCTGCACCGAGGTTATGGCCCCGGCCTCGGTGTTGGTTATTCGCTCCTCGAACTCCGCCAATTCGCTGGCGAGGGTCGGCTGATAGCCGACCCGGG
>CAZLDK010000158.1:0-7913 GCA_964558285.1 uncultured Spirochaetaceae bacterium | reverse complement strand
GTTCCGGGTTATGTCTTCGCCGATCTGGCCGTCGCCCCGGGTTACGCCGTGGGAGAGGTGGCCGTCGCGGTAGACTACCTCTACGCTGACGCCGTCCATCTTCGGCTCGGCCACGTAGACGATCGGTCGGTCGCCGAGGTTCTTCCGGAGAAAGTGGTCGAAGGCCTCCATCTCCTCCTGCTGATGGATAGAGTCGAGACTGAGCATCGGCGCTCGGTGCTCCACCTTCTCCAGTTCCGACGCCGGCGCACTGCCCACCCGTTGGGTAGGCGATGTGTCGATTCGGAGATCCGGGAACCGTTCTTCGATCTCTTGGAGGCGACTAAACAAGCGGTCCCAGGTGTCGTCGGCGAGGACCGGGGCGTCTTCGACGTAGTACAGATGGTTGTGATGATGGAGCGCTTCCCGGAGGAAAGCGGCTTCCTGGGCAGCCTCCTCGGGAGAGAGAGAATCGACCTTCGGAGGATCCTCAGGAAGTGGCGGCGCGAGGTAGGGATTCTTCATGGGGCGTCCCGAAGTAGCTTCGCTCGGGTCCTTGGCAACGCCTCGGGGTGTTCCCGCTGCAGATAGTCCAGAAGCTTCTCCCGAATTTCGCAGCGCAGGTCCCAGAGAACCGGCGAGCTTTCGGCGCTCATCAATGCCCGGAGCTCGAGAGCCCCTTCGGTGGCGCCGGTAACCTGGAGCACCGACACGTTTCCGTCCCAGTGGGACGACTCGGAGAGTAACCGATGGAGCTCCTCCCGGAGCTTCGGCACCGGAACGGTGTAGTCGGTGTAGAGGTAGACGGACCCAATAAGCTCGGCGCTTCGCCGCGTCCAGTTTTGGAAGGGCTCCTCGATAAAGTAGGTAATCGGGACTACCAGACGGCGATGGTCCCAGATTCTGATTACGACGTAGGTAAGCGTGATTTCTTCGATCCGTCCCCATTCATTCTCGACGATTACCACGTCGTCGATCCGTATCGGCTGCGCCAGGGCAACCTGGAGTCCCGCGATAATGAGGCCGAGGGTTCGTTGCGCGGCGATGCCGAGGACGATGCCGAGGACGCCCGCGGAGGCAAGGATCGTGGTTCCGAGCTGCCGGACCGGCTCGAAGCTTAGAAGCACGGCAGAGATACCGAGAATCGCAAGCACGATGGTAATTACCCGGCGCAGGACCCGAATCTGGGTGTGAATCTTTCGGGCCTTCAGGTTGTCCTCGACCGTAAGGGGGTACCGAGCCAAAAGGCTGGCCTCTCCGGCTGCCAGTATTCGGATCGCGAACCAGCTGACGTCGAGAATCATTAGAATTTTGAAGGCATGATCCGCGAAGGTTTGGGTCGGGTTCGGCAGTTCCAACAGTGGTAGGGCGACGATTACCCCTAAGAGAGGAACGAAGAGGCGGATCGGTCCCCGGGTACGGTGGGCGATGGTGTAAAAGAGGTCGTTTTCGTTGCCGGCGGCGGCCCTTCGGAGAATCGCGTTCGTTACGTTGGCGATCAGAAGGCCGGTTAGGGCAGAGGCTGCCAGGATTGCTATCGCGAGGAGGTGGGGCTCAAGAACCTCCCATACGTCTTCAAAAACGCTCATCGCTCTTCATCGTCGCCGATCGGCCGAGCCTCGTCCACTTCGTCGAGCCACCCCGCCGCTGCGGCCCAGGCTGCGACCCGGTTCTGGATCGCCACGACTTCCTCGGAGGTGCTGCCGGTTATAGAAACCTTAGTGAGATAGCGCTTGTCCTTTACGATGGGGTAGGAACCGATAAGAACCGTGGGATCCTGGGCCTGGAGGTCCGATAGCCAGAGGGCGACCGACGCCTCGTCCGCCGTAAGGTAGACGTTTGCGTGAATCAGCGCCTCGCGTCGCGGGAGGAGGGCGACGACACGGTGCACCTTGTCTTTGAGGGCCCCCGGGAGCCCCGGCAAGACGAAGCAGTTGCGGACCTGTACAACCGGCCATCGGTTTGCCTCGTTTTCGATGACCTGTGCCCCCTCGGGCAGATTGGCCATTCGTTCGACTCCGGGGTCGAGGGTGCCCCCATGGCGCTCGCCGAGAAACCGGACCATGTCCGGATTACGCTTCAGTTCGAGGCCAAAGGCCGCGGCGACTCCTGCGTAGGTAACGTCGTCGTGGGTCGGTCCGACGCCCCCGGTCGTCACGAGGTAGTTGTACCGCTCGGATAGGGCCGAAACGGCCCCGGCGATGTCGTCCACCCGATCCCGGACAATGCGTGCCTCCTCCGGGGCGTACCCCGCGGCGGAGAAATGGCGGATCATGTAGGAGAGGTTTTCTTCTGCGACGCGGCCGGTGAGTATTTCATCACCAATAATCAAGAGTGAAAGCATAGACGCTCCGGTGCGTTATATAGGCTAAAAGATGGCAAGGTCAAGCTTGATTCTTGTCACAATGTGAGTATCTTACTCGGGTACATCTAGTCGCGGAGGGGATCGATGGACTATTTGATCGACGATGCGAAGAGTCAGATTCACGACGGCAACTACGACGCTGCCATCAAGCGACTGAATCTGTTCCTTGCCGAAGAGCCCGACGACACCGAGGCTCTGACCCTTATCGGGGTCGCCTTTACCGAGAACGGGCAGAACGACGAAGCTATCGTGGCCCTTTCCTTCGCCCTGAAGCTCGAGGACGAAAACGCAGAGGCCCACGAGGCCATCGGCTGTGCCTACCTGCGGAAGGACCAATACACCGAGAGCGGGCGGCACCTCGAGCGGGCTCGGAGAATAGAGCCGGAGAACGCTTCTATCCTCCGGAACCTCAGCGTACTCTACAGCCAGACCGGTCGGCACCGAAAGAGCTACGAAACCCTCAAACAATCCTACGCCCTGAACCCGGAAGACTACCTGACGCAGTACGCCCTCTCCTTCGCCTACCTCAACGTCGGAGAAGTCGATAAGGCAAGCGTCTTGCTTCAGTCCTTGGCCGAATCCACGGCGCCGGAAGAGATTCGCCACCTCGCAGAGTCGCAGCTGGCGAAGCTCCGGGAAAAGTCGGCTTAGGTCCAGAAGAGATACCCACCTACCGGTCGGCCTTTACCGGGCGAGCCTCGTTGAGCGCCTCGATGTTTTGGGTTTCCATCTCGTTGAATTGGGGTAGGTTTGCCTCGAAGATTGCCTGCATTCGGGGGTTTCCGAAGCGGTGGGCGCTGTAGTTCGGGATCGCCCGGAACCCCCGGCGCACTTTGTGATGCGAGCCCATTCCGGGGTCGAAGACCTCGACGCCGTTCCCGATGGCCCACTCGATCGGGGCGTAATAGCAGACATCGAAATGGAGACTATCGACGAACTCGTCGGTTCCCCAATAGCGCCCCAGGATCGTCTTGTCCTTGTGAAGAAGCATAGCCATCGCCATGGGAGGCGCCTCCGCGGGAGCGTCGACCTCGGTGGCGGCTACGAAGAGCACCCGATGCCGGGCGTGCTCCTCCAGAAGAAGAAAAAACTCCCGGTTCAGGTACTTTGCCGCCCAGGGACCGAACTGGTCGTTCGTTTGCTCGTAGAGTCGGTACATTCGGGGAAAGTAAGAGGCCGGGGCTTCTGTGCCTGGGACAACCCTTACCCGGACGCCGGCGTCTTGGACGGCACGTCTCTCCCGCCGGATGTTCCGCCTTTGGTTCTTGGTAAACTCCGCCAGATAGTCGTCGAAGCCGCCGAAGCCGGGGTTTCGCCACTCGTAGCTCTGGTGTTTCCAGAGGCTAAACCCGTTGGCTTCGAGGTGGTCTCGCCAGTCCTCCTCGATGTAGTTGAAAGCTACCGTGTTCAGCTTGTTCTCCCCGGAGAATCGTAGAATCTGTTCCAGGAGCAGGCGGTAGATCGTCTCTCGATCCTCCTCCGGGGCGACCAGCGGCCGGTACGCCGTCGAGGGAGTCGCCGGGCTCATGCCGACGAGCTTGGGGTAGTAGTCGTACTCGATTTTTTCGGCTACGTCGGCCCACATAAAGTCGAAGACGAACTCCCCGACGCTGTGGCTCCGGACGTACAAGGGGGCGACGGCTACAAGCTCGTCGTTCCTCCGGACGGTCATGTGGACCGGCAGCCACCCGGTCTCGGGGCTGACACTCCCCGACGCCTCGAGGCAGTGGAGCCACTCCCAGTCGAGAAGCGGAGTGGTCATCTCGGTGGTCAGCCGATTCCATTCCTCCCGACCGATCTCTGAAATGCTCTGATGAATACCGAGTCGATAGGTCACGGTTGTAAAGTACTAGTGGTGGCCATCACCGGCGACACCGAACCCTTGCCGGGCTCTTGTCGAGAGAAGGACGACTTCGTATAGTCCGGGGCATGACCGAACGCGATGTACGGCGGTACGCCGAGCTCCTCTTTGCGGCCTGCAATCCCCGGCCCGGGCAAAATCTGCTCCTCTCGGGGGAGCCGGAGCATTGGCCCCTGCTCTTGGCGGTTTCAGAGGTAGCCTACGATTCCGGCATTCGATACGTCGACGTCCGGAGCACGCCCAGTGCTCTGACCCGGGTTCGGGCGCTCCACTCCCGGGAAAGCTACTTTGCCTATCAGCCCGCTTCGGCGATGCGTTATTGGCAGAGCCTGGTCGACGAAGAGTGGGCGGTCATCAGTATCCGGGGAGCCGAAGACCCGGAAGCCCTCGCCACGGTCGACCCGGGCCACCTCGGCCTGATTACCGAGGGAGATAGCCGTGCCCGAAAACCTTTTCGCGACGCCCTCAGGCGGGACCAACTAAACTGGCTGGTCTGCGCCGCCCCGACCACCGGTTGGGCAAAGAAGGTGCTCGGCTCTTCGGGGAGCCGAGAAGGGCTCTGGGAGCTGCTCGAGCCGATACTGCGGTTGGACGTCGACGATCCGATCGCTTCCTGGTGGGACCACCAGGAGGCACTCATACGGCGAGCTCGCCTCTTGACGGATCTTCAGCCGGCCTCCCTCCACTTTGTCGGGGGAGGCACCGACCTGACGGTCCCGATGAATCGCAATCACCACTGGATGGGAGGTGGGGCGACGAGCCCTACCGGCCGTCGTTTTAGCCCGAATCTGCCGACGGAGGAAGTCTTTACAACTCCGTTCTCCGGCCGTCGGGACGCCGAGCCTCCCGGTGGCACGGTAGCCGGAGCAGAAGGCAGGGTCGTCCTTTCCCGACCGGCCCAGGTCCTCGGGCAGGTGGTGGAGGACGCGGTTCTTACCTTTGAGGGGGGTGAGGTGGTCTCGATTTCTGCGAAGACGAAGGCTGAGACCCTGGAGACCTTCATTGCCCTCGACGACGGGAACCGGCGAATGGGAGAGATCGCCCTCGTCGACTCCTCATCCCCGATTTTTCAGTCTAAAACCGTCTTCTTCGATACCCTCCTCGACGAGAACGCCGCCTGCCACTTCGCCCTGGGGTTCGGGTACCCCGATGGGGTAGACGGCGGCCTGGAGGCCGACGAGGGCGACCTGAAGAGACTCGGCGTCAACGTCAGCCGCCATCATCTGGACTTTATGTTTGGCCACCCGGAGCTTTCCGTGACGGCTCTGCTTTCCGAGGGAACCTCGACCCCGATTATGGAAAACGGGCGGTTCGTGGAGGCCTTCAGATAGAGAGGGGGTCTCGATAGGCCGATGGTCACCGACCGTCGGGGTATTGAACCATCCCGGGCGATTCGTACACAATACACCGACAGCTGATTCAGGCATCTATTCTTCTCTGGAGGGACCGCGGTGAGCACAAGCGCCAATATCGTTTCCAAACTGGAACCAAACTTCGCCCAACTGGAAAAAACGAAAGACATCATCGACCAGTTCATCGACATTATTCTGAACTATCGTCAGAGCGGCCATCCCGGCGGCTCCCGATCGAAGGTTCACATGCTGCTGACCCTGATGCTCAGCGGTGCGATGCGCTACGACATTCGAAGTCCCGAGAAGCGCTTCGGCGACCGGTTTGTCCTCGGCGCCGGCCACACCATCCCCCTGATGTACTGCGCTCTGGCCACCCTCAACGAGACCTTACGCCTGAAGTACCAGGAGACAAAGGACAAGAAGTACCAGATCCCCAACGAAGCCGAGCGGGCCCTCTATTGGGAAGACCTTCTCGGTTTCCGCCGCCGTGGCGGGCTGTCGGGACACGCCGAATCCGAGGGCAAGACCTTGATCCTTAAGGCCAACACCGGCCCCTCGGGGCACGGATCTCCCTTCGCCGCGGGTATGGCGATGGCCCTAAAGCGCGCCGGCCTCGGCGAGGTAAAGGTCTTTATCGTAGAAGGCGAGGGCGGTCTGACCCCCGGGTCGACCCACGAGACCCTGAACACCGCCTGGGGCCTCGGGCTCGACAATATGTACTTCCTCGTCGACTGGAACGATTACGGAATCGACGACCATTCGGTAAGCTCGGTTGTCTACGGCGAGCCCGAGGACTGGTTTGCCCCCCACGGGTGGCGTGTCGTCCACAACGAAAACGGCAGCGACTGGAAGCCCGTGGCGGAGACCTTTCAGAAGCTCATCGGCGAGAAGTCGGAGAACAAGGCCCCGTCGATGGCCTACTTCAAGACGCGAAAGGGCCGGGACTACCTGAAGTACGACAACGCCTCCCACGGGGCGCCTCACAAGATGAACTCCGACCTTTTCTGGCAGCTCCGGAAGCAGTTCGCCGAGAAGTACGGCGCGAAGTTCACCAATGTCGACGGAGACGCTCCGGCGGACGCGAAGGGCTTGGAGGCCGAGTTCCGGGCCAACCTGAAGGCCGTCGCCGACGTCCTCGCGGCAGACAAAGAGCTCGTCTCCTTCCTGGCGGACCGCCTAGTCGAAATCGGAGATAGCGTCCCAGCGGACGTCCCCTCCTTCAAGCTCGGTAAGAAGGGCAACCCCTTTACCGATAAGCGGCTCTGGGATTTCAAGAACTACCCGAAGGATATCTACCTTGCGCCGGGGGAGAAGGCCGCGAACCGGAACGCCTTGGCGACTTGGGGTTCCTGGATTAACAGCTTCGGGGCGAAAGAGTACGGCCGGCCGATCTTCCTCGCCGCCTCCGCCGACCTGGCGGGTTCGACGAACATAAAGGGCTTCGCCGACGGGTACGGCGATTTCGACGGCTACGGCTGGTACGAGCGCAAGGGCTCCGACGAGGGCGCCTTGATGCCGACGGAAATAACCGAGTTCACCAACGCCGGTCTTATGGCTGCCGCGGCGACTACCAACCTCGCAGCCGATCCGGAAAAGGAGTTCGACGGATTCTGGGGCGCAGCTTCCACCTACGGTTCCTTCTCCTACTTGAAGTACGGCCCGATGCGGCTCTTCAGCCAGTTCTCCCAGGACTCCCCTCTAAAGGGCGGGAAGTTCGTCTACGTCGCCGGACACTCGGGTCCCGAGACCGCCGACGACTCCAGAACTCACTTCGGTATTTTCTCCCCCGGGGTTACCCAGCTCTTTCCGAAGGGCCACGTTATCAACTTGCACCCCTGGGAGTACAACGAGGTCCCGGTTCTTCTCGCAGCCGCGGGCGCAACTACGGTTCCCCTCATCGTCCTCCACGTAACCCGCCCGGCCATCGAGATACCGGACCGGGAAGCGTTGGGGATGCCCTCGCACTTCGAGGCCGCTCGGGGCGCCTACGTCGTCAGGGATTTTGACGCTTCGAAGCCCCGGGGCGGGACGGTGTTCGTCCAGGGAACCAGCGCGATGAAGAGCATCGTGAGCCTCTTGCCGAAGCTCGGGGAGGCGAACCTGAACATCAAGATTATCTGCGTTACCAGCGCGGAGCTCTTCGCGATGCAGGACGAAGCCTACCGAAACAAGGTGATTACCGGTGCGGATAGAATCGATTCGACCTTCGTGAGCACCCAGGCCCGGGCCCTGATGACCGATTGGACCTTCAACAGCCTCGCGGGGGAATACGCGGTAACCCCGGACTTCGACAATCGGTGGAGGACCGGCGGCACCTTGGACGAAGTTATCGAAGAGGCCCGTCTGACACCCGAAT
>CAZLDK010000157.1:0-7936 GCA_964558285.1 uncultured Spirochaetaceae bacterium | reverse complement strand
CCGCGACACGCTCCGCCGATCCGTCGACGGCCACCGAGTCCCCGGCTCCTCGACCGCCGGTCACCGCGCCGGCCACCCGATCGCCCGCGCCGGCCACAACGAGCGTGGCGCCGGCCACCACACCGGAGCCGACTACTCCTGCCCCCGGAGACCCGACCTCCCCGGGGAGCGTCGCCCGGGAAACGAGCTACGTCGTCTACTTTTCACCGAATAGCGCCGTGTTGACCCCGGCGGCTCAGGAAGAGATCCGGCGGGTACAGAGAGCTCTGGAGAGAGAGCCGGTGGACCGGCTGCGAATAGTTGGGCACACAGCCCTCGCGGGCACCGAGGCGGGACGTATCGAGCTATCCTGGGATCGTGCTCGGGCGGTTCAGGCGTTTCTCTCGGAGGGAGGCTCGGAGGTCGTCGACCAGGCCCAGGTAATCGGCCGCGGGGGAGAGGATCCCGTCGTCCGGGACCTGGAGCTACAGCACCGGAACCGACGGGTCGAGATCTACTTCGACGGCTAGCTTCTCGGTGCGCCCCGACGCTTCTTGAGGTGCTCCCGACGGCGGCGACCCATATCCCTTAAGAACTCGAGGCGGGCGATCTCGATAGGCGGAAGCCCTTTCTTCTCCCGGTAGCGACGGGGCAGTTCAAAAAGGAGCAAGACGATAAAGCCGACGGCGGCCGCTTTCGGAAACCAATCTCCCCACCGGGAATAGAGCGTCAGCTCATCCGGGGGCACCTCGACATCGGCAATGACAAGGTCCTCTTCAAAGAACTCTCCTGTCTGCAGGATCCGACCGAAGCGATCCACCTGAGCGGTCACCGCGCTTGCGGTAGCCCGAACCGTCGGCCGCCGGTTTTCGACGGAGCGGAACAGACCGGCGACGAAATGCTGCTGCGCGGCAACGTTGGTAAGAGACCAGTAGTCGTTGGAGATGTTTAGGATTACTTCCGCCCCTGCGAGGACGAACTGCCGGACCTCGTTCGGAAAGGCGTCTTCGTAGCAAATGGGGGTCGAGAAGGCAAACTTGGGATGCCGGAAGACGGTCCGTGTGTCCCCGGGCTCCCAGAAGGTAACGTCGAAGCCCTCCAGCATCTCGTAGACCCAGGGGAGCTCCTCCTTGTAGGGGAAGTGCTCGGTGAAGGGTACGAGCTTAATCTTTCGGTAGCTGTTTCGGCGGTATCCGCTCGGGGAAAAGAGCACCGCGGCGTTGTAGTTTAGCCGGTCGATCTCTTCTCCGTCCTCTCCCCAGACCACCTCGTAGTCGTCGTTTCCCGTCAGGAGCCAGGTGTCGAGGGATCGCTGATATTCGAGGAACCGATCGACCAGCCGCGCCAGACGGGTTCGGGGAGGGTCCTCCTGGCTCCAGCGCCGAATGTTCGGGACAAAGGCGGTCTCGGACCAGGCGACCAGGTCCGGGTCGCTCTCGAGGGCCTCGTCGGTCAGCGACATCAGGGAGCCAAGGGTCCGGCTGTAGTCGTGTTTTCGGGGATCCGAATTCTGCTGCACCAGGGCTATGCGGACCGTCTCCCCCGGCTCCCGGTCGGCGTCTTGGGCGAGGACGGCCACTCCGGCGAGGCTAACCACCAAAATGACGAGCCCCGCGAAAAGGGGCATGGCGAGGACCCGCCGGTGTCCGAGAATGCGGCCCAGGGTCGCCTCCGCAAGAGCGGAGTTGACCAGCACTACCAGAAAGCTGACACCCCAGACGCCGGTGAGAGAGGCAACTTGGATGAGAGAGAGGTAGGTGTAGACGGCGTTCCCCTGGAGCGCCCAGGGGTAACCGAGGAAGCCGATCGAGTGGAGGTACTCGAAGAGAGTCCACCCCAGGGCAACGAGAAAAGCTCGCCCGATGCGAATGCTACGGTACGCCGGAATCAGGAGGGCGAAGAAGAGCGCATAGTTTACGACGAAGACCATCGTGGCGACTTGAAGCGAGACGAGGCTGAAGGTTCCGAGCCAGAAATTGACCACTAGCGTCCGAAAGCTGCCGAATACCACGCCGTAGAAGAAGGCGACCCAGGGCCGGTTGACGGCGAGGACGATGAACAAGGGGAAAAGTGAGACCCAGGCGAGCGCGGGGATCCCGTCGAGAACGAGGAAAGAGGGCTGGGCAAAGGCGGACATACAGACCGAGAGGAACACCAAGAGGAGGGACCAGCGGCGAGCTTGCCGAAGAACAAAGGCTTCTCCGCGAGGGCTAAAGCGGGCCAGGGCCGCCGAGGGGCGGTCGTAGAGCCTACGGATCCTCCCGGGGAGGTATCCGCTCCCAAAGGGAAGACGAAGCCGGGTGTAGAGGTAGATTCCCGCGGCGACGATCAAGAACGGGGCATATCGAAAGACGACGATGAGACGCTCGGTCTCGGTGTCGAGGGCCAGGCGCAACTCTCCCCCGCTTTCGACGAACCGCTGCACGTAATCCATGTTTGCGTTGAGGGCGTAGATGTAGGCAAAGGCGGCCAAAAGCAGGCCGTAGGCGAGAAGGAGCTCCGGTAGGAAGAGAAAGCGCAGAAAGCCCCGGGTGCGAAAAGACGCCGGCCGAAGGAGGAGTATGATCCCGGAAAGACCGAAGAGTGCCAGGAGAGCGAAGAAGGGAAGGTCTCCGATACCCGGGTTTTCTAGTGGAAAGGGCCCCGAGATCGCGAAGTAGACACCGCTTAGGCCGACGGCAAGCAGCCAGCCACCGATCCCTCTCCGGGGGTGGTATTCCGTTCGGGCAAACATGCTGCTATAATAGTCGGGCAATTCTGCGGAGAACAACAGTTTTCGACGCAAGACCGCCACACCGGAATCACAATGAATTTACGTAGCGCTGTCTTTTTTTTCAGTTGGGACGGAAACACGGCGCATCTCGCGAAGACGATTTCCGCCACTCTTTCGATTCCGATGATTAGTCTGGTGCCGGAGAAGGTACAGGATCCCGAGGATTACGTTCAATACGTCTGGGAGGACAAGCAGATATCCTATCCCCGGCTTCCCCTCCTTAAGCCGATCGACGTACACCCCGCGGATTTCGACCTTGTTTTTCTCGGAAGCCCTATTTGGAAGGGGAACGTTGCCCCGCCGGTTCTAAGCTTCTTGGACAGCTTCGAGTTCTCCAGGCGGCAGTTTGCCCTCTTCTGCAGCTACTCCGGTCGGATCGGTGGCTACTTTCGGCAGCTTTCGAGAATCCTCGTAGGTAACGAGATTGTCGGCACCCTCGGGTTCCGGGAGCCTTTGACCTTGGGGAAGGAAAAGAGCGAAAAAGAGGTGGCCGCCTGGGCGAAGGAGATGGTCGAGAAGGCCGAAGGATAGGTATGGCAGGGAGCAGCACCGGGACACACAAGAGGCGCCGGGATATCCGTCGGGAGCGTCGACGCATCCGGGCGTCGAAGTCGTTGCATTGGTTTCTTCGAAAGCTCTTCGGGGTCATCTTCTGGTTGCTCTTCAGGCTCGAGGCGGAAAACCTCCGCCTTTTCCAGGAGATAAAGCCGCCCTACGTCGTTATGCCGAACCATCAAAGCGCCATCGACCCCCTCTTCGTCAACACTCTTGTGCCGGGGCCGATCCACTACGTGGTATCCGATTCGAACTTCCGCTCGCGTCTCTTGAGTTTCCTACTCGGCTTGGTCGGGGCGATCCCCAAGACAAAGGCCGTATCCGACCTGGAAACGGTGAAGAATATCGTAAAGATAAAGGCCCGAAAGGGAATCATCGGGGTCTACCCGGAGGGGCAGAATACCTGGGACGGTGGCACCCTCCCGATGATTCCCTCGACGGCCAAGTTGATCAAGTCGCTCAAGGTTCCGGTGGTGATCGCGAAGGTCCAAGGTGCCTTCTTGTCCATGCCCCGATGGGCCCGACGACTCCGGAGGGGCCGGGCTCGGGTCAGCTTCTCTCTGGGCTTTACCCCGGGGGATCTGAAGGCTATGACAACCGAAGAGATCAGCCGAAAGATGGCCGACTACCTGGCGCACGACGAGTTTGCCTTCCAACGATCAGTGGGATGGACCTTCCGCTCGAAGCATCGAGCGGAGTACCTCGAGATCGTTCTTTTTGCCTGCCCCGAATGCCACAAGATGAACACCCTGGTCTCCGAGGGTAACGAGCTAGGATGCGACAACTGCGGCTATCGGGTGCGAATGGCACCGAGTGGCTTCTTCCGTCGCAGGGAAGGATCGCCCCATTTCGACACGCTCTTGGCCTGGAACCGGTGGCAAACCGCGGAGCTCGAAAGAATGCTCGACGAAAACAGAGCGGTGTTCCGCTCGACACCCGTCTTCGAAGAGCAGAACATGGTACTCGAGAAGGGGTACAAAAGCCTTCCCCTCCGGCCCCTCGGCACCGGGAAGCTTCTTCTGTTCAGCGATAAGCTGGTCTTTGTAGACGCCGAGAACGGAGCCGGTCGGGAGTTTGCCATTCCCGAAATAGAGGGTATCAACGTCCAAAACAACGAAAACTTGGAGTTCTACCACCACGATTCGCTTTTCAGGATCCGGAATCTGAGAAGACGGGGTAACAGCTACAAGTACTTCGCCGCGATTCGACATTTGTACCGGTCGAACGTAACGCCTTGACGAAGACGCCGCCGTTTAGTAAACATATGGTTCCGATAATTCGAAGAAGAGGTCTACCATGGCTCGTCGTTGCAGCATAACCGGAAAGAAACCGTTATCCGGAAATAGCGTCTCCCACTCCCACAACAAGACAAAGCGGTGGCAGAGGCCGAACATCCAGTCGAAGAGACTCTACGTACCGGAGCTCAACCGGTGGGTTCGGGTGCGCCTCTCGACCCGGGCACTTAGAACGGTGACAAAGCTGGGGCTGTTGCCCTTCCTTAAGAAGCAGGGCCTTTCGCTCAACGACGTCACCTAGGCGTTGTTTTCGACGTGGCGGCCAAGGCCGTCGTTCTAGCTTCCGTAAGCACTCGCTTCGAGGAGCTCGCGCTCCTGGTGCCGGTGCAGAGCGGACGCCTCTTCGCCGAGGAAGAGTTAAGCCTCCGCCACGAAGTAAGCTTTTCTACTGATCCAGGCGTATTCCAAGCACCGCTTCCCAAAGCTGAATGATTCCCGGCTGAAAGAGACCGCCGTAGCCCTTGGCTCTGGCGGTCTTGAACACCTCTACGACCTGGGCCGTCATCGGGACCGGGGCGTCGTACTGCTTGGCCAGGTCCATGGCGTACCCGAGGTCCTTGTAGATGATGTTGGTGCCCCCGGGAGGGTTGAAGTCGTGGTTGTACATCGCCGGGGCGGCGACGTCGAGGACCGGGCTTCCGGCCCAGCCGTTTCTAATGGCTTCGTAGAGGAGCTTCGGATCGAGGCCGGCCTTCTTCGCCAGGGCAAAACCCTCCGCCGCTACGGTAAAGGTGCTCCCGACGATCATGTTGTTGACCAGTTTGGCAACCCCGCCGGAACCGACCTCCCCGACCCGGACGATGGTCGTGCCCATCGCCTGGAGGACCGGAAGATAGCGCTCTAGAACCTCCTCGCTCCCGCCGACCATAATCGAAAGGCTGGCCTTCTGGGCTCCGCCCTCTCCGCCGCTAACCGGGGCGTCGAGAAAGTCGATGCCCTTTTCGGCGAGGGCCGCGGCCATCTTCCTGCTGATCCCTGGATCGGTGGTGCTGTTGTCGATAATCGCCGACCCCGGCTTGAGGGCGGTAACCAGCCCTTCGGAGCCGAGAACCACCTCTTCGACGATGTGGCTCGAGGGAAGGGAGAGGAGAACGAGATCCGAGCGCCGGGCCACGTCGGCCACACTCGCCCCGCTGGCGGCCTCGGGAAACTCCTTCATCGGTTCCGGAGAGACATCGTACACCGTCGTTGAATACTTCTCGGCCACGTGTCCCGCCATGGGCAACCCCATAACGCCTAGTCCGATAAAACCTACCTTGGGCTCCACAGCTACTCCTCGCTACTACTGTCTGGATTGGAGAGTTATTGTAACACGGCCACGGGACCCGGGACAACGACGAGGCCGCAGCGTCACGGCTGCGGAACGTTGACACCGGTCGGCTGCCTGGCTACTGTGAGAATCGAAAGTCGATAGTGCAGAAAGACCCGATTAAGGAGCCGAGCAGTGACAGTCAGGCAGATGCTCTCCGGTATCTATTCCCCGATGTGCACGCCTTTTACCGACGAGAAGGTGGATCTGAATAAGGTCCGGGGGAACATCGAGAAGATGAACTCCTCGAAACTCTTGGGCTACTTCGTCCTCGGGACCAACGGCGAGTACAAGTCCCTGACCGGCGAAGAGAAGGTCCAGGTTCTCGAGACGGTCCTCAAGCACGCCGCCGGAGACAAGGTGGTGATGGCGGGCACCGGTGGAGAGAGCACCTATAAGACCATCGAATTGACGAAGCGAGTCGCTGACATGGGCGCGAAGGTGGTTAGCCTCTTGATGCCCCATTTCTTCGCGAAGAAGATGGACGACGACGTCCTCAAGTCCTTTATTCTCGATGTCGCAGACGCGTCGCCGGTGCCGATCGTCTTGTACAACAACCCCTCGGTCGCCGCAGGGGTAACCATCCGGGTCGGCCTTCTTCGAGCGGTTTCGTCCCACGAAAACGTCGTGGGAATAAAGGATAGCTCCCGGGAAACCTACAAAGAGAATGCCGGGAGCGCCACGGATAGCTTCCACGTCATGTCGGGCTCCGCGGGCTACTTCCTCGACGTATTGAGAGCCGGCGGGACCGGCGGCGTTCTCTCCCTGGCAAACATTATCCCTAACGCCTGCGTCGAGCTCCACGAGTTGGAGCTCGCAGGGAAGACCAGAGAAGCCGACGAGCTGAACGAACGGCTGGTAAGGCTGAACAAGCAGGTGTCCGGTACCTACGGCGTCGCCGGGGTCAAGGCGGCGATGGATATTGCCGGCTTCCAGGGTGGCAATCCACGTCTGCCCCTCCCGGGAATCTCGCCGGAGGATCGGGACTCGCTCCGGAAGATCCTGGAAGAGAGCGGCTTTCTACCCTAGCCGTACCGCGCCGTGCGACAATGGCGCTCAGCGAAAAGGAGGCGCCGCATGATTCACTTTTCTTCGAGAGTTCTCCCCGCTCTCCTCGTACTGTTTCTGGTAGCTTTTCCGATCTTTGCCTCCGGGGAGGGAGAGGCGGAGGAGCCGGAGGAGTTCGTCCTGGGGTTTTTGTCTTCCTTTACCGGAAGCTTCGCCCCCGTCGCGGAGACACAACGCATGGGGGCGATGCTCGCGGTGGATGAGGTGAACGCCGCCGGCGGCCTTGAGATGCCCTGGGGCCGAGTACCCGTTCGGATGGTCGTGACCGATGACGAGGCGAGGTTATCGGTCGGTGTCCGCCGGTTTAGGGAGCTTGTCGACGAGGAACTCCACGGTCTGATCGGAACCGTCTGGAATCCGATGACGGAGGCGATCACCGAGGAAACGAGGATTACCCCGATGCCCTTTATCGCCACATCGGTACCGGACCTCGACCTGTTCCGAGGAGAAGGCCCGGCACCCGGCTTCTTCTCGGTGACCGTGAGCTCCTGGAGTATCGGCTATCTCGCCGGCAGGGCGGCCGTAGACCGGCTCGGAGCCGAGACTGTCTACTTCGTCTCCCGTTCCGACCCCTGGGGAGCCTCGATCTACCAAGGCCTGGAAGCCGCGCTGCAGGAGGCCGGGGGGCGCGTCGTCGGTTTCGCCGAGTTTCCCAAGGGTACTTCCGACTTTTCCGAGGCCATCCAAGAGGCCATGGACCTTGCCCCCGACGTGTTCATGGCGAGTCAATTCGGTGGGGACGCGATCGCCCTTTTCCGGCAGGCCCGGGGCATGGGACTGCCGGAGGTTTCGACCATGTTCAACACGTGGATGACCAGCGTCGTTACCGAAGGGCAGGTACACGGACTGTCGTACTTCTACCACGACCTGGAGGCTCTTCAGGACCCCGTGGTTGTCGATCGGTCCCGAGAATACAGCCGTAGATACATGGAAACCTACGGCGAGCCCCCGGATGCC
>CAZLDK010000156.1:0-7980 GCA_964558285.1 uncultured Spirochaetaceae bacterium | reverse complement strand
CGCCTCACCGCTGCGAATATGAATATCCCGCTGCGGAAAGGGAATCTCTATTCCCGCGGCCTTGAAGGCCCGCCAGATCTCCCGGTTGGTCCAGGAAATGGCGAAGTTCTTCTCCCGGGCATCTCGAATCTTGGTGCAGAGGGAGACGGTAATCCCCGAGTCGTCGAAGGACCGGAAGAATACCCGTGGATCGTGCCCAGAGAGGGCGTAGGGGCACTTGGCGGCGACTTCCCGGAGAACCACCTCGACCTGGTCCAGGTCCGAGGCGTAGGAGACCTGCACCGGGTTACAGACAATGACGCTGATGCTGTCGTAGGAGTAGTTGTAGACGTAGCTGTCGACGATCTGAGAGTTCGGTAGAATAATGGTCTCGTCGGTAATGGTATTGATAACCGTCGATATCAGGCGGATCTGGTGGACGGTTCCCTCGTACTCGTTTACCAGAATCCGGTCTCCCTCCTTGATCGGTCGGGAGAGAATGATGATGAGGCCGGCAAAAAAGTTTGCCACGACGTTCTGTAAACCGAAGCCGATACCGATACCGAGGACCCCGAAGAGCACCGCGAGGGACGAGAGATTGATCCCGATAACCGAAAACCCGATTACCGCGACTATTACCATTACCGCGTACCGCGCAAGGTTCGATACCGAGAAGCGCTGCGCCGGGTCGATCGAGAGGCGCCGGAGGACGCGACTGTCTAGGGCCACCCGAGCCGCCTTGGAGGTCCAGGAGGCCGCGTAGAGCACCGGCACGATGAGCAGGATGGTGATGATGGAGATTCGGGTGTTTCCCGAGGAGTAGATGGGCTCCCGGAGGAAGGAGAAAACCGTCCCTAGGATGGCGAAGATCTCGGCGCCGAGGAGCCGCCCCACGACCAAGGCGAGAAGAATGAGCAAACCGGCGCGGTAGAGCCTCCGGCCGGCTCGTAGAACCCGCCCCTGTGTCTCCGGGGTCACCTCGCTTCCGGCGAAGAAACGCCGGATCAGAATCCGAGCGACCAGGCCGGCAAATGCGAAGAGAAAGAGCGGCAAGACGAGGCCCAGAAGGAGCTCAACCGGGGTGACCGGAAGATCGTATCCGCCGATAGTTATTTGACGCTTTAGTAAATCGATAGCCTGCTGAAGCTGTTCCACCGAGAAATCGAGGGTAGCACCGCCCCCGGGGGGTGTCAATCTGGCGTCGTCGGGGAATCTCTCCTATACTACCTCCATGCGAATTCTTCGAGAGCAGACGGTTGGTCTTCTGGTGGACGTTCAGGAGCGGTTGTTTCCCCATATGCACGAGAAGGAGCATCTTCTCGGGCGGATACAGACGCTCTTCGCCGGCCTGGAGGTCTTGCAGATACCTCATCTTGCGACGGAGCAGTACAAGAGAGGGCTCGGAGAGACCATCCCGGAGTTAGCCGGCTACGCGGCGGCGGCGGTCGAGGGTCCCATCGAGAAGCTCGCCTTTAGCTGCTACGACGACGAGGTCTTTGCGGCGGCCCTCCGGAACACCGGTCGGAAGACGGTTATTATCGCGGGAATCGAGTCCCACGTCTGCGTTTCGCAGACGAGCCTGGATCTCCTCGCCGCGGGATACCATCCGGTGGTTATTGCCGACGCCGCATCCTCCCGGAAACTCTCGGACAAAGAAACCGCCCTCGCCCGTCTCCGGCATGCCGGGGTCACCGTTACCAGTGTAGAGGCAATTCTTTTCGAGCTCTGTCGGGTCAGCAGGACCGACGAGTTCAAGGCAATCAGCGCCCTCGTTAAGTAGGGTCAGGTAAAACGCAGGAGTTAGATATGAAAAAGAACGTTGGCTTCGTCTCGTTTCGTTTCGCCGGTACCGACGGTGTCTCCTTGGAAACTCAGAAGTGGGCCGACGTGTTGGAGTCCAACAACTGCGCCTGCTTCTACCTTGCCGGAGAGCTCGAGACGCCGCCGGAGCGCTCCATGCTCGCCGAAGAGCTCCATTTCCAGCATCCGGAAATCAAGGACATCTACGAACGCGCGTTTTCCCAGTCCGAGCGCCCCCGGGATCTCACCCGGCGCCTCCACCACTATCGACAGATCATCAAGGACCGGCTGTACGAGTTTATCGACAAGTTCAACATCGAGCTGTTGATCCCCCAAAACGCGGTGACCATTCCCTTGAATCTCCCGTTAGGGATGGCTCTAACCGAGGTTATAGCCGAGACCAAGATTCCGACGATTGCACATCATCACGACTTTTTCTGGGAACGAAAGCGCTTCTTGCGAAACTGCGTCTGGGACGTCATCAACGCCTGCTACCCGCCCCACCTCCCGTCGATGAGCCACGTCTGCATTAACACCTCGGGGCAGAACCAGCTGGCCTTACGAACCGGCATCTCTTCCACCCTCATCCCGAACGTCATGCACTTCGAGGAGGCCGCGCCGGGAAAGGACGACTACAACGCCGACGTCCGGGAGGCTCTGGGTATCGCAGACGACGAGTTGATGATTCTCCAACCGACCCGGGTGGTACAACGAAAGGGCATCGAGCACGCCATCGAGCTTGTTGCCCGCCTCGACCGAAAGGCCGTCTTCGTCATTTCCCACGCCTCCGGGGACGAGGGCTACGAGTACCAGCAGCGGGTTAGAGAGTTTGCAGAGCTCATGAAGATACGGGCCCTCTTTGAGAGCGATATTATCGGGGAGAAGCGGGGCACCACCTCCGACGGCCGGAAGGTCTACAGCCTGGAAGACGTCTACCCCTACGCCGATTTCGTGACCTACCCCTCCCTGATAGAAGGGTTCGGAAACGCCTTCCTCGAGGCCATCTATTTCCGGAAGCCCATACTGGTGAACAACTATTCGATCTACTCACACGACATCAAGCCCCTCGGCTTCGACGTCATCGAGATGGACAACTTTATAAGCGCCGACACCGTACGCCAGACCCAGGAGCTCCTGGACAACCCCGATCGCATCGAGAAGATGGTCGAGACCAACTACGCCCTGGGGTGCCGCTATTTCTCCTACCACATCCTGGAGAACAAGCTCTGGTACCTGGTGCAATCCTTCTGGGGTATCACCGACTACGAGGGCTGCCCCGACGCTTGACACATAATATGTGTGCACGTATTATGGTAGCGTGAACATCACGCTTTCTGCCGACGAGGACCTCGTCGAGAACGCTCGGGAGTACGCCAGGCGCCACGGAACCTCTTTGAACCGGATGATCAGGGACTATCTCCGGACGCTCACCGCCGCGGAGACCCGGGAGGAGGCAGCCGAAGCCTTCGAAGCCGTGGCGCGGTCGATAGCGGGGGACTCCGGCGACGGGCCCCGGGCAGGGAGCCCCTGGGCAGGGCGCGAAGCGCTCTACCGCGAGCGGCTGGAGAAAAAGCCGGAGAAACCGGCACGGAGCCGGGGCACCCCGGGAGAGTAGCCGCAGATGCCCAAAGAGTTTCTCGACACCAACATCCTGGTTTACGCCAACGACCGTGCCGCGCACGAGAAGCAGAATGCGGCTATCTCTCTGGTAAAGGGTCTTATTAGCTCGGGAAGCGGCGTGCTCTCGACTCAGGTCCAGATGGAGTACGCCGCGGTGGCAACCGGGAAGCTCGGGCAGCCCCGGGAGGCCATTACCCGGCAGCTCTTCGTGCTGGAAAGACTGGAGGTTGTCCCCGTCTCCGGCGAAATAGTTCGAAACGGTCTGGAGTTCTCTGAAACCTTCGGCGTCTCTTTTTGGGACGCGGTAATCCTGGCTGCGGCTCACGCCGCCAGGTGCGAGACCCTCTGGAGCGAGGACTTCGAGCACAACCGGCTCTACGGGTCGGTGCGGGTGCGAAACCCCTTTATCGATTAGAGGAGGCCGAGCGGTGCGGGCAAAGTACAGACTACTAGTGGGGATGGCAATACTAGCCCTCGCCGTTCCCGCTCCGCTCTTCGGAACAGGCCAGCAGGAGGGATCCGAAGCCGGGGTAATCAAGATCGGCGCGTCCCTGCCACTAACCGGGGACCTCGCCGGCCTCGGGAAGCTGGTCCACAACGGCTACGAGCTCTGGGTCCAAGGGGTGAACGCCCAGGGAGGCATCCAGGTCGGTGATCGACGGGTTCCCGTCCGGGTGGTCTACTACGACGATCAGTCTGATCCCGACACGTCGGCGCGGCTGACCGAGAAGCTGATAACCGAGGACGGAGTCGACTTTCTTCTAGGCCCATTCGGAAGCCGGGCAACCTTCGCCGCAACGGCTGTTGCCGAAGACTACGACATGATAACAATAGCACCCCTCGCCAACGCGAGCGAAATCTATGAACGCGGCTATCGGAATGCATTTAGCGTCTTACCCCCGGCGGGCCGCATCTTTGCCGGCTTTATCGGTATGCTCGATAGCATGAGTCCCCGACCTGGGAGTCTTGCCATCATCACGCCCAGTGACCTCTTCCCCCTGACGGTGGCCGCCGGTGCCCGGGACTACGCGGAAGGCAAGGGTTTCGACGTCGTCTACTTCGAGGAGTACACCGAGGGAGTCTGGGATCTTGCCTCGACGATTCTCAATATCAAGGAGTCCGGTGCCGAGGTCCTGATGGGATCCGGTTACCCCGAGGAGACGATTCTGACGGTTCGCCAACTCGAAGAGAACGATGTCGACTTGACGGCCCTGGGCTTTATCGCGGGACCGGAGCTCCTCGAGTTCCGATCCCGCCTGGGTGAGGATGCCGAGGAGGTCTACGGAGTTGCCTGGTGGGTGCCCGAGATGAGCTACTCCGGTCCCCTCTTCGGTTCGACCGTCGACTACGCAGTACTGTACACCGACAATTTCGGCACTCCCCCCACCTACCACGCTGCTGCAGCGAGCCAGGGCGCCCTCTTACTCCAGCTCGCCATCGAAGAAGCCGGGTCCCTCCACACCAGCGCCGTCCGGGAAGCTCTTCGGAGCTACTCCGGAACCACGTTCTGGGGCTCTACTCGGTGGGACGAAACGGGACAGAACCTCGGAGGCACAACCGTTACCTTCCAGATTCAGAACGGTGACATTGTAACCGTGTGGCCGCCCGAGGCCGCGTGGGCCGAACCGGACTAACCAGCTCGGTTGAACGTTCGCCTCGGGATCGCGTTTGCTGGTCTATGACCGGCCTCAGACCAACCAGAGCACCTCGTGGGGGCTAAGCTCTACCGAACAGGTATCATTGGATTCCGGATGGGGAAAGAGTCTATCGCCGGAGATAAGGTCGGTGAACCCGCCATCCTCGCTTCGAGTCTTCGGAAGAACCACCTCTGCATCGGCGCCGGAGACGTTCACCAGACAGTAGACGGGCCCGGAATCTTGATAGGGTCCCCGGGCGATGCCGAAGACGTTCGCAGGGGTCGAGAGCACCTCTTGAGGCGAAGCCGGGTCGAAGGCCGCCTCCTTTGCCCGTGCCCGGATAAGCTCTTTGTACCCCTCGAAGACCATGTGCCTCAAGGAACCGTCGGCGAGAAGCTCCGTCGCTATCGTCTGGTAGTCGAACTTCTGGCGATTGACCGTCCGGTTCGCCCCGGTTTTCTCGACCCCCTCCTGCCAGTTCTCGGACCCCAAGAGGCTGTGGACGTAGATTCCCGGAACGCCTTGAAAGGCCAGCATGACGGCCTGGCTCGCCAGGAAGACCCGGGCCCGTTGGTCCTCCGGAAGCGCCGGGTCCGTCACGGCGGACAGGTAGTTGATGTTTAACTCGTAGGGGATGTCCCCCGTCGGGGTGCTCTTGTAGGAGACCCGGCCCCCCCGGGCCTCGACGGTCGCGATGAGGTGCTCGATCTCCTCGTCGGAGAGGTAGCCCTTCGCCGGTAGGACGCCGACGCCGTCGTGGGACGCGAGAAAGTTGAAGAAGGAGCTCTCTTCTCCAAAGCCGGTCAGGCTCCGGGCCCAGTCGGCAAGATGGGTTGCGTCTTCCCGGAGAAAGGCGTCGAGGGTCAACGGCGGGAGGGAGAAGTTGTAGACCATGTGGGCCTCGTTGTCCCCGTCCCCGAAGTAGCTGATGTTCTCGGCGTGGGGAACGTTGGTCTCCGTAATAATGATCGCCCAGGGGGCGAGCTCGTCGAAGAGGGCCCGAAAGACCTGGACCATCAGATGGGTCTTGGGGTGATGGAGGCAGGAGGTTCCGAGCTCCTTCCAGAGGTAGGCAATCGCGTCGAGACGGATTACCTGGGCGCCTTCCGCGAGGTAGGAGAGCATGATGTCCGCCATCTCCAGGAAGAGCTCCGGGTTCGCGTAGTTCAGGTCGACCTGGTCGGGACTAAAGGTGGTCCAGACCAGCTTCTCCCCGTCGGCGGTATCGAAGGGCGTGAGGAGCGGCAGGGCCCGGGGACGGAAGACCCCGGAGGTGTCGGTCCCCGGCGGAACGGTTATAAAGTAGTCTCGGTAGGGCTCCTTCCATTTCAGAAACTCCGCGAACCAGTCGCTCTGCGCGGAACAGTGGTTCAGCACCAGGTCCGCCATCAAGCGGAAATCGCCGGCGGTCTGCCGGATCTCGTCCCAGGAGCCGAGATTCGGATCCACCTCCCGGTAGTCTATTACCGAGAAGCCGTCGTCGGAGGAGTATGGAGAGAACGGGAGGATGTGTACTCCCGAAACGGTCCCTTCGAGGTCCTCCTCGAGAAAGCGGTGGAGGTAGCTCAGGGGAACCCCCTCGGGCCCGGAGAACTGATCACCGTAGGTGATCATGATTACGTCCTCTTTCCCGAGAGCCAAGGCGTTACCGTTGGTAAGCTGAGAAACCGGCTCGGCGATTTTGCCGCGATAGCCCTGCATAAGCTGCTTCAGCCGCGGGATCAGCGTCGCCGCGGTCTCCTTCCCGTAGATCTCCGCAATTAGCTCTTCGAGGGGACGTTTCATAGTGATCCCACTTTAGGCCGAAAGATCGTGGAAATCAATTCGTCTATGTCGTAGTCTAGTCGGCGGAAGCCCATTTTGACATTGACCATATTTCACTACCATCTTCAGCCCGGCGGCGTGACCGGGGTCATAGCCGCTGCCGGGCCCATTTTTCTTTCCTCCCTCGAGGGAGTAACCCGCCTGCGCCTCGTTACCGGCCGCCGGGAGAACGCGGATAGCGTAACCGAGAACCTCCGGGAGGCCTCCTTCGGCAAGGTGCCGGTGGAGCTGCTGGTCTACCCGGAGCTCGACTACCTCTCGGATATCCCGGAGGGCCGGCGTTCGGGGCTCTCGGAGCGAATCGAGGCGATTCTGAGTGAGCTCTCGGACCCGGAAGATATCTGGTGGGTCCACAATCACCACATCGGCAAGAACCCGCCCTTTACCGACGCCCTCCTCCGGTACGCCCGAAGGCTGCCGCAGCAGAGAATCGTTCTCCAGATCCACGACTTCCCGGAGTCCGGGCGGTACCAGAACCTTGCGCTGGTCAACCGGCACGTCGCCGAACCGCTCTATCCAATCCTCGAGAACCTGCGCTACGTCGTCTTAAACCGCCGGGACTTCGGGGTGCTCAAGGCTGCGGGTATTCCGGAGGATCTGCTTTTTACGCTTCCGAACCCGGTCCGCATCGGCGCCCCGGCGAAGGCCGTCGGTAGCGAGGCCGACCCGGCGCAGGTCCGGCGCGAGCTCGCGGCCGTCCCGGGCAAGGCGTCACGGCGCTTTGCCGGAGGGGGGCGCCTCGCAATCTATCCGGTGCGCTGTATTCGAAGAAAGAACGTCCTGGAGGCGGCCCTCCTGACGGAACTAGCCGGCCGGGGCACAACCCCCTGGAACTTGGTCGTCACCCTCCCGGGGACCTCGGACCAAGAGCGTCGCTACTCGCAGATGGTCGAGGATGCCTTCGACGCCGGGCTGGTAGCCGGACGTTTCTCCCCGGGAACCAAGGCGGACATTCCCTTCCGCTCCATCATGGAAAGCGCCGACGCCATTGTTTCGTCCTCGGTACAGGAAGGGTTCGGCTACACCTACCTCGAGGCCGTCGCCTCCCGACGCCCCCTGATAGCCCGGTACATCGACGTCCTTTCGGGTGTCGACGAGATTCTCCGGCAGTTCGCGGTCT
>CAZLDK010000155.1:0-7993 GCA_964558285.1 uncultured Spirochaetaceae bacterium | reverse complement strand
CTGCGTGATACCGCAGAGGACCTCGTTACCGAGCCCCCCGGCGCCGATCATCCCGGCGATAACGACCATCGAGAGCGCCAGCATGATCGTCTGGTTGACCCCCGCCATGATCGTCGGAAGGGCGACCGGGAGCTCGGCCTTCAGAAGCATCTGCTTGTTGGTCGACCCGAAGGAGAGCGCCGCTTCCTTTATTTCCTTCGGCACCTGGCGGATACCGAGGTTTGTCAGGCGGACCGCCGGGGGTAGAGAAAACACGAGGGTCGCGACGACGCCGGGAACCGGTCCGAGACGGAAGAAGAGAACCGCCGGGATCAGGTAGACGAAGGCAGGAAGGGTCTGCATAAAGTCGAGGACCGGCCGCATTACGTTCCAGACACTGTCGTTTTTCGACGACCAGATTCCGACGGGAATGCCGATTACCAGGGCGATGATCACCGAAGACAATACAAGAGCCAGGGTGCTCATCGTCAGAGTCCAGAGCCCCATGTACCAGATGAGCCCGAAGCCAACGAAGGTAAAGACGGCGACGCCGAAGCCGACGAAGTACCAGGCTATCGCGGCAAAAATGACGATGATAACGATAGACGGCGGAAAGTTCAGAGCCCACCGGGACGCGTCGAGGACGCCGTTTATGACCGAGGCAATGATGTCGAAGAGCCAAGACATGTTATTCGTCAACCAATCGACGATGGCCTCGAAGCCTCCGCCGATATCTACCCAAGATCTAATGTCCATCTCTTACTCCTCTTCCTTTCGGCTGTTCTCTTGCAGCTGGCCCACAGTCTGTGGCATCTCTACCTCCGAGCCCTCGTAGCCCTTCGCCACTTCGGTGATAATCGCTGCCCGGCTGACGGCGCCGTGGAAGCGGCCTTCTTCGTCGATGAGGGCTATCGGATACCGCGTCTTTATGGCGGTGGTCAGAAGGTCCGAGATGGGTGTTGTGGGTGATGTGGTGTAGACGTCGTCTATTATCGCCGGCGCTAAGTCCTTTTCGCCCTTCTTCTGGAGATCGATGGCGGCGTCGACGGTGACGATGCCCTTTAGGCGTCGTTCCGAATCGGTAACGAAGACCGAAGAGGTGCCGTGTCGCTCCATCGCGCGCAAGGCGGCGTTTAGATCCTCCCGGGGATAGGTGATGCTCGCCGCATGCCCCCCGACGGTTCCGGCGGTAATAACCTTAGTCCGGTCGACGTTCTGGACGAACTTGCGCACGTAGTCGTCCGCAGGTTTGGCGAGGATCTCTTCCGGGGTGCCGATCTGCCGTACCCGGCCGTCGGGGCCGAGAATCGCGATCCTGTCCCCGAGTTTCAGGGCCTCGTCGAGGTCGTGGGTAATAAAGACGATCGTCTTGTGCATCTTGGCTTGCAGCTCGAGAAGCTCGTCCTGCATCTGCGTCCGAATAAGCGGGTCGAGGGCGCTGAAGGCCTCGTCCATCAGGAGGACTTCGGGGTCGTTTGCCAGGGCCCGGGCAAGCCCAACCCGTTGCTGCATACCACCGGAGAGCTCGGAGGTCAGGCTCTGCTCGTAGCCTTCGAGCCCGACGAGCTTGATGGCGTCGGCTGCCTTCTGTCGCCGCTGTTCCTTGTCCATGCCGCTTATCTCGAGGCCGAACTCGACGTTGTTTATGACGTTTCGCTGGGGCAAGAGGCCGAAGTTCTGGAAAACCATCGACATCTTGTACCGGCGAACCTCTCGAAGCTTTTCGCTATCGAGCTTCATGACGTCGTCACCGTCGATCAGAATCTCTCCGGCCGTAGGTTCGATCAGGCGATTCAAGCAACGAATAAACGTAGACTTTCCGCTCCCGGAGAGTCCCATAACGACGAAGGTCTCTTGCTTTTCGATCGAGAACGTCGCGCCGTTAATGGCTATGGTGCACCCGGTCTTCTTCAGAATCTCGCCCTTCGACATACCGTCTTTGATCATGGGAATGGCGCGCTTCGGATTGGGGCCGAAGATCTTGTACAGGTCATTTACTTGGATTATTGCCATCGTTTATTCCTTGCGAATCGATGTTCATGTTCAGCAGACAAAAAAAGGGGTGCGGTTCCGCACCCCTTTCCTGTGACGTCGTATTAGTTGGACGGAATCCAGCTTTCCCAGACATCCGTGTTCTCGTTCTTCCACTCCCGAGCCGCCTCGAGGGTGTCGAGGTCGGAGTCGGCGATATGAACCATCAGCGGTCCGATCGTGTCGTTGGTAAACATAACGTTGTCGAAGAAGGCCGATACCGTGGGGAGGTCTTCGAGGACATTGGGGCGTCCCATGATGTAGACCTGGTCGACATCCCAGATTTCCGCTTCATCCTGCTCGAGGATGACCAGGTCGTACCGACCGAACATCGAGTGCGGCTGCCATCCCATTCCGACGAAGTATTCTTCGTTGTTGTAGGCGGCGTCCAGGGCGGCGAGCATCGCGGGGCCCGAGGAAGGTACGAGCTCCATACCCGCTTCGTTTAGACCGTATTCGGGGATCAATTCCTCTTCAGTCTTGATCATCATGCCGGCGCCGGCGTCGATTCCGGTCAACTGACCGTCGAGCTTCTCGACGACTTCGGGATCTCGAAGATCGGAAAGCGCGGTAACACCCTCGTCCGCCATGTACTTCGGCACGATAAGGCCGACGACCGCGTCTTCGTAGATTTGCGAGACCTGAACTAAGTCGGTTCCCTCGACGTAGGTCGAATGAAGGTTAGGAAGCCAAGCTTCCATAAAGTAGTCCTGGTCTCCGGCGGCTACCGAGGCGTAGGCGGGGCCGACGTCTGCAGCGGTGAGGCTGACTTCGTAGCCCATTTCATCCTCGAGGATGGTCGCGAGAAAATGGGTCCAGGCAACGCCCTCTTCCCAGTTGACGTAGGTCAGACTGACTTCCTGCGGCTCGGCAGGCGCGTCTTCGTCCGGGGCACACCCGACGAGAAAGAGTACCGATGCCAGAAGCACCGCAGCTACTAACGTACCGTTTCGTAATAGGTTACGCATAAAAGCTCCTTATTGGTTTGGTTTCTGCAGATACAGGCTCCTCCGAGGGAGGCTGTACATACCATGATTAGGTTACGGTAAAATTCCATTGGAGTCAAAGCATTTTCGGATTTTTTTTGCGGTTTTGGTGGCGAATCTACGCTTTTCCGATCTATTTCCTGCAAACTCACACGATGAAAGGAAGTTTTTAAGTATATTCTATACATACATTTATGATGCTCATCTCGGTATTGGAAGCGAAGGTTCGGCGGTAGGGCCTTCCCTCACCCCGGAAAAATACTTACATTTCGAAATGATTTAGCACGAAATAGTAGCGAAAACAGAGAAATATGCCGATGGATCATGAACCGAAACTACAAAACCTCCAACTCGAGCAACTTAGTTGGATGTTCTTTTCGACTATCAGAAAGATCAGCCGAAACCTGGATCTTCATTCCCGGGATCTCGAGAAAGAATTCGGACTAACGGTTCCCCAGCTCAACGTTCTCGCGTCCGTCGGCCCCTCCGGTCATATTCCCATCGGTCAGGTGGCCGCTCGAATCAACCTGACTAGCGCAACCGTTACCACGATAGTCGATCGCCTCGAAGACCATGGATTGGTCCTTCGAGAGCGCTCCGAGAGCGACAAGCGTCAGGTGCTCGTCGGGCTGACGGACCGCGGTAGGGAGGTCCTATCGCGGGGCCCTCAACCCTTCCACGACTGTTTCGTCCGACGCCTTGGGGAGATGGAACCGTGGCAGAGGACGGAGCTGCTCTCGACCCTCCAATACATCGCCGCTGTGATGGACCCGGAGGAGGAGATACATCCCTCGCCCCAATCGCGATCAAAATGATACTGTCCCTTGGGAGCCAAAAGTGCAGAGCAGCAGCAACGTCAGCGAGCAGGTACTCAACACCCTTAGACAGATTATTCGGGCTATCGATATCCAGTCGAAGTACCTATCGAAGAACTTCGGCCTGACCGGACCCCAGCTTGTCGCGATGCGAGAGATCGCTCTGGACCCCTACATCACCATCGGGGAGCTTGCCCGGCGAGTCAGTCTGAGCCAGGCCACGGTTACGACGATTATCGATCGCCTCGAGGCCAAGGAGCTGGTCGTTCGCTATCGCAGCGAGGCCGACAAGAGAAAGGTGATTCTCCAGGTGACCGAAAAAGGCGAGAAACTCCTATCAGCCAATCCGACCTTTCTCCAAGAGGAGTTCGTCCAGAAATTCGAGGCCCTCGAGGAGTGGGAAAAGACGCTCATTTTGTCGTCGATTCAACGTCTTGCCGTTATGATGCGGGCCCCGGAGGTCGACCGGCACCCCGATCTTGACGGCTCCTCCTTGGAGCAGGCCGCAGCCCTGACCCCGGTCGGTCCCACGATTAAGTACAGTGAGTAGCCATTTCGAGGCTCCAGTGTTATAACTGGGGCGCCGGAGGAACAGCGCATGTGGCTCATCTGCCTCGATTTCGAGGGGGTACTTTTTCCCGAAATATGGATTGCCGTCGCGGAACGCACGTCGATCCCCGAACTGCGTCTCACGACCCGAGAGATAGAGGACTACGACGAGCTTATGACGTATCGCCTCGGCGTTCTCGACAAGCACGGTGTAACCATCCGCGACATCCAGGGGGTCATCGACGGTTTGGAGCCGCTCCCCGGGGCCACAGAGTTTCTTTGTTCCTTGAGAGAGCGTCGGGAGGTCATTCTCCTTTCGGATACCTTCGCCCAGTACTGGCAGGCCATTAAACCCAAGCTCGGCTATCCCACGATGTTCTGCAACAACCTCGTTGTCGACGCCGACGGGCGAATAACCGGGTATCGGTTGCGGCAGGAGGACGGCAAACGCAAAGCCGTAACGGCGCTCCAAGCCTTGGGGTTCCGGATCTGCGCCGTCGGCGACTCATTCAATGACCTGGCGATGATCGTCAAGGCGGACCAAGGAGTGCTTTTTCGCTCCCCGGACACCATCGCCGAGCGTTACCCGACGTTGCCACGCTTCGACGACCACGCGGCACTCCTGGAGTTCCTTTCGTCACTCGACAAGAACGCATAGATTCAGAAATCGGTTGGAAATCCTGCCTCTGGGTATCTATACTTAGGCCAGATAAAACACGCTTCAGGACATGTGGTGCCGCAGGAAAAAAGAGATGATGGGCAATACATACGCAAAAAGGCGGAGGAAGTAGCCCGAGACTGGAAGGAGCTCGAAGCAACCGAGGATCGGGAGAAGCTCCTGTACGAGCTCCGGATCCACCAGGTCGAGCTCGAGATGCAAAACGACGAGCTGCAGAAGAGCGAAGCCGAGCTCGAGCAGGCCCGCCGTCGCCTCGAGATTCTCTTCGAGAACGCCCCGGTGGGCTATTTCGTGGTAAACGCCGAAGGTCTCGTTCAGACGGCAAACCGCCACGGCGCCGCCATGATCGAGGCGGACCAGGACCGACTATCCCAGAAACCCTTCGTAATTTATTTGCACCGGGACTACCACGCGACCTTTTTTCAACATGTACACACCGTTTTTCGCCAGGGAAATCCTCAGAGCGCCGAGATGCGCATCGTCACCCGGTCGGGGCGCCAATTATGGGGACGTTTCGAAAGCGTATTGAACCGTTGGGCCGACGGTAGCGAGGAATGCCTTATGACGGTGACCAACATCACCGATCGAAAGAAGGCAGAGGACGATTTGATCGTCGCCAAGGAAGAAGCGATATCCGCAGACCGAGCAAAAGGAACCTTCTTGGCGAATATGAGCCACGAAATAAGAACGCCGATGAACGGCATCTTGGGAATGGCGGAGCTGGCCCTCGCGACGGAGCTTACCGAAGAGCAGAGAAGCTACCTCGAAGCCTTGTTCGAGTCCGGCAAGTCTCTGCTAACCATAATCGACGACGTACTCGACCTTTCACGAATCGAGGCCGACAAGCTTCCCCTGGAGCACACACCCTTCCAGGTAAAAGGGCTCTGTGCGTCCGTGGAGGCCCTCTTCCGGCCCCTGGTCAAAGAGAAGGGGCTCAAGCTCTTTGTCGACGTCGACCCTCAACTTCCAAACTACCTCGTAGGAGATGAGAACCGCATACGTCAGATCTTGGTGAACCTTATCGGCAACGCCGTCAAGTTTACCGACCGGGGGCACATTGCTCTCCGGGCCGCAGCCAAACCGGTGTCCGACCAGACCCTCGACGTAACCTTCGAGATTGCAGACACGGGCATCGGAATATCCGCAGAAGAACGGCAGAAGATCTTCGAAAGCTTTACCCAGGGGAATAGCGCCTACACCAAGGAGTTCCGGGGAACCGGCCTCGGCCTCACTATTTCGCGACAGCTTGCGAAGCTCTTGGGAGGACAGGTCTATTTCGACAGCTCTCCCGGGGCGGGAAGCCACTTCTTTTTCTCACTGCCCCTCCCCATCGCCGACATCACGACGGAAACCCTCGAGGCCGAAAGCGCCGGCGCTGCCGGTGAGACCCGGGACCCCGAAGAGGGGACGATTAAGGCGCGTATCCTCGTGGCAGAGGACAACGCGATCAACGTCTTGGTTCTTCGGACCATTCTCGAAAAGGCCGGCGCGGACGTAACCTGCGTCTCCAACGGCCGCGATGCCTTGGATGCCCTGAGGGCCGACAGCTACGACCTCGTGCTTATGGACATCTCGATGCCCCAGATGGACGGCATCGAGGCGACAAAGAGAATTCGAGGGGGCACCGTCGGCGGAGTCGACGCCTCGGTCCCGGTGGTAGCGATTACGGCTCACGCGATGAAAGGTGACAGGGAGGCCTTTATGGCGGCTGGAATGAACGACTACATCGGCAAGCCCTTTACCCGGAGCGCCGTCCTCGGCACCGTAGGTCGAACTCTCGAGAAAACCTCTTAAGGAAGCACTTCGTGTCGGATAACGGTAGCCGTCAGAATAGCAGCCCCGCCGAATTCCACATCGTGGGTATCGGTGCCTCCGCCGGGGGCCTCGAAGCCATAGAGACCTTTTTCGACAACATGCCGGGTGGTCTCAACATGGCTTTCGTCATCGTCCAGCACCTCTCCCCGGACTACAAAAGCCTGATGGGAGAGCTCTTGTCGAAGCACACCGCAATGACCATTTACCAGGCGGAAGACGGAATGGAAATCGCCCCCGGCGCGATCTACCTTATCCCCCGGAAGAAGAACATGACCGTCTTCCGGGGCAAGCTCTTCCTTACACAGCAGGAACAAGGCCTCAACCTACCGATCGACATCTTTCTCCAATCTCTCGCAGAAGACGCCGGGGAGAAGTCCGTAGGCGTCATCCTCTCGGGAACCGGCAGCGACGGAACCAGGGGGGTCAGAGCCATAAAGGAAGCCGGCGGCATCGTTATGGTTCAGGACGAAGAGACCGCCAAGTTCGACGGCATGCCCCGGAGCGCGATTGCCACCGGCATCGTCGACTACGTCCTCCCCCCGGAACAGCTCGCCGAGGAGCTGCAGAGCTTCGTCAAGGGAAACATCACCCTCAAACACGACGATCCGGCCCGGGAGCTGACGGCGAGCAACAGCCTCTCCAAGATGTTTCTGTTGATCAAGCGAAAAACGGGGGTCGATCTCTCCTTCTACAAGGAGTCGACAATTCTTCGCCGAGTCGAGCGGAGGATGGGGATAAACCAGGTCACTGACATCAAGAAGTACGTCGAGCTGCTGGAGCGGAGCCCCGGAGAGGTCCAAACCCTTTTCAAAGAGATTCTGATCGGCGTTACCAAGTTCTTCCGGGATCAGGACGCCTTTCGCATCATTCGGGAACAGGTCGTTCCGGCCCTCTTCGCGAGCAAGACCGCGGACGAGGAAGTTCGGGTCTGGGTCGCCGGCTGCTCCACCGGGGAGGAGGCCTACAGTTTGGCCATTCTGCTGGCGGAATACGTCGAAGAGAACAACCTGACGAATGACGTCAAAATTTTCGCGACCGACATCGACAAGGGGGCCATCGACTTCGCGTCCTACGGCATCTATCCCTCATCGGAATAGTCATAACGGCCCCATGATCCCCCGATTCCGCTGAAAATCCGA
>CAZLDK010000154.1:0-8049 GCA_964558285.1 uncultured Spirochaetaceae bacterium | reverse complement strand
GGGGGTCGAGGATATGAGTCCTGTTGCCCACGGTAACCTGCCGCTCCGCCATTACCTCGAGGAGAGCCGACTGCACCTTCGGCGTCGAGCGGTTCACCTCGTCGGCCAGGATGATATTCCCGAAAACCGGGCCCGGCGAAAAGACGAACTCTTTTCGGTCGGGGTCAAAGACGTCGACGCCGGTTATGTCGTAGGGGAGAAGATCCGGGGTGAATTGAATGCGGCGAAACACGATCCCCTGCCCGTTGTCCCCCTGGATGAGCCGGGAAACCGCTTTGGCAAGGGTGGTCTTCCCGAGACCCGGCAGGTCCTCGATCAGCAGGTGGCCCGGAGCCAGAAGACAGGTCACGACCTTCCTAAGCTCCTGCGTCTTTCCCCGGATAACGGTTTCCAGAGCGTCCACGAGACGTGTCGCCAGGGCTTGTTGGGGGGAGAGGTCGACGGCGGGGAGAGGAGAATTGCTCACCGGGAGCAAAACTAACACGATCGAAGGGGGGGTATCAATCGCGGGGACCCCGGAGCCCTCGGCTACGGTGGTGTTTCGGCGAGAAAGAGCGCCCGGAGCCGGGAGTTGAGCCCCGCCACCAGGGCGACGAAGCCGACCATCACGGCGACGATAAGGTAGAGCGATCGCAATTCGGTCAGAACCAGGTCGATGACGATTCCCCCGGCGAGGTACGCCAGCGGCGCCGAAGAGCCCGCCATCATCTCGATAATCGCAAAGACCCTCCCCTGCTTCTCCGAGCCCACGGAGCGCTGAATTACCGTGTGTACCAGCACCGTGGCGACGCCTATCGAGAATCCTGCAAGAAGAAGCACAATGGCGAGGACCACCGGGGAAAGGAAGAGCCCCCCGGTCCCCACAGCGGCAGAGAAAAGCAGCAGGGAGCCGAAGAAGGTCCGGTATTCCCCCTGGTGGGAGAGTTTCGCGAGGGAAAGGAGGACAAAGCCGAGGATGCCACCGGCGAGCATCAGCGCAAAGTAGTAACCGAGATAGCGCTCCGGAAGGGAGAGTACGTCGGCGACGACGAAGGGAAGCGAGAGGACCAGAGGGGGCGCGATAAACTGGACCGCAGATCCCGTCACGGCGAGGGTCCGGATTCCCGGGTGATGCACTACAAACCGCAGCCCCTCTCCGGCGTCCCGGAGAAGACGGCTCAGGGGCACCGGCGACCGAGGAGCTGTGCCTCCCTCGGTGTCCGGGGTCCGGATCCGGCTCTCCTCGAAGGCCGAAGCGACGAAAGAGAGCCCGTTGACCAGAAGGAGCAGGGGTAGTCCCAACAGAACATAGACGACTCCCCCGAGGGCGTTACCGGCCAGATTGGCGATTTGGGTTATTCCGGTCCGGACTGCGTTGGTCCGACGGAGGCGATCCGGTGGAACGATCTCCGGGAGAATCGCCCGGGCGGCGGGCACGAAGAGGGCGTGAGCGAAGCCTCCGAGAAAGGTCAGACCCCAGATCGCGCCCACGGCCTCCGGATGTATCCAGACGACGAGGGCCAGGACCAGCATCAACGCCCCTCGGGCCAGGTCGGAGACCACGAGAAGTCTCCGTCGGGAAAAGGCGTCGACGACGGCGCCGCCGAAGGGGCCGATGAGCACCGTGGGCAGCAACGCGAAAAAGTGATAGACCCCGAGCACGACCCCGGACCCGGTTAGATCCTTCAAGTAGAGGGTTACGCCGAGAAGGTAGACGCTGCTTCCGAGGGTCGATACCGCGTGCCCGGAGATGAGATGAAACAAGTTCGAATGTGAGTACTTTGGGACAAACAACGCCGGCGACAGTATAGTGAAGCTGAGGTGCCGGGCAAAGCGTGAACGTCGCAAACTACTACGACCGAAATACGCGCCGTTTCTTGCGATTCGGTCGCCTGGGAAGCCTTGGAGTAGTCCATAGGGGGGTCTGGGCGCCGAGGGTAGAAGATGCCACCGCAGCCGCCCATTACGTCCACGACGTTATTTCCTCGGACGTGGCCGCCACCTTTCCGGATGCACCCTGGGGCCTCGACCTTGGATGTGGAGTCGGCGCGAGCATGGTCCGGATCGCCGGCCCCACCAGGGCACGAATATCCGGGATCACCATCAGCTCGACCCAAGCCGAGATCGCGGAGAAGCGCTTTCTAGAGCTCCCCCCGGATCTCAGGGCGCGCCTGGCCGTCTCCACCGGGGACTTTTGCACTCCGGAGGTCTACGACGATATTCCCGAAGGCTCGATCGATTTCGCCTACTTTATAGAATCCTTCGTCCACGCTCCGGATCCCGATCGCCTGATGCGTCTCCTGACGACGCGCTTAAAGCCCGGGGCTCGGGTCTACTTCTGCGACGATTTTCTCGCCTCCCCCCGCGGTTTAGCGTCGAGTATCCGGATGGGTAGCCAGTCGGGAGAGGAAATCCTGGAAAACTACCGAAGAGGATGGCACATACACACCCTTGCCACTCAGGAAGAGCTTGCGACCTCCCTCGGCACCCTCGGGCTCGTCGGCATCGAGAGCCGCGATCTGACCCCGCACCTAAAGCTCAACCGCCTGGGGGACCTGCGGATTCGCCTGGCGGTTCCGATCCTTCGTCCCTTCGCCAAGAAGACACCGTGGTGGGAAAACCTCCTCGGGGGAGACGCTCTTCAGCGAGCGCTGACGGTGGGACTTATCCGCTATCGCCTGGAGACCTTCGAGTACCGGCCCTAGAAGCGTCGCGCCCGACGGCTGCGTCGACGAACATCCGATAGAACTCGTCCATTCCGGGGTGTGGGAGCGGTTGGTTTCCTTCGAGGCCGTCGATAAAGCCCCGAGCACGGTAGCTCTCCAGGTACGACGAGTCCCGGGAAAGAATGTGGATCGGAACCGAGTAGGTCGACTCCGGCTCGGCAATGGGAATCCGTGGCTGGTGGTCCCCGACGACGATGGTGATGCTGTCGTCGTCGACGAAGGTTACCAGGTAGTCGACGATGGTCTCGAGGACGTATTCGATGGAAGCGGTGTAGCCTTCGGGATACTCCCCCCCGGAGAGCCAGTTGTTGTCGAAGATGCGTCGGGGATGGTCCCAGTAGACGCTCCCGTCCCCGATGCTCTGCCAGTCCGGAATAAAGGGAGGAAGAACGTTGAAGGGTACATGGCTCGAGACCAGAATGTAGTTGGCGAAGAGCGGGGAGGGATCCTCTAGGTCCGCAAGACGCAACCGAACTGCGTTTATCAGGAACTGGTCGGTCATGCCTCCGCCGAAGGAAAAGTTACGCCCCTGATAATCGAAGTCGTCCTGAATAAGCCGGGTTTCGTAGGGAAAAAAGCCGAAGAAATCCTCATCGATATAGGTCATGCCGGGAGCCGCAAGGAGCGTGTGGTAGCCGGCCTGTCGCATCAAGGAAACCAGAGTGACTACGCCGCTGGTATGCATCGTGTTGAAGAGCTGTTGATCCCCGACCCAGAGACCACTCAAAAGCGTTGCATCCGCCAACCAGGAACGCCCTCCGAAGGCCGGCGACTTCAAGAAGTGTGACGCCGAGGCAAAACCGGCCTCGGAGAGCCTCTTTTCGAGACGATCGTAGACCGGCTCTATCAGCACACGGTGCTCTTCGTTGGAAAACAGGGTGTGGCCGTAGGATTCAACGACAAAGATACGAACATCCCGGTCCGCCAAGGCCGGGAAGATGCTCGTCTCCGGACCCTCCGCCCGGGCTCCTTCGGGCGCCGGCGTCGTCTCGTCTGCATCGACGGCCGCCGGGGGCTCCGTCAGCCGTGCGGCAAGGAGGACGGTCAAGGGCGGTTCCCAGAGAGCACCGACGAGGGAGAGAACCACTGCCCCCATCGCCAGGGGACGAAGAAACGGAAAGGTGGCGATCCGCCGAGCCGCGGCCCCGAGAACGCGCCCGAGTACCCACCCCGCAAGGCACCCACCGAGGACGAGGGTCGTCGCTACTACGATAGGGCCGCCAAGAAGGTCCCGCCCGGCCAGCATGTTGAAGAAGGAAGGAATAAAGGCCAGGTCGGTCTTTGGGTTGAAACTGGCATGGTAGACGTAGCGATAGAATGCTTCGCCGATTCCGTAGGCACTAAGGGGCGCCAGGAGAAGCCCAATTCCCAGAGCCCACCACCGAAGGGCTGCGGCGTTTGTCCGTCGCAGGAGAAGGACCAAGACGCCGACGGCAACAACCACCTCCGGTGCCGGAATCAGGAGAAGCAACGGGGCCCCGGGCGGATACCACCGGTAGAGGGTAACGACGGCGTTGAGGACCAGCAGGCCGATCAGCGCCGCCGCGTTACGAACGAACCGCCTCGAGTGGTACGACACGCAGGTAGAGGTCCCAGCCGAAGGAGAGGGTCAAGAGCACGAGGGAAACGGCGTTGAGTGCCGTCTTGGTAGAGTAGCTGATCCGGGGGGCCACGGAGACGATAAGGCCTATCATCAAAAAGGCGCAAACACTCTTCGCAAACCCCTTGTACACCGGGGCGCTCCGCTCCGGCTCGTCGGTAAAACGAAAGAGAAGGAAATAGCCGTAGTGGAAGAGCCCGATTGCCAATACCCAGGACGGCATGCCGAAGTAGGCAACTGCGAGAAAGGAGAGGATAAAGGCAAAGGCCGAGTCTGTCTCCATGTCCAACTTTGCACCGAAGCTCGTCGGTCCTCGCTTTCTTGCAAGGTGGCCGTCGAGGGCGTCGGTAGCCTCCGCAGCGGTGAGAAGTCCGGCGATGCCCCAGCGGAACGCTCCGCTGCGGGGCAGGGAAAGCAGCTCGAGACCAAGAATCCAGGCAATCGCGGCCAACCCGAGCAACCAACGCGTTGCGGTAATAGCGTTGCAAAGACGCACCGGATGACGTCCAGAAACCAGCAAGAGGCTCAGGGAGATTCCGTAGAAGAAGAGCAGTATCGTTGCCGTTGTGAGCCGATCGACACCCAAAAGAAAGAGCCCTCCGATGACGACCGTTCCCCCGGACTGCGCAAGAGCCCATCTAGAATAGAACCGCCCCCAGGGACGGAAGAAGTCCATGAATGCCATGATTTGCTAAAGAATAGTTAAGTTTTAGGTCAGAAACAAGTTAACGAAGGAGCGCCGAGAGGTCCGAGGGCACCTTCTCCACCGCTACTTCGACCAGTCGCCGACCACGAACGTAGTACAGAGCCCCGGTAGCCCGCCTCCCGAAGAGCTCCTGAGCGGCCCGACAGTAGAGGGCTATCTGCAGGCTGTGACGCTCCGGGAGCAACTTCCGGTCGGTCTTGAAGTCGATAATGCGGACCTCGTCGGGAAAGAGTAGCAGGAGGTCTATCTTGCCTCGAATCAACAGCCGTCCATCGCCGCCGTCTCCGCGCAAGAGAAAGGGGGTCTCGCTGCGAACCTCGAGGGAGGTTGGAACCGAATCGAGGGCGGGAAGCCCTATCTCCGGGGCGGACCGGAGAAAGCCCTCGGCGGTGTCCCGGGCGGCGGAAAACAACCGCCGGCGGTCTTCTGTGGATTCCATGGCGGCAAGGTCACCGATCGACAGCTCCCCGGGGCCCTCCGGCAGCCGCCGGGACCTGAAGAAGAACTCGATGACGGCGTGGACGACCTCCCCGAAGAGGGCTTCACGCCGTCCCTCGGCCAAGAGCTCGTCGATCTGCAGGGCGGGCAGGACTTCGGCGCCGTCGAGGTCGACAGCAGGCTCCTCTCCGGCGCCTTTTAGGCGCTCTCCCCAATAGTGCTCCGAAAGCTCGGTAACCGTTATTTCCCGGGGGGCAAAGAGCCGTCGGGGGCGGACCACCGGGGCCAACCGACGGGAGAGCGCGGCGAGCGACGGGACCGCCTCTCTCCGGCGCGCCTCGAAGGAGCGAGGTACCCGGGGTAGCCGCTCAATGCTGAACATGCCCTCCGGATCGACGAGACGATCCGATCCCTGGGTCCATTCGGGGCCTCCCGGGTATCCCATTCCTTCGAGGAGAACTCCCAAAAGGCTGTCCTCCTTCGGACGATCGCGTTTCGAAAAGCGTCCGCTGACGATCAGTTGGTCCTCCGCCCGGGTACAGGCGACGTAGAGCAGTCGCCGAAGCTCCTCTCGCCCGAGCTCGTTTACCTCTTTCGAAGCGGTGCGCCCGAGGGCATGGGTGTGCCGCTCGGCTCCGGCGGCGGCGTTGATGACGATACCGTGGGCCTCGGTTCTGTAGGCGGGCCCCTCTCCCGGACGGTCCTGACGCCCCTTGTTCGACGCGTCGGCAAGGACGACCACAGGAAACTCGAGCCCCTTTGCCTGGTGAATCGACATCAACTGGAGGCCTTCCGCCGACCTTCGGGGCGCCCGAAGCTCCGATATTCGGCGGTACTCACCCAGATGGTCCTTGAGCCGCAGGAGAAACTCGGGGAGTCCTTCGGTGGGCCTCAGCAGACAGAAGCTGTAGAGGTAGTCGTAGTGCTCGAGGTAGCTACGGCCCCGGGCGCTCCGGGCGTAGTGATACCGGTATCCATAGCGATACCAAATCGTCTCGAGGAGCTCACAAGGCCCCGCCGATCGGGCCTCATCCCGGAGGTCGGAGTAGAGAGCAGCGCCGGCGGCGTAGCGCACCTCATCGTCTTCCGAGAGCGACTGGGGCGAAAAGGGTGGTTCGGCGCGGCTGAGCACTTCGACGAAGGCCCGGTCGGAGAGCCCGACGAGGGGGCTTCGCAGAACCGTCGCGTAGGCGAGCCGGTCTTCCGGATAGAGAAGGAGCCGGAGGAGCCAGTAGAAATCGGAAACGATGGCTTCGCTAAAGAGTCCCCGGAGGCTCCTCGACTGGTACGGGATGCGAAAGTGCCGAAACATCCGCTCGAAGGCGTTTTGGTTTGAAGTCGAGCGCATCAGGACCGCGATGTCGTCGTAGGTGTAGCTTCCGCCTTCGACGAGCTCTCGTATTGTCCGTGCCACATGGTAGGCCTCGCTTTCGGTGGCTTCGAGAACATCCTCCCCGGAAGCCTCAGCTAAGCCGGTGTCGTCCTTATCGTGGAGGAGAACCCGGACACTCTCCGGCGCCCCCCCGGTGCGGAAGGCGGCTATGTCGCCGAAGGACTCCTGAACCCCGGAAAAGATCTCCGGAAAGACCCGGTTGTAGAAGCGGATAAGGCTGTCGACACTCCGATAGTTCGTTGGAAGGATGACTGAGGCGCCTCCCCGGCGGCCCAGGTCCGCCATGACCGATCGAAAGAGGGAGACGTCGGCTCCCCGGAACCGGTAGATCGACTGCTTGTCGTCGCCGACTAGGAAGAGCCGGATGCCCTTCGGGGCCGCGGCCTGGGTGCCGGCTTCGGGCCCGGCCGCCGCCCCATCGGGACCCCCGTCCAGCCCTGCGAGACGGTAGATCAGCTCCTTTTGGGTCGGGTTGTTATCCTGGAACTCGTCCACCAGGATGTGCCGGAGGCGCTTCCGGTACGATTCGAGGAGATCCGGCACCTCCTCGAGGAGACGCATGGTGCCGTAGACGACGTCGGCGTACCCGAGAACACCGCTGCTGCGCTTCCACCGGAGCACCTCCTCTTGATACTCCGCGAGAACGCCAAAGAGGCTCTCGATATCTTCCGAGAGGGCGAGGGTGTGGAGGTACTCCTTCGCCTGATCCACGGCAAGACGAAGGTGATCGATCGTGTCCCGGTACGCGACGGCTTCCGGCGCCTTAGCCGTTCCCCCGGGCTTGAGGAGGCCCCGGACCGTATCGAGAAGCTGGGGCGCCGCTTCCCGGGGAAGGGTCGCCCAGTCCTCCGTCGCGAGGGCCGCCACGGTGTCCCGATCCCCGGAAGCCTTGAGGGTCTTTGGGAGGTCGATCCGAGAGAGCTCTTCTAGGAGGCCAGCGATCTCGGAGCGGGTGGATCGAAGCCCCTCCTCCAAGACGGCCCCTTGGGCGTCTCGCATGGCCCCCACATCGACCTGATGCCCCAGAAAGAATGCATCCCGGAGACGCCGGAGAAAGAAGTCACGGACTACTTCGGAAAAGCCGTGCGCCGAAACGAGCCGCCCAAGGGCCGGATTCTCGAGGCGTTCGAGGAGAAATCGGGCGGTCCGGGGGTATGCGCCCTCGACGACGGCCTCGTCGTCGACGATAAAGTCCGGCGTGACGCCG
>CAZLDK010000153.1:0-8058 GCA_964558285.1 uncultured Spirochaetaceae bacterium | reverse complement strand
GGTGGGATAGCGGCGGGAGTGGAGTGCCTAAGAAACACAATCTTGGGAGCACTCCACAAGATACATTACCTTTTAGCTATGAAATTCGTCTTCCCAAAGCCTCCCCGGTCGCTTGCGCTTTTCTTCGTCTTCCTGGCTGCTTCTCTGGCCGCCCGGCCGGGTGCCGAGGCTCGGCCTCTTACGGTCGGCACCTACAACGTCCACTACGTCGCCCCCGCACAGACGGATCTCGACTGGGACCGGCGGTCGGAAGCGGCGGCTCGGGCGGTAGCTGGAACGAATGCCGACATAATCGGTTTTCAGGAGATGGAAACCTTTGCCGGCGGCCACTACAACCGGGAAAACGTTCAGCAGAGTTTTCTCGAAGATCGCTTCCCGGAGTTGAGTTTTGCGGCCACCGGCGACCCAGAGGTCTTTCCCAATACGCAGCCAATCGCGTACCGAGGCGACCGGCTAAAGCTGGTGGATGAAGGCTTCTTCTTCTTCTCGGAGACACCGGATACAATCTACAGCCAACCATGGAACGGCCGATGGCCTTCTTTTGCAACCTGGGCGCTCTTCGAAGACTCTTTCGCCGGATCCCACCTCTATGTCTACAACGTTCACTTCGATTTCAGCAGCATTACCAACCGGCGGAGGTCCGCCGATCTCGTTCGGAGGCGAATCGAAGAGAGGGACCGCCAAGATGTGCCGGTCGTGCTCCTCGGAGACTTCAACGCCCTCAGGTGGTTTCCAGCCGTTCGGGAATTCCGGCCCCTCGGGCTTTCGCCGGTGTCTCCTCGAGGTACGACGTATCACTTCCACCGCGGTATCCACATTCTCCCGGCTATCGATCATATTCTTGTCTCCGACGCCTTCGAGGTAAGCGACCGAAGGATCATCCGGGCCAACAACTCTGCACCCTGGGGAAGCGATCACTATCCCGTTGTCATTACTCTAAAATATAAATAGACTATACTTTATTAAGCCATCATGATGAGAATCTCACGACGGCCGGCAGCACCCCTCTCTGCGGTCCTCGGACTCCTGTTTCTACCAATCCACCTCTCGGCAGCGATGAACTCCGGCGTCGCTCCGGAATTCCTTAAAGCCGGGGCAGGGTCATCGTACTCCGAGTTTTGGATAGCCTCTGTACTCGTTTTGATCCTCATCGTGGTTCTCGCCGCAACCCGTAAGCGAGATTCCAAAGAGCTGGACCTGGTTCTCGACACGATACAGAAGCTGAATCACGCTGCCGCCGACGCCGTCGATGAGGAGGAGTTGGCAGGGCACGCCTGCGATGTGATCGTCGGCACCGGAGCCTGCGAGAAGGCGTGGATAACCCTCACCGACCCGGGGGGGAAGCCCTGGGCCACCCACCTTGCCGCTAAGGGGACTCTTACAGCCCCATCGTCCCGAACGGACAGCACCATTCGACGACCCCTGGAGCACCACGGACGCCTACATGGCTATCTGATCCTCGCGCTTTCGAAGACATCGAAACCGCTACCGGGAAGTACGAATCTGTTCTCCGCTGCGGCCGACGAAATCGCCTATGGGCTCCACAGCCTCTACCTCTCTCGAGAGCGGGAGAGACTCCAGAGTCTCCTCGAGGATGCGATGATTATTGTCGAGTCGAGCCCTATGGTCCTTTTCCGGTGGAGAGCCGAAGAGGACTGGCCCGTCGACTACGTCAGCGGCAACATTCGTCGCTTCGGCTACGAACCGGAGGAGCTCACCAACGGACGGATCCCCTACAGAAACCTGATCTATCCGGCGGATCGAGAAAAGGTGGACCAGGCGGTTGCGCAGCACTTCCGGGATGCTCCTGGAAGCTTCATCACTCGGTATCGAATCGTCGGTGCCGATGGGACGGCGCGCTGGGTCGAGGACCGAACCACGATCTCCGTCGATGAGAGCGGATCGGTCACTAAACTCGAGGGCATCGTCTTCGACGTGACCCAGGAGGTCGAGAGCACGGAGTATCTTCAGTCGGCGGTCGAACAGCGGGAAACGCTCCTTCAGGAGCTCTACCATCGGACCAAGAACAACATGCAGGTTATCGCTTCGATGGTTGCCTTGAGGGGCATGTCGATCGCCGACCCTCAAGCCCAGGGCATCCTTCGAGAAATCGAAAACAAGATCTACGCGATGGCTCTGGTTCATAGCAAACTCTATCAATCAGGTGATATCTCACAGCTCTCCCTCGACGAGTACCTGGGAGAGTTGGCGCAGCTGGTCCTCGAATCCCACGAGGACGCGGCCGTCCGCGTCGAGATCGCCACCGACACAGAGTCGGTAAGCTGCCTCATCGATACCGCTATTCCCTTAGGATTGGTCGTCGCCGAGCTGCTGACGAACAGCCTCAAGCATGCCTTCCCCGGGGGCCGCCCGGGCCGCGTCGAGATCTGGCTACGGCAGAGACCTTCCGGCAAGATTGAGCTAACGGTTGGCGACAACGGCGTCGGTTTCTCGGGCGGAACGTCACCCACCGAGCTGGATACCCTCGGAGTCCAGACCGTACGGCACATCGTAGAGCTACAGCTCGGCGGCTCCTTGGAACTCGACTCTTCCGACGGCACCCGATGGCAGCTAATCATTCCCCCTGAAACCTACGATAGAAGGGTGTAGATTCTAAGAAGGCGGTAATGACTGAACGGAACACCCACCCCAGAGCTACCATTCTCGTCGTTGAAGATGAGGCGATTGTTGCTGTCACTCTGAAGCGCGCCCTCGAGCTGGCAGGCTATACCGTGCCCAGGGTCGTAAGTCGGGGTGCCGAGGTCGGTCTTGCGGTCAAAGAGCTGACGCCCAGCTTTATCGTTATGGATGTTCGATTAGCGGACCAGGTGACCGGAATCGACGCCGCCCGGTCGCTACGCAGTTTCTCCGATACCCCCATCGTCTTCGTCACCGGATATCCGGAAGCAGAGTTGATCGAGGAGATTAGCGGGATCCGGGGGGCACAGCTCCTAACCAAACCCGTTCCCACGGCCCTGGTCATCGAGATTATCGAGTCGGAGCTTTCGTCGGTCTAGACGCTGAAACGGACGTTGAGGATGTCCCCGTCCGAGACGATGTAGGTCTTTCCTTCGACCCGAAGTCGGCCCTTCTCCTTGATGGCCTTCTCAGAGCCGAGCTCGACAAGATCGTCATAGGTAAACACTTCCGCCCGAATGAAGCCCCGGGCGAGGTCGGAGTGGATCGCCCCTGCGGCGTCCACCGCGTTCCCGCCCCGGCGGATGGTCCAGGCTCGAACCTCGTCGGGCCCGACAGTAAAGAAGCTCAAGTAGCCGAGAGCATGGTAGGCGAACTTGGTAAGCCGCTCCCGGGCCGACTCTTCGATTCCCGCCTCTTGCATGAACATCTGCCGCTCCTCCGCGTCTTCGATCGCCCCGAGCTCCATTTCGAAGCTGCCGGAGAACTCGATGACCGGGTACTGCTGCTTCAGCTCCGCAACGATGTCCGGATTCTTGCCGTAAAGCTCCTCGCCGGAGTTCAGAACGACAAAGAGCGGCTTTTGCGACAAAAACTGGAACCCGGCGATAGACTTCTGATCCTCCGGCGTCAGCTCCACCTTGGCGACCGGGCGCCCCTCGGAAAGAGCCTCCTGGAGGCGGGATAGCACCTTCTGCTCGCCTTGGAGGGCCGGGGTCTTTTTCCCCCTCTGGAGATCGCCCTCGATCCGTTCGAGGCGCCGCTCGACGACGATCAGGTCCCCGAGGATCAACTCTCCGGCCACCTTCTCCACGTCTCGCCGCGGATCCGCCGGCCCCTGCGTCTCGTCGACCACCGCGTCGGAGAAGTTCCGTACCACCAGCGCCAAGGCATCGCCGGCCTTTATTAGACCCATCGCCTCGCTCGAGAAGACGCCCTGGTTCGCCGCCTCCGCCGTCAAGCCGGCGAAATCGACCACCTCGATCGTCGCGTAGACCGTCTTCTTGGGCTCGTAGATCTCGGAGAGTCGATCTACCCGAGAATCCGCGACGTCGACGATCGCCCGGTTCGGCTCGACGTTCCGACCGCCGTAACTGCCGACCTCCGCAGCCTGCCCGGTTAGCGCGTTGAAGATGGTGGTCTTGCCCGCCTTTTCGAGACCTATCAGTCCTATGTTCATATAGTGGGAAATCATCGCAGAAATCGCGGCAGCGGGCAATCGCAAGGGAGTGCTCCCCGGGGCCTAGGAGCCCTTTCGAGCCCTGGGGGCGCTCCGGAGACCGTTGGCGAAGAGGCGCAAGGGGGGAATCGGGGCCTTTCCCGAGTGCCAGAGGGGATGATTCTCCCGCCGGAGAAAGGCTTCCGGGTGGGGCATCAGACCCAAGACGCGTCCGGTAGGGTCGGTAATCCCGGCTATGTCACCGAGGGAGCCGTTCGGGTTGCGCCCGAGGTAGCGAAAGGCCACCTGTCCCGCCTCCGTTAGCTTCCGGAGGGTACCCTCGGGGGCGTAGAAGCGTCCTTCGCCGTGGCGGACCGGGACGTCCATCGCCTCGAGGCCGGCGAGCCAGGGCGAGGAGTTGGCGTTCTCGGGAGCGATGCGAACCCAGGAGTCCTCGAAGACGCCGGTGTCGTTGTAGATGAGGGCCCCGCCGTCGAGTCCCGGGAGGAGCCCGAGCTTGGTCAGCACCTGAAACCCGTTGCAGATACCGATTATCAACCCGCCGTCGTCGACAAAGCGCCGAATCCTATCGCCAAGACGCCGGGAGAGGAGAAAGGAGAGGGCCCGTCCGCTACCGAGATGGTCGCCGTAGGAGAAGCCACCGGGAAAGGCGAGAATGCCGAGGTCCTCAAGGCGGTCGGGGTCTGCGAAAAGCGTTTCGAGGTGAAGGGCCACCACCGTTGCGCCGACGCTCCGGAAGGCTTCGGCCAGCTCGACGTCGGCGTTGATTCCGAAGCCGGTGAGGACCCCTACTGGTCGGCCCGCCTCCGGCGGGGGGGCGGATTCGAGGCCGGGGCCGGCGGTCTGGCTGCGGCCGCGGTCGGCAGCTGGCCCGGGGCCGGTTTCGGGGCCACGGGGCGCGCCGGGGGTCGGGGTGGCGACCGGGGCATGCTCCGGGCGCCCGAAGCCGGTGGACTCCCAGGCGTCGACCAAGTCCTCGAGAGCGATGGTTACCGGCGGCGGCGCGGGGGTCGATTCCGGGGCGGAGCTGGGAGCGGTGGCCGAGCTGGGCACGCCGGCGAAGGATATCCGAAGCTCGGGCTCGGCGACGACGTCCCCGAGGAGGGTTACGCCGGAGCCGTCGAGGAGGTTCTCGAAGCGGTCGACCTTGTCCCGGGGCACGGATGCCAGGAAGCGTCCCGGCGCCTCGCAGAAGAGGGCCTCCGCCGGGGAGGGTGCCGTGGCGGCAGCGGCCGCCGGGCTGTCGGCGGCGGCTGCGGCTTTCGAGGCGGCGGCTTTGGAGCCGGCGGCGGCTGGAGTGCCGCCGGTGTTGGACGGTAGCGTGACCCGGGCGCCGAGGCGTCCACCGACGGCGGATTCGGCCAGGGCGACCCCGAGGCCGCCGTCTGAAAGGTCGTGGATACCGGCGATGAGCCCCTCGGTGAGTGCCTGGTGGACCAGGGCGTACCGCGCCTTGGCGGCGGCCATCTGGGCGCCGTCGAACCGCGGGGGAACCCCGAGGTAGCCCCGGCGGCGATGGAAGGGGCTCGTTTCGGGGAGTTTGATGCGCTCGTAAGCCGAGCAACCGAGGATCGGACGGTCGCCGCCCGCGGCGGGCCCCGGGACGTCGCCGAGGAGGTATATCTTGTCACCCGGGGTCTTGAAGTCTGTCGACGCGCCGGGGACCGGCCGGGGGACGATTCCGAGGGCGCTTACGAGGAGGGTCGGCCGGACGGAGATTCGCTTGCCCTCGACGACGGCGTCGTTTTTCATCGAGTCCTTTCCGGAGATGAGGGGGACCCCGTAGGCGAGACAGGATTGGGAGAGGCCCCGGCAGGCCCGGACCAGTTGGGCCATCTTGTAGGCGCCTTCCGGGTTCTCCGGGGTGGCGACCGGGTCGCACCAGCAGAAGTTGTCGAGGGCGGATATCCGGTCGGGATGAGCCCCGAGGGCGACGAGGGCCCGGACCGCCTCGTCGACGGCGTACCGGGCCATGAGCTCGGTGTCGTAGTCGCCGACCCAGGGAGCCAGGCCGTGGGAGACGGCGACGGCTTGGGAGCTATCGTACCGGGGAAAGAGAACCGCACCGTCGGTCGGGGCGTCGGCACCGGAGCCCCCGAAGGGCTTGGTAACCGAACGGCCCTGGACTTCGTGGTCGTATTGCCGGATAAGCGCCTCCCGGGACCCGATGTTCGGGTCGGCAAGGAGGGCCAGAAGGTCGGCCCGGAGGGAATCGGGCTGTTGCCAGTCCGGGGGCAAGGTCGATTCCGGGGTTACGTCGGGGGCCGGAGTCTCGGCTCGAGGGCCGTCCGGGATGCCGGCGGCCGGCTGGGGGCCGGACTCAGACGCTGGGCCGGGGTTGTATCCCGGGCCGGGCCAGAGGGCCTCGAGCTCAAGCTGGGGGTTGCCGTCATGGAGGAACTCAAGGTCGACGAGGCCCACAGGAGTGTCGGCGTAGGAGACCTCGACAAACCCGCCGGCGGTGAACTCCCCGATGGCCGTGGCCTCGACGCCGTGGCGTTCGGCGAGGGCGACGAAGGCGTCCAGGTGCTCCGGCTGGACCGCGACGCTCATCCGCTCTTGGGACTCGGAGACGAAGATCTCCCAGGGCTCGAGGCCCTGGTACTTCAGGGGGCAGCGCTCCAAGAAGACCCGAACGCCTCCGGAGAGCTCGGCCATCTCCCCGAGGGAGGAGGAGAGCCCCCCGGCTCCGTTGTCGGAGAGGGCGCGGAAGAGCTCCCGGTCCCGGGCTTCCAAGAGAAAATCGGTCATTCTTTTTTGGGTGATGGGATCCCCGATCTGGACCGCCGAAACAGGCGATGTCTCGTCGAGGGCGAGGGAGGAGAAGGTGGCCCCGTGGATGCCGTCCTTGCCGATCCGCCCGCCGACCATGACCGCCACATCCCCGGGCTCGATCTCCTTGACGAAGCCGTCTCGGCCGCCGACTCGCCGGGGGAGGAGCCCGCCGGTTCCGCAGAAGACCAAGGGCTTACCGACGAAGCTCTGGTCGAAGAGAAAGCCGCCGGCGACGGTCGGGATTCCGGACTGGTTCCCGCCGTCGACGATGCCGTGGTGGACTCCCTCGAGGACCCGCCGGGGATGGAGAAGCCCCTTCGGTACTTCGGGGATGTCCGGAGGGCCGAAGCAGAGGACGTTGGTGTTGAAGATGGGTTTGGCCGCGAGGCCGGTACCGAGGATGTCCCGGTTTACCCCAACGATGCCGGTAATCGCCCCACCGTAGGGGTCGAGGGCCGACGGGGAGTTGTGGGTCTCGACCTTGAAGCAGAGGGCAAGCTCCTCGTCGAAGGAGACTACTCCGGCGTTGTCGTGGAAGACCGAGAGGACGTCGTTCCGGGTCGGGAGAAGCTCTTCGGTGGTGCTCCGGATGTAGGTGCCAAAGAGGCCGTCTATTGTTTCCGCGGCGCCGTTGGTTTCCCGGTAGTGGACCCGGGCCTGAAAGATCTTGTGCTTGCAGTGCTCGCTCCAGGTCTGGGCAAGCATCTCGAGCTCGCAGTCGGTGGGCTCTTCCGGGAGGCCATGGTTCCGGCGAACCTCCCGGACCTCGGAGCGGCGGAAGTAGCGCTGGATCGCCTGCATCTCCTCGAGGGTCAGGGCGAGGAGCCGCTCTTGCGAAAGACCGAGGAGCTCCTGGTCGGTCATGCCGGTGATGGGGAAGGTTCGGGCAAAGGTCTCGGCGGCGTCTGTCGCGACAGATACACCGGGGTACTCCGGTGGTAGGGTCTCGTTGGGTGCGGAAAGGTTTCGTGCGTCTTGGATGAGGGGGTTGTGGAGGCGCCGGGCGAGCTCTTCGAGGGTGGCGGGGATTTCGGTCGCGGCCGGGTTGCCGCCGGTGGCTGGGACGAACGAGAGGCGGTACTGGGTGGCGGTGCGGATGTCGGTGACGGACGAGTCGAGGTCGGGTGCGCCCCGTCGGACGGCGTCCCGAATGGTAACTGCAACGGGGTCGGTGACTCCCGGGCGGT
>CAZLDK010000152.1:0-8153 GCA_964558285.1 uncultured Spirochaetaceae bacterium | reverse complement strand
GCACGACGGTCGAGATGCTGGCAGCCCAGAAACCGGTTCAATGACTACGTCGGAGACTGAATCGGTGACTACCGCGAGGTCTATCGACCCAAAATTGGAGGGTCTGTATGAAGATGCATGTTGTGCTCGCAATGGTCGTAGCACTTGTCTCGGGATGCATGAGCAATGGTGCAAATCCACCAGATGACTCTGTCGCGCGCGAGCTTCCTCTTCTCCGCGGCAACAATAGAATAGGCATTATCGAGGGATTCAATCCAGACAATCCGGAGGATACCACGACAGCCATGGCAGCAAGGTGGCAAGAGGCAGTAGATGCCGGAATGTCCGTTGCCCGGCTGCAAATCGACTGGCCGGAACTGGAACCAGCCAAGAACTCGTTTGACAAGGCGGCATTAGAGTCACGGTTAGAGGAAATGAAGGATCAGGGGCTTCAGACGTTTCTGTTGATCTCGGCTTTTGACGCCGGCGAAGCGGTAGTGCCTGAGGACTTGGAGGAAACGAGCTTTGATGACCCGGAGTTCATTCAGCGTTTCAAAAACGTGATGGACTGGGTCATTCCATTGTTGGTGGAATACGACGGGTATCTTATCTCCATCAGCAACGAAGCCGAGGACTCTTTCGGAGAGGTTTCCGATCTGCACAATGAGATTCTCACGTTTCTGCTGGAGGTGAAGAATCATATCCACCAGCTGGACGAAAGAATGGCGGTTACCGTTACCTTTTCTGAAGGCAGCCTGGGTACCGACAAGCCGGGCATTGATGAGATTCTCGCAGCCTGCGACGTGGCATCCTTCAACTTCTATGGAGGTGATTTCCGTGGTGATGGCTCGCCCTACTACGCCGCTAACTCGGAAGACCAGATCATATCTGATATTCGGAGGATGCTCAGGGCGTCCGGGGACAAGAACATCGTGATTCAGGAACTGGGAATGTGGTCGGGCTATACGGAGGACTATCCGGATAGCTACCCGGAAGAGACCTACCTGAACAGCAGTGAGGAGACTCAGCGCAGGTTCTTCGAAATCTTCTTTGGAGAGATGCAGAACCACGACCGGATGCGGGCTGCTTATGTCTTCCAGATGGTAGATTGGTCGCCGGATACCACGCAGATATTCAGCGATCTCCTTGAAGAGGAAGACCTGGACACAGCTTTTATCAACCAGTTCGCCGAAACGTTAAACACTATGGGACTCTTGCGCTATCATGACGGCACAAAAAAGCCCGCATGGGATGAGTTCATCGATTGGGTGGAAGGATTCGATTCCGTAGTAAGCAGCGATTTCACCGCGCCTCGGCAAGATCTGCTCAGTCTGTCGATAACGTTCTGAAATAGCTACTTACGCCGGAAGAGGAACTTCATTTTGGCGTGTGGGGATATCCTTACTATAAGGAGTTCTGCCATGCCGATCATGAAGGCCGGCGTTGCCGACCGCTTTCGGTAGTTGTTCGCGAGTTGGGTTCCTGATCGGTAGAGTTGGGGGTACAAAAGGGTTGTTGTGGCTGCCCCTACCATCAGTCATCCTGCATATTGTAGACTCCTCAGCGCCCGTACTCCTGCTGCCGGACACGATCATGCAGTCCGTTGCTGGTAGCCGCCGCCCTCACCTCGCCGAAGATGCGAAGCCCGACGATGCCACGAAAGGTCACCGGAGACCGCTTGTCGGTCTATTGTCCACAGCGGTTTGAAAGTTCCGCTGGTAGCGTCCCGGTAAGCACAATTAACCGAGCCCGTTGTCCCACTTGCCTACAGTCACCGGTAGCACCGCCGGAGTTACAACAAAAATACAACAAAATCTCACAGCGTATATGGCGCATATGAGAAAACGGGCCGGTCAGACGGTGATTTCGGCTCATACAGGCCGTATATGCAGGATACGCAAATAGTGCAGTATTCAGGGTCTAGTGTCCTTACGGATGTGGGAGTTCGAGTCTCCCCTCGGGCAGTTATAACGTATTAGTCTGTACTGAATTACGGCCTTCCTTACTTAAGGAAGGCTTTTTCTTTGCTCATTCGGTCGGCGGCGCACAACAAAAGTAAAACAGTTTCTTGTGATGATGATCCGGGCAGCGGGATCGGGCCGGTCGAGAGACGCTCAACTGAGACCTGGAGCGGTTGCGCTTACGGCTCATTTTGCCTGTCTTTCCAATACCCTGGCTCCCGGTGTAGGTGCATAACAGCGAGTATGAGAAGGACGTCGGTGGATTCAATGCTATAGAGAATTCCCTACGGAAACCGTTGTGTCTGACATCTCCGTATTCCTGGCGCAATTTCCGACCAGCCCGTAGGAAACGCAATCGCTCGGTCGATCGCGCCGAAGATGTCCGTAGCGAACTAAGCTCCGAGACCGGATTCCCGCTCTTCGTAGAAATCAATAGCTTCGTTGAATTCGGCAAATGACTCAGGATGAAAGCGAGTATTCAAGAGGAAAACCGACGTGCTGCCGAGCTCTTCACGTCTTCAAGCGAGACCGATTCAACCCGCCCTTCCCGTATATCACGCAGCCGCCGATTGGCAACGGCTGCCCATTCCGTATCGTGCTCGCTGTCCGGAGCATTAAGACTTCGCAATACCGTTTCGGCAACGGCGATCCTATCCTCAACGGGCAACGCCACGATCTCATTAATCATCTCTTTCGCAGTCATTGGTCGTTCCTCATCGGGTACGTCGTAGTCCTGTTCGCGCGCACAGGTTACAACAAAAATACAACAAAATCTCCCAGCGTATATGGCGTATACGCAAATAGTGCGGAGGTTCGAGTCCTCTCTCGGGCAGCTCTAAAGCGTATTCCGAAAAGGATTACATCAGTCTTTCGGGATGGCAGTGTGGCACCAAGGGGTTTGACCCGGCGCCAAGCTTCATCGGGGACAGTTGTCCCAGTCATAGACTTTGTTTGATCACGGGCCACTATCTACTGAATCCATCGTTTCAGCTCTTCGATAGCGATGAGTTGTCTGTAGAGAGCCGAGACGTTGTTTTGAACGATATTCCAAACACGTTGCGCGAGAATCTCCCCATAATCGTGGGCGAGTTTGTTGCGCAAACCGATGATTTTAGCCCACTCGATGTTCTCGAATCGTTCCTGAGTAACCTTCGAGACGTGATTCGCCGCTTCACCGAGTACTTCAAGCTGACGTTCGGTGGCCAGCTTTCGCATCTTCTCGTTCTCAAACTGCTCGTACGTGACTCCTGACACGAACTCCATTATGTCGCGGCACGCGTGCGCCATATCTATGAGGTACGACAGATCGCGTTCTTCAAGCGGCATAGAGTCGTTCCGCACTGGCGAGGATGTTCTGTCGACGTATCGGGTTGGTAAGAGACGCCGGCTCTACAACATCAACGGGTTGACCGAATAATTCGGTGAGGGTCGCCTCCAATTCCATCACGTCGAAAAGCGAAACGTCTCGATCGCGCTCGAAGACAACGAGAAGATCGACATCGTTCGGGGTTGAGTCGTCGTTTCGGATTGCCGAGCCGAATACTGACAGCTCCGAAATGCCGTATTCCTTCGCCACAGCCGACAAAGCTCGGATGTCGATGGAGATCCCTTTCCGTTTCAACTTCTCGACTGCGTCCATGACCATAGTCTATCTTTCTGTCTCGCTCACGACAATCTATCGAACTGAACGAGAATCTTTCGCGTGGAACGCACCGACTCGTCGCCATAGTCGCCACAGAGACATCCATACTCACATAGGTATAGACGGGCTTAAGGACGTTCATGCTTCACGTCGGAGACCTTTTCGATTGCCAAGCAAAACAGACCGTCCCGGAAACCACGATTAGCCGAGCGGCAGGTCCCTCACCATTGCGATCGCCGCATCCAGGTCTGTCGCCTCTATGAGGTAGAAGCCGCCGAGCTGCGCCTCCTGCCCATACGACGTCCGGCCAGAGCCGATATTGACATCTCTCTGAACGTTTATTCTCTGAGGCGTGGTACCCCAATCGCGAAAGTCCGTCAGATTGCAGCGGGGCAGCGTGGGTGATCTCCATCGTTGACTCGGGGGACGGTATTCGTCACCTTTCGGAAAGAGAAAGAGGAGAGTATCGTGGGAAAGAGCACACTGCCACTTCTGTTGATGGCGCTGATGTCCGCGGCGGCGTACGCGGCCGGTACCGGGTAGGTAGACAGCGATATTGATCAGACCGACGCTCCGTACACGGTAGTGCGAATACCCACCCTCCTGCCCCGAATCGGATGGATCCTCTTTATCTGTTGCGCAGCGCTCTACGGAATCGCCAACATCCGCACCGGCGACTGGCTTTCGCTTGCCGGGAGCGTGCTCTTCCTTGCTGCCTGCGTCGTCTTCCTGGTGCACGAGGGTCGCCAGACGTAGCGGGCCGGCGCGTAAGTGCGGGTTGAACCGGAGTATGCCGCTCTGCTTGGCTGCAAGCCTCGTTGAGACCGGAACGTTTGACCCGAAAGTCCAAATGCTTCGATATCGGAGGCACGGTCAATGCGGCGCTCTACGCCTTTACTAGCACGGACAACCCGTTTTCTGGTCCAACGGGCGAGAGGTCGGCAGGTAACGGTTCGATCATGCGCTTAGCCCCGGTGCCGATGTTCTACCACCGGGATCCAAGCCGAGCCGTGCGATTATCCGGAGAGAGCTCCCGCACGACTCATGGGACCAAAATGGCTATCGACTCGTGTCGCTATCTTGGCGGCCTGTTGGTTGGTGCGATAAACGGAGCTACGAAAGAGGAGTTGCTCGCGCCGATGTTCGAGCCTGCGGAGGGTACTTGGGAGAGCATTTCTCTAGATAGCCGAGTGGAACAGATTGCCCGCGGCGGCTACAAGAGCAAGTCACCGCCACGCATAAGAGGAACCGGGTTTGTGATCGAATCATTGGAAGCCGCGTTGTGGGCATTCTATTCCACCGACACGTTCGACGATGCAGTCTTGAAAGCCGTCAACCTTGGCGATGACGCGGACACAACGGGAGCAGTCTGCGGTCAGATTGCCGGTGCGTACTACGGGGCATCTGCGATACCAGAGCAGTGGGTCAGCAAGATTGCCAAAAGGGAAGCGATCCAGGATCTGACGGAGGGGCTTTTCAACGGGCCACGTTGACGAAGACGTCAAAATCTGGCGCTCGGCTGACATCGGCTTCTCTTTGGTCTTGCCCGTCAAGACCCGCATACCTCCTATTCCACTGTTCGTGGTTCCCCTTCTTCACGCCTTCCGCGGGTCGGCGGGAGGCCGCAGCCTTCGGGGTGAATCGTGTTCACCGTTCCGGCTCTGCGTGGTATCTTCGTCTTGTGAACCGGGATCGGGCGCTACAGATATTGAAGGACATCTTTCCTCAACTCCAGACGTACGGAGTGCGAGATGTTGCATTGTTCGGATCGGTCGCTCGAAATGATGCCGGCGAAGGGAGCGATATCGACATCCTGGTCGACTTTGAACCGGAAGCGGAGTCCTTCGACAACCTAATGAACGTAGCAGACCTCCTCGATGAGCGATTCGATTCTCGAGTTGATCTCGTGACAGTCAATGGACTCAGTCCGTACCTCGTTGCTTCCGTGCAGGAGGAAGCTGTTCATGCCGAAATCGCATGAGATCTATCTTCGTCACATCAACGATGAGATTGGTTTTCTCCAATCGCTACCGGAGTTTTTTGACGGAGAGACTCTCAAGAACGATGCTGTACAATCCCGTGCCGTAGTTAGGAGCCTTGAGATAATCGGCGAAGCAGCCTCAAAGATTGATCCCGATTTCCGTAAAAAACACGACGAAATTCCATGGCGCCGAATCATCGCACTGAGAAATCGACTTATCCACGATTATATGGGCATCAACTTCAACATCGTGGTAAACGTCCTGCAAAACGAAGTACCACAGTTAGCCGAACAACTCAAAGGTCTCATCCAGGGCGATAATCCGAAGAAACGCGACAAAGAATAAGGTGGGTTTCAACCGGGCCCGTTTGTATTCCTGGATAGCTGCCTAGGCCTGAACCCGGGTCCCAAAGCGACGGTGGTAGCCGAGAACGTGAGCTTGACGTAGTCACCCTACTCTCGAGGATAACGTAATCCCCACTCCCTTCGCATGCTATCCAAGACGTTCATCAGGTCGATAGTCTCGTCTATCGGGATGATAGGGCTCTCTATGAGCCCCTCTCTGAGACACCGCACCGATTCAGCTACCTGATAGATAAACCCGTTCTTAGCTTGTTCGGTTTTGATCTCTTCTACCTCCATAACATCGTTCGTTCCATTGTGCTTGTGAATCATGATCGATGGTCCGTCGGGAAATGGAGTGAACTCGACATACCCCGTGGAACCGTAGATCCTGGCGGCGCTTTCCATCTTCAGATTGAAACTTGTGCTGATTTGGGCGACGCAACCTGATGGGAAACGGAATAGGTAATTGGCCAACTCGTCTACTCCGTGCTCCGACCATTCGGCGACCGAGCGGATCTCTTCTGGTATCTCGCCGAGGAGGTAGCTGGCAAAACTTAATGGGTAGATTCCCATGTCGAGGGAGACTCCGCCGGCGAGGTCGGGATTCGTTAGACGCTCGACGAAGCGAGGGGACGCGAAATTACCGAATGTTATGACTAATTGCCTTACCTTCCCGATAGCTCCTTCAGCAATTAGGCTTTTCAGCCGAATCAGACTCGGAAGGAAACGAATCCAGATCGCTTCCATCAGAAATAGGTTTCGTTTCTTTGCGATATCCGCTAGATCCCTTGCTTCGGCGGCGTTAACCGTAAACGGCTTCTCGATCAGTACCGGTTTGCCAGCGTCTAGCGCGAGTCTGGCGTTTTCGTAGTGGTAGTTATGGGTTGTGGCAACATAAATGATGTCAACATCCGGGTCGATAACGATCTCGTTATAACTCATTGCTTTCGGGATGCCAAATCGGTTAGTAAAATTTATTGCCCGTTCCTGTGATTTTGATGCTACCGCTGCCAAATGGCTATCCGGCTGGCGAGCCACTGCGTCGGCCATTTTCTCGGCGATTATTCCGGCGCCAATGATTCCCCAGTTGATCCGGTTTCTATCTGAGTTCGCCATGGTTAACCCCCGCTTATGTAACGTTCTCCATGCCGCGTCCGCCATTCTTGGGGGGACAGGCCCGTTTCGGCTTTGAAGCTCCGGTTAAACGAAGAGACCGAGCCAAAACCGTTTTGCTCTCCGACTGTGGCGATGAGATCGTCGGTACGGAGTAGCTGTTTACATGCAAAGGCTATTCGTGTTCTCTCGATATACTTCACGGCAGACTGGCCCATTTCATTTCGGAAAAGTCGCGTAGAGTTCCGAATGCTCATGTTACATCGTTCAGATAGTTCGTCAAGGCGAATCGGTCGACGGTAATTGAGCACAACGTGCTCTATGGCCGGGGGGATTCGGTTCATCCCGTGGCGGGAGACTTTAGAGCTGCCTTCCGTTTTAGGACGAACGCCTTTGCGCATTAGTTGTATCGCGACCTGTGATAGAAGGCTTACGACTGCGGATTCAAAGTACCGAGGTTTCGTCCGTAGTTCGTGGACAAGGGTTTTTACATATCCAACCAAAGCGGGAAAGTCGGTGCTCTTCATCATATTGTGAAAAGATTGACCGGAGAATGTTGATATGTCGAAAGTGCCGAGCTCGGGGAAGCGCGTGTACACAAACTGGGCGAAGTCGAATCGGATGGGTACGAACCTGATACTTCAGGCGTTGTTCATGGAGATGATGCGAGCAGGGCATCCGGCGGGAGTCCTCTTTCACTCCGATCGAGGCGTTCAGTACACTTCGAAAAAGGTCCGTCGCATTCTCGACAGGTATGAGTTTCGTCAGCGCATGAGCCGGAAGGCCGACTATTGGGACAATGCCGTCATGAAATCGTTCTTCGCGACGCTCAAGCGAGAACTCATCGCCGGCTGGCAGTATTCCACCAGACAGGAAGCTATCGCCGAGATCTTCGAGTACAACGATGTCTTCTACAACCGCAAAAGGAGCCACTCGTACTTAGGCTACGAGACTTCTCACGCCGATGGATCTGATGCGGCATGAGTCTGTGCTAGCAGAAATCGGGTAAGACCATGTGATTTGACTAAGCGTAAACACGCGGTTGAACCGCGTGCGGATCGGCGTGCGGGAACGGACCAGCAGTTCTCATTTTGAGGGGAGTGGCGGGTGGAAGATGAGTTTCGGGTCGTGC
>CAZLDK010000151.1:0-8163 GCA_964558285.1 uncultured Spirochaetaceae bacterium | reverse complement strand
TCGCATACCGAAGATACGCCGGGGCCTGAAATGCAGGAGCACCGCGTTTCTCAGCGGCCATTCGTCGAGGCGCTCGAGGGAGTACACAACCGGCACGATGACTGTGAAGGCTCCGAGTACGACGCGGAAGTAGATCCGATAGGAATCGATACCGGTGTACCCGATTCCCCCGAGAAGCGCCAGGACCCCGCCCGCTAGAACTGAGCCGACGAGGCCGGCGATGGCCCCGGAAAGTGCCCGGAGTACCATCGAGCCGCCGACCCGGTCGGAGACGCCGGAGATGCTGAGGAAGTAGTGTCCGCTGACCATCATTATTCCGAACTTGCAGTATCCGGCTATGAAGAACGCCACCCCGGTGGGAACTAGGTAGAGACGCTCCGGGGCTAGGGACCAGAAAAGGGCGACTGCGGAGAGGGCGAGAACGTAGATAATCAGCAAGGGTCGGGGACCGACACGGTCGGCGATTACCCCGTTGACGAGTCCCGAGACCGTTCCTCCGAAGAGCGCCAAGAGTGTAAAGCCGAGGGCCCGATGGTCGGATAGCCCGTAGCCGTTCTTGATGGTGACGAGGGCAAAGGGCACGACGAGGGTAAACGCCGCGAATCCCGCCGCCCAGGCAAAGAGAAGCTTGCGCATCCTCGGGATGCTCCAGACCCGATGCAGGACCTCCCGGAGCGGCTTCCGAGCGGACAACCGCGGCTCCTCCGATTCGGGGACCTGGGAGAGAAGCATTCCGGCATAGACCCCTAAGGCGGCCCCGATTCCGATTACCAGTTGATAGACCCAGGTCGCCGCGGTGTTCCTTAGAAGAACGATTACGATAACCAGGGTCAAAAGCTGTGTCGTCGTTGTGCGGACGAAGTTCCCGGAGAGGAAGCTGCCGCGACTCTCGTCGGTCGTAATCTCCCCGAGAAGCGGGGAGTTACCCACGAGGCCGATGGCTCGAAACGCCGCGAATCCGAAGGCGCCGAGGAGGATTATCGAGGTCGTGAAAGCCTGAGGCATGGAGGAGGGGACGAAGGGGGCCAGCACCAGAAGCCCCGCCGAGAGGCTGCGAAACAGCCAGCCGAATCCCCATGTTCGTGCCGCGCCGACTCGGGCAATCATCACTTTTCCCACTAGTACCAGCGGCATCGCGGCGTGGACGAATGAGGCGAGGACCGCGACTGCTACATCGCCGACACCGTTCTGTATTGCGTAGAGGATGAGCATGCTGTCGAGAAGGAGGGCTACAGACACGCCGTTGATTCCGGCGAACCTCCGGATGAGACGCTGTCCGTACTTGAGATCCTCCGACGATAGCCGCCGGCCTTCGAATGTGCTCACGAGCTTTCTAATGTACGCCGTATCGGTCCGGGCGTACAGGCGCCCGAGGGGTTAGGATCCCTCGGCGAGGAACCGCTTTTCGTCTTCGGCGCTCCAGGAATCGACCATTCGCAGCGGCGTCGGACGAACCTGCGGGTAGAGGATGGCCTTACCGGATATCTCTCCCGCTTTGATCATCTCCAGGACCGCCGGCGCGTTGTCGAGGGAACCCACCGCGGCTACGTACCGTCCGGGCTCAATGTCTCCGGCGACGATCGCGTTGAGGGTCTCGACATAGTCGTGAGGGTCTCCCCCGGAGGAGCCGGCGACTTTGATTTCGTCGTAGTGTACGCGGATATTGTCGATGGTCAGCTCCGAGCTCCCCTTCTTGAGGCCGCCGAAGAGGTTTATGACTCCACCGAAGCCAAGCCAGTTCATCGCCTCGTTCTGCACCGAACGAATCCCGACGGCGACGATAATGTCGTCCGCCATTCGTCCGTCGGAGGCGGCTGCGATGGCGGCTTCGGCGGCCTCGGGCTGTGCGGTAACCAGCGCTATTCCCCGCTCTCTCGCCTTCCGGCCGAGGTTGTCTGTTACCCACCTCAGGTTAGCCTCCAGCATGTCGACTACCACCAGGGTGGAGGGGCGGTAGCGCATTGCGAGCTCCACGTGAATCTTTCCCATCGCGCCGGCCCCGACGATGACGCAGGTTCCCCCGGGACTGATGCCCAGGTGCGCTTCCCGGGGAGCCGCCGGGGCAGGCTTCACGATGTGGACGTTTCGCGTTTGGGCCGACACCACGCAGGATATCGGCTCGCACATCGAGACCGCGAAGGCGGGGATCTCCGGATCCGGAAGAGGGATAACACAGTTCCCTTCGATGACCTCCTCGGGGATAAGCATGTACTCCGCGAGGTGGCCTCCCAGGGTGTAGCCGACGGCGCTCTTCGTTACGCCCCGGGCGTTGTCCCGGTAGCGCTCCCGGTGGTTTATCGGGGCGTGGTCGACCGCGGGTTGGACCCCGACTCGGGTTCCGACGGAGAATCGATCCCGGAGCGCCTCCCCGACCTCGACGATGGTCAGGGCACCCTCGTCACCCATAGTCAGGGGCCAGGTGGCGGGATCCCACCCGGCGAGATATTTGTGGTCCTGCGCCTGCTCCACGAGCTTTATAATCGAGGTGCATACCCCGGCGGCGTCCACCCTGGCGAGGAGCTGCCGCGGTCCTGGCGTCGGAACGGCTACTTCCTCCATCGATAGATGCTCGAATCCTTGTCCTCGAAGCACTAAGGCCTGCATGGTTTTCTGTTTCATGATAAATATGCCCGGATAACCCTATTTCGTTTGCAGGAAATACGCAACATAGTGTGCGAGAAGATTGACGTGAGCATATGCTCGTCGTAGAGTGGGCTTAGGAGGAGAACTATGCCTGAGCTACGAGCCGCCTATGTCGCCTTTGGAACCGCGTTCTACGAGCCGAAGAACCTCAAGGAGATTAGCTCCCGGGCGGAAAAGCAGCTTACCGACGCCGGGATTTCCTTGGTCCGAACCGACCCAGTCTACGGCGAGGGGGATGAGGTGATCCGGGCGATTCGGGAGTTGAAGGACGGCGACTGGGACTTCCTCATCGCCAACATCATCAATTGGGTCGACTATCGGGGGGTAACCCGGGTCCTCCTGGAGTTTCGGGACAAGCCGATCGTCCTCTACAGCTTCGGCGGGTTTACCGACGGGGACACCCTTATCTCCCCGGCCGGCGGTGCCGGGTCGACCTCTCTACGGTTCCCGATGGAGCGGTGGGGTTTCAAGTTCAAGTATCTCTTCAACGGTCCCGACAAGCCGATGGACATCGAAGGGATTCGGTCATTCGGAATCGCGGCAACGGTCGCGCGGCGGCTTCGGTACAGCCGAGTCGGAATGGTCGGGTACAACGACATGGGGCTCTATTCCACCGGCTATAACCCGACGACGATGCGGGACAAGCTCGGGGTCGAGATCGAAAGCGTCGACATGCTCCAGCTAGAGCGGAAGATGGAGGCCCTCGATTCCGATCGAGTCAAGAAGGAGATCGCCGAGGTCACCAAGGATTGGGAGTACCCAAAGGGTAAGCCGAAGGACTCGGTTATCGAGCGGCACGTCCGGATGTACATGGCGACGGTCGACATCTGCAAGGAGAAAGAGTTCAGCGCCTTTTCCTACAAGTGCGTCGACGGCATCTCCCTAGAGATGAACGCCGTCCACAGCGTACCTTCCTCCCTTGTCGCCACGGCGGGGTACCCCTACGTCGACGAGAACGACCTGGGGAACCTGGTTGCCGAGTTGATGCTCAAGTACATCTCGGATAAGCCTGCGACCTTTTTGGAGCACTACGAGCACGACGAGGACTGGATTCTCCTTGGGGTCGACGGATTTATCCCGCATCAGATGATCGATGGGAAGCCGCAGATCAAGGACATATCCACGGTGCTCCTCGACGGGCTGGCCCACTGCTCCAAGATGCAGACCGGCCGCCTGACCATGGCCTGCCTGTCGGAGGTTGGGGACGGCTACCGGATGCACGTGGTAACCGGGGAGGGAAAAGAGCCGCCGCAGTGGGTAGAGATGGGGGTTCCGCTGCCGAGTTGGCCCAGCGTCAAGTTCTACCCCGACGGGACGGTCCGGAGCATCCTGGACCACGTCCAGTCCCAGCACTTCGGCGCGGTCTACGGTAGCTACGTCCAGGAATTGAGGGACCTCTGCTACCTCCTGGATATCGAAGCCGTCTTCGACGTCTGACGGCTGCTGTCATGGCATCTTCGGAACCTCTCTTCCTTACCCTCGACGTCGGCACCACGGCGGTCAAGGCGGGTCTATTCGACCGGGATGGAGCCATGGTCGCCTCGGCGTCTCGGGAGTACGCCCTCGATACACCCTCACCGAACGTCGTCGAGCTCGACGCCGAGGTGTACTGGACGACGTCCCTCGACGCCCTCCGGGATGTCCTTACCCGAGGCGGTGATAATACGCCGGGCAAGGTGGTGTCGATCGGTGTCTGTAGCCAGGGGGAGACCCTGATTTGCCTGGATGGCGCCGGTAAGCCGCTCCGGAAGGCCATCGTCTGGATGGACAACCGGGCCCACCGGGAGGCCGGGGAGTTGCGGAACCATTTCGGTCACCTGGCGGAGAGCGGGCAGACCGATTGGGACCCGTCGTGGCCGGCGACCAAGATGCTCTGGCTGAAGCGTAACGAAGAGGAGTGCTTCCGACGAACCGAGCGCTTCGTCTTAGTGGAAGACTTTGTCAACTTCCGGCTGACCGGACGGTTCGCCGGGGACTACGCCCTCTACTCGTCGAGCTACCTCTTGAATATCGAGACACTGGCTTGGATAGACCCGGTTCTCGACTACCTGGGCGTCAAAACCCACCAATTGGTCGACCTCGTCGACTCCGGCGAGGTAATCGCTCCGGTTACCGCCAACGTCGCCCGGACCCTCGGGATACCGGCGGACACCGTTGTCGTCTCCGGAGCCATGGACTTGGCGGCGGCCCTTGTAGGCGCAGGCAACGTCGAGCCCGGCCAGGTTACCGAGATTACCGGCGCCGCAGAGATAATGTGCAACACCCTCTCTGCGGTGCCGAAACAGCGCCTCGAAACCATTGCCGTCCAGCGCCACGCCCGGAGGGGCGCGTTCCTCTCGATCGGGTGGTGTCCTGCCGGCGGAATGGGCCTCCGGTGGTTCCGGGACACGTTCTGCCCCGAGAGCTCTTACGACGAGCTGACGGCTTCGGCGGAGGAGACAGCCCCCGGTTCCGAGGGACTCGTCTTTTTTCCCTACCAGAGCGGTCCGGGCACCCTCGACTTGCCGCAGCAGGTTCGCGGCGGCTGGTACGGTCTGGAGCTGAGCCACTCGAAGGGGCATTTCATCCGGGCAATCCTGGAGTCCCTGGCCTACGTCCTCCGTCAGAATCTCACCGCCATGCAAGCCGGTGGTGTCGACTACGAAGAAATTCGATCCATCGGGGGTGGGGCATCGAGCGGAGTCTGGAACCAGATAAAGGCGAACGTAACCGGCAAACGAATCGCCACGATGGAGTGTCCCGAAGCGGCCTCCCTCGGGGTGGCGGTTCTCTCGGCGACGGCCCTCGGGGTATACGACTCGCTGCCGAAGGCCGCTGCGGGCATGGTCCGACGGCACGGCTCGGTAGAGCCGGAATCTGAGGCGGTCGAGCTCTACGAGGGCGAATATCAACGCTACATCGATTTACAGCATCAGATGCTCTCGGGGCTATCCCGGTAGCATCCTTCAACATCGAGGAGAACAGTAATGTCAACGACAATGAATGTCGCACGCGATTGGTGGAAGGCGAGCGCCACGGGGATTCCGAGAATCGAGGTCGAGCCTCCGGGGCCGGAGTCCCGGCGTATGCACGAGAACACCGCGCGGTACTACCGAGGCCTCAGTAGCCAGGCGAAGCTCTTTCCGGTCTGTTTCTCCGAAGGCCAGGGGATTACCCTGACCGATGTCGACGGGAACCGCTACCTCGATTTCTCCTCCGGTATCTACGTGACCTCCCTTGGGCATTCTCACCCAAAGGTCGGGGAAGCCATTTCGCACTGGGCGAATAGACTCCTGAACGCCCACGACTTTACGACCCCGGTAAAGGAAAAGCTGATGGAGAAGATGGCGGACATTCTCCCGGGGAACCTCAACGCCATCCAGCTCTACTCCGACGGCGCCACAGCGGTCGAGTCGGGGATCCGGGCGATGCGGGCGATTACCGGAAAGCACGAGTTTCTCTCCTGCTTTCGGGACTTCCACGGAAAGTCGATGGCGGCGGTCAGCTGTGCGCAGATGGTTCGAGGGGACGTCTACAGCTACGGCCCCTCCCGGGCTCCGGGCTTCTACATGGTCCCCCGGCCGAATCCCTACCGGCCGACCTTCGCCAAAGCCGACGGAACCATCGATTCCGACGCCTACATCGCCTTCTACGACGAGTTCGTCCGGGAGGGTACCGTCGGTAACGTCGCCGGCTTCGTCCTCGAGCCGGTGCAGGGGTGGGGCGGCTCCATCTTTCCGCCGGACGACTTCTTCCCGAAGCTCCGGGCGTACTGCGACGAGAAGGGCTACCTGTTGATGGACGACGAGGTCCTTGCCGGGATGGGGCGCACCGGAGAGTGGTTGGCGCTGGACCATTACGACGTCGTCCCGGACGTGGTAACCTTCGGTAAGTCTTTCGGCAACGGCTTCCCCGTCACCGCGATGGTGGTAAAGGAGGAGTACTCCGAAGCTCTCGACAAGATCTCCGCCTCCTCGAGCTACGGTGGAAATCCGATGGCCTGTGCCGCGGCTCTGGCGTCCCTAGAGGTCATCGAGGAAGAGGGAATCCTGGAGAACGTCCGGACCGTCGGCGCCTTCTTCGAGAAGCGGATGGCCGAGATGAAAGAGCGGCACCCGATAATCGGGGACGTCAAAGGAAAGGGGTTTCTCCTCGGGATCGAGCTGGTGAAAGACCGGGAGACCAAGGAGCCCTTCGACGAGGCGGGGAAGCTGGTGTATCAGAAAGCGTTCCGAAAGGGGCTGGCCTGGATTCCCGCAGGACACATCTTGCGGATGTCGCCGCCGCTTATCATGGACGAGGAGTACGCCTCCCTGGGACTCGACATGATCGAGGAGGCCATCGGTGAGGTAGAGAAGGAGCAGGGCTACGCATGAACACGGTCCGTTTCGGGGTCATCGGTCTTGGGTTGATGGGGCGGGAGTTCGCAAGCTGCGTAGCCCGGTGGAGTAACCTCACAACGGCGACGAGCCGTCCGGAGATTGTCGCCATCTGTAGCGGTCATCTCGGCGCCGAGACCGAAGAGTGGTACCGCCGGACGGTCCCGACGATCTCCTTAGCAACCCGGGACTACCGGGAGCTCCTGGCGCACCCGGAGGTGGACGCCGTCTATATCGCTGTTCCCCACAACCTTCACCGGGAGATCTACGTCGCTGCGCTAAAGGCGGGGAAGCACCTTATGGGGGAAAAGCCCTTCGGTATCGACAAAGGGGCGAACGCCGGGATAAACGCGGCCATCCGGGAGGCCCTGGCGCGACGGCCGGAGCTTCTGGTCCGGTGCGCCTCCCAGTTTGTCTTTATGCCCGGGGCCCAGCGAATCGCCCGAATGCTCGAAGAACAGGCCTTCGGGACCATCATCGAGGCCGAGGTCGGGTTTCTCCATTCGAGCGACCTCAATCCGAACAAGCCGATCAACTGGAAGCGGCGGATCGAGGCCAACGGCGAGTACGGCGCGATGGGTGACCTCGGAATGCACACCCTGGCCCTGCCGCTTCGGGCCGGGTGGGTTCCCCTGAACGTCCGGGCGGTCCTCTCGCAGGTGGTAACCGAACGCCCGGCGGCCGACGGAACCGGAATGGTTCCCTGCGAGACCTGGGATAACGCGACGCTCCTCTGCGAGGCCGGAGAGTCGGCTACCGGGAGGCATTTTCCCCTGACGGTACGGAACCATCGTATCGCTCCCGGAGAAACCAACAGTTGGTATGTCCGAATCTACGGTACCAAGGCTTCCGCCGCCTTCTCCACAAAGGAGATAAACACCTTCTGGCTTCTGGACTACCAGCCCGGGGGAGAGCAGGCGTGGCAGAGAATCGACTTGGGACACGAGACGGCGTTCCCGACGATTGCCGGGGGTATCTTCGAGTTCGGTTTTTCCGACGCTATCCTGCAGATGTGGGCCGCCTTTCTCTACGAGCTCGAGACCGGGACTCCAAAGAGCCGTTTCTCCGGATGCATGACCCCCGAGGAGGCGGCCATGGGCCACTCGCTCTTTACCGCGGCCCTCGAGTCGCAGAAACGCGGACAGACGGTTACGGTCTGTTA
>CAZLDK010000150.1:0-8188 GCA_964558285.1 uncultured Spirochaetaceae bacterium | reverse complement strand
CGGTACATCGACGTCCTTTCGGGTGTCGACGAGATTCTCCGGCAGTTCGCGGTCTCCTTCTATCACAGCGTGCTGGTGCCCTTTTCGACGCCGTCCCTCTCGGACATGCGCCCCCTCCTGCGCCTCCGGTACGACGAGCGCCTCGAGGATCTCCGACCGCTCCTGCCGCCGGAGATTTTCGCCTCGCTCTCCAAGGAGGTGGACACTCTTCTCTCAAGGGAGACCATCGACTTCTCGTTTCTGTTGCCGCAGATGCAGTACACCGTGCTCAAGGACCTGGAGAACGATAGCTTTGCCGGGGAGTTGGCCCGGACCAACCGGGAGGCCCTGGCCGGGTTCCAACGGGCCCCGCGGGCCGCGGCGGTCGCAGACGCCGGGGCCGCCGAGCAGTCCGGGCCGGCTGGAAAGGCCGCCGCCGCGAACTCGGCGCCGCCGGCGGATCTATCCCCCCTGGAGGCGGAGTTTGGCTACGCCGTCTACGGGGAGCGGCTTAAGAAGATCGTCGGGTCTTTTGAAGATGGCAGGAGCCGCGGGGTGGGCCGCCGGGCAGAGAGCCTGGCGGCCGAAGACGGTAGCGGCCGCCGACATCAGGCCGCCGACGCGGACTCGGTGCTCTCCCACTTCGCGACCATCGACTACCTTCGGCTCCTCTACGAGACCATGTAGCCCCCCTCGAGACGAACCTCGTCGTAGCCGAAAACCTCGGCGAAGGATTCGGCGACGGCGTCCTTTACCATCTCCGGGTTCGGGGTGTGCCCGAGGAGCCGCTCGAGGGAGGTTTGCCCCCGGTCACGGATGCCGCAGGGGATTATCCAGCCGAAGTGGGAAAGGTCCGGGGCGACGTTAAAGGCAAAGCCGTGCATCGTCACCGCCTCCTTGACCGCGATACCGATGGCGGCGATCTTTTCGTTTCCGACCCAGACCCCCCGGTGCTCCGGGTCCCTCCCCGCCTCGACACCGAAGTCCGCCGCCAAAAGACGAATAAAGACCTCTTCTAGGTTCTCGACGAACTTCTTGAGCTTTCGCTGGTGTTGATAGAGATGAAAGATGACGTACCCCACCAGCTGCCCGGGGCCGTGGTAGGTCGTCTCCCCGCCCCGCTCGATGTAGTGCACCGTCGCCCCGGCTGCCGCAAGATCCTCCCGGGAGGCCAGAATGTCTGCGTCGACGGCGCTCTTACCCATGGTAATAACCGGGGGGTGCTCGAGAAGGTAGAGGGTGTCGGGGATTTCTTCTCGCTGCCGCTGGGCTACCGCGCGACGCTGCATCTCGAGGGCTTCGTCGTAGTCGATGCGCCCGATATCACAAATCCGTAGAATCATCTCGCTATCCCATCCTTTCTCACCATTTCCGTCAACAATACTGGTGCCCCCTCGAGGGCATACATGATAAACTACCACGAGAAAGGAGTGATCCTCTATGGCAACATACCCACACCATCGAAAGCCCGACTGGCTCAAGATTAAATTAAATAGCAACTCCAACTATAACTTCCTCAAGAACCTGATGAAGGATGAGCGGCTCAACACCGTCTGCGAGGAAGCCAAGTGCCCGAATATCCACGAATGCTGGGGAGAACACAAGACCGCGAGCTTTATGATCCTCGGTGACACCTGCACCCGTCGGTGCCGCTTCTGCGCGGTAAAGACCGGTATGCCAGGGGCCGTCGACTACGGCGAGCCGGCGCGTCTGGCGGCTTCCGTGGCCCAGATGGGTCTAGAACACGTCGTCGTCACCATGGTAAACCGGGACGACCTCCCGGACGGGGGCGCTTCGGTTCTGGCCGCAACCGTCACCAAGATACGTGAGCTGGCCCCGGAGTGCGGCATCGAGGTTCTCTCCTCGGACCTGATGGGGGACCCTGAGGCCATCCGGGTTGTCTGCGAGAGCAAGCCCCACATCGTCAGCCACAACATCGAAACCACCCGGCGCCTGACCCACCAGGTTCGCTCTCGGTCCAACTACGACCGTTCGCTGGAGTTCCTCCGGCTGGCCAAAGAGATCGACCCCGAAGCGGTCACCAAGTCGAGCATGATGCTCGGCCTCGGGGAGACCGAAGAGGAGATTCTGGAGTCGATGGACGATCTGTTGGCCAACAACGTGAGCCTCCTAAACCTGGGGCAGTACCTCCAGCCGACCCGGAACCACATTCCGGTGCAGAAATACTGGACCCCGGAGGAGTTCGCCCGGCTAAAGCAGGCCGCCCTGGCCAAGGGCTTTACCCACTGCGAGGCGGGCCCCCTCGTCCGATCGAGCTACCACGCCGGGGAACAGTACGAGGAGTACCGGAAGCACGTGCATCCCTTGTATCGGGAGGGGTAGGCGGCCGGGGTAGCCCCCAATTCCTGACTTTTTTCATAATAAACGCTCGGGTATCACATCTAAGCGTGCTCTTTCACATTAACCTCCGTTTCGGTGCCCTTTTACGTGAACCGATCGCGCTATCCCTTGCGGACCGTGGCAATATCGGGTATGATAGGGGTGTAGAAAATCCAAAACATCCAAGATGCCCGAAAGCCTCCCGGGGCTTGCGAGCATTTGCACCTCGCTGCGAGACCACACTTGCTGCGGGGAATCCACGAAACGAGGTCGTTCCATATGGCTAGCAAGAATATGGTCACTATCGACGGTAACACGGCGGCGGCATACACCGCCCACGCCACCAACGAAGTGATCGCAATCTACCCGATTACCCCCTCCTCTCCCATGGGAGAGCTCTCCGATCAGTATTCCGCCCAAGACCGGAAGAACATCTGGGGCACCATCCCCCACGTAGTGGAGATGCAATCAGAGGCGGGAGCCGCCGGCGCCGTTCACGGCGCGCTTACCACAGGCGCCCTGACCACTACGTTTACCGCCTCCCAGGGACTCCTTTTGATGATCCCGAACATGTACAAGATCGCGGGGGAGCTTACCCCGACGGTCTTTCATATCGCCGCACGGGCCGTGGCAAGCCAAGCCTTGAGCATCTTCGGCGATCATTCGGACGTAATGGCTGCCCGGTCGACCGGCTTCGCCCTCCTTTCGTCCAACTCCATCCAGGAAGTCATGGACTTAGCCCTCATCGCCCAGGCGGCGACCCTCGAGAGCAGGATCCCCTTCCTCCACTTCTTCGACGGCTTTAGAACCTCCCACGAGATTCAGAAGGTCGAGGAGCTTCCCTACGAGGTGATGAAGCAGCTCATCGACCCGAAAACGGTGCAGGCTCACCGGATTCGTGGTCTCAACCCGGAGAATCCGGCGATTCGGGGCACCAGCCAGAACCCCGACGTCTTTTTTGCAGCGAGGGAATCGGTAAACGAGTACTACGTAAAGACCCCGGGAATCGTCCAGGACTGCATGGACCGCTTCGCAAAGGCGACCGGCCGGCAGTACAAGCTCTTCGACTACGTTGGAGCCCCCGACGCCGAGCGCGTCGCAATTATGATGGGGTCCGGCGCCGAGACCATGGACGAGACGGTCCAATACCTCGTCGGTAAGGGCGAAAAGGTCGGCCTTCTGAAGGTTCGCCTCTTCCGCCCCTTTAGCTACCAGGCCCTCGTCGACGCCTTGCCGAAGACGGTAAAGGCCATCGCGGCCCTCGACCGGACCAAGGAGCCGGGAGCCGTCGGAGAGCCGATGTACGAGGACGTCCGGACCGCCATCGGCGAGCACATGTCCGACGGAAACTCCAAGTTCGCCGGCTATCCGGTTGTCGTCGGCGGCCGCTACGGCCTCGGTTCCAACGAGTTCAACCCCGGAATGGCGAAGTCGGTCCTCGACAACCTCTCGGAAAAGAACCCGAAGAACCACTTTACCGTCGGTATCTACGACGACGTAACTCACACCAACCTGGAGTGGGACGAGAGTTTCCGCACCTCCCAGGAGGGCGTCCACCGGGCAGTCTTCTACGGCCTCGGTTCCGACGGTACCGTCGGCGCCAACAAGAACTCCATCAAGATTATCGGAGAGGCCACCGACAACTACGCCCAGGGCTACTTCGTCTACGACTCGAAAAAGGCCGGCGCGACCACCGTCAGCCACCTTCGCTTCGGCAAGGACCCGATCAAGAGCACCTACCTCATCCAGACGGCCAACTTCCTCGCCTGCCACAAGTTCAGCTTCCTCGAGAAGTACGACATGCTGTCAAAGGTAGAAGACGGCGGAACCTTCCTCCTCGCCTCCCCCTACGGAAAGGACGAGGTCTGGAACCATCTCCCCGTCGAAGTGCAGAAGCAGATAATCGACAAGAAGCTCAAGTTCTACGTCATCGACGCCATGAGCATCGCCGAACGGATGAAGATGGGAAGCCGGATCAACGTCATTATGCAGACCGCCTTCTTTAAGATCTCCGGCGTGTTGCCGGAAAACGAGGCCGTCTCCCTCATCAAGAAATCCATCGAGAAGACCTACGGCAAGAAGGGACAGGATGTCGTCGACCGAAACATCGACACTATCGACGCTGCCCTGGACGCTATCGAAGAGGTCGACTATCCCAAGTCTTCCTCCGGCGACCTCCACATGGTTCCGCCGGTCCCGGGCAACGCTCCGGATTTCGTCAAAGAGGTCACCGGAGAGATTATCGCCGGCCGGGGCCAGCTGCTCCCGGTTTCGAAGCTTCCCAACGACGGCACCTACCCCGTCGGAACCACCAAGTACGAAAAGCGCAACATCGCCGAGATGATCCCCGTCTGGGATCCGGAAGTCTGCATCCAGTGTGGCGACTGTTCGGCGGTCTGCCCCCACGCCACCATCCGGATGAAGGCCTACGACGAGAAGTTCCTCGCCGACGCACCGGAGACCTTCAAGTCGATCGATGCCATGGGCAAGGACCTCAAGGGCATGAAGTTTACCATTCAGGTCGCCCCGGAAGACTGTACCGGGTGTGTGGCCTGTGTTAACGCCTGCCCGGCCTTCAAGAAAGTCGACGGCGAGAAAACGGACCACAAAGCCATCAACATGGAAGACCAGATTCCTCTAAGAGACCAGGAAGCGGAGAACTGGGAATACTTCCTTAAAATTCCGAACACCGACCCGGCCCTCATCAACCGCCGGACCACCAAGGGAAGCCAGCTCCTCGAACCGCTGTTTGAGTTCTCCGGGGCCTGTGCCGGCTGTGGCGAGACACCCTACGTCAAGCTAATGTCCCAGCTCTTCGGCGACCGGATGATTATCGCCAACGCAACCGGGTGTTCTTCCATCTACGGAGGAAACCTCCCGACAACGCCCTACACCACCAGGGCCGACGGCCGGGGCCCGGCCTGGTCGAACAGCCTCTTCGAAGACGCCGCGGAGTTCGGCTTCGGAATGCGTCTTACCTCGGACAAGCTACGGGAATACGCCCTCGAGCTTGTCGATCTAATGCTCCAGGAGAAGAAGGGTCCCGTCGATCCTTCGATCCTCCAAAAGATCAAAGCCAACCCCCAGTCGACTCCGGAAGAGATCGAGGAACAGCGCCTCCTGGTCACCGAGCTCAAGAAGCAGCTCGAGAAAGGCGGCCCAGGCGCCGAGCTCTCCTCGGTTGCCGACTACCTGGTTCAACGATCGGTCTGGATCCTCGGTGGAGACGGATGGGCCTACGATATCGGCTACGGCGGCCTGGACCACGTTATCGCTTCCGGGCGGAACGTCAACATCATGGTCCTCGACACCGAGGTCTACTCGAACACCGGCGGCCAGATGTCCAAGGCGACGCCGATCGGCGCCATCGCGAAGTTCGCCGCCGGCGGAAAGAGCATCAAGAAGAAAGACCTGGGAATGATGGCCATGAGCTACGGCTACGTCTACGTCGCCCGGACGGCGATGGGATCGAACCGAATGCACACCATCAAGGCGTTGCTCGAGGCGGAAAGCTACGACGGACCGTCGATCATCATCGCCTACTCCCACTGTATCGCCCACGGCATCGATATGTCCCGGGGCCTCGATCAGCAGAAGGCGGCGGTTACCAGCGGCCTCTGGCCGATGTACCGATACGATCCTCGCCTAAAGGACGAGGGGAAGAATCCCTTCCAGCTCGACAGCAAGGAACCGACGACGCCGCTTTCCGACTACATGTACAAGGAAATTCGGTACCGGTCCCTCAAGCAGAGCCAGCCCGAAGTTGCCGCAGAGCTCCTCGGCAAGGCCGAAGAATCGGTCAAGGAAACCTGGGATACCTACAAGTATCTCGCGGATCGAAAGCCGGCGGGGGAATAACTCGCAGCCGGCGCCCCGGCGCCGGACGCATCAGAGTCCACAGGGGCCCAGCATCAAGCTGGGCCCTTTTTTCGTGACAGGAAAAGTAGCGTCCCGGGCCCCCGGCCTTTTCGGCTTAGCGCTCTGCCAAGTCGCCGGACAACAAAAAAGCCCAGCATTGCGCTGGGCTTTTTCTTTATCTGTGCGGAGGGCCGGGAACCGGGAACCGGCGGCCGAACGCCCACCGACAGGCGCCTTCTACCAGACGACGATCTCTTCGAACTTGGCAGCTATCTTCCGGGCCGCCTCCTCCGCGTCCCGCTTGGGAACCCGGGCGTCCTGCCAGAGAGAGTTCGCAAAGAACTCCTCGACCGCCGGCTTCAGGTCGTCGGTCTTGTAGAAGACGTACGAAAAGTTGTTTCCGAATGTTTTTAGGATGGTAAAGGAGCCGTAGGTTTCCACCGGGTCCTTTCCAATCATTATGCGGTCTTCGCGCTTGCTCGTTATCGTATCAACTTCCTTAAAGCGGTAGGGAGCCTTGTGGAAGGCGTCGCGGTAGGTCGGCTCGATGTGCTTGCTCGAGTAGTTCGCCGGCTCCACCAGAACAAAGACGCGTTTACCGTCGGCCTGGAAGGTAATACCCTCCTCGGTAATAAAGATGTCCTTGACGTTGTTGTACGAGGTAATCTCGTACTTGGTGTAGGTCGAGGTCTCGTCGAAAAACGAGCTCACGATATATCCGCCGTCATCCGGAAGCTCGCTCGCGCTATACGCTCCAAAAAGCTCTTTCATCTTGGCCATATTATTTCCTTCCCTTCGCGTCCGTTGGATCGGGCAACATGGATAGTGTAGATAATTCCTCGATATTTGTCAAATTGGGAAGAGCGGGAGCGTCCCCGCCGGCAGCAATCGCACCCCGTCCCGGCGGAGGAGCACCTCTTCCCCGGGGGCGTGGCCACCTCCCGGCGCTTCGCCGACCGAGCCGCCTTCCACGGCAGAGGGCGCGTTGGTTAAGGAGTGATCTTTGGGGGGCCGGCTCAGGGTGTACCCTGAGTCAGAGGCGCGCCGGGAGGTGGCCCCGCCCCCGATTTAGTGTCACCGTCCGGCGGGACGGGGTGCCGTCGCTGCCGACCGTCTGCGGTGGGTGCCCCCTTTACGGGGCGGGGTCGGAGCTCTCCGGGGTTCCGTCCGCCGCAGGCGGCGGACCGCTCCCTCCGGTCGCGCCCTCCGAGCTCCTCGCTTCCCAGGGGGTCTGACGGAATGGGTTCACCGCTCGCACAGGCGTTGACTCGGCGGTCGGAATCCCTGATAGATTCTGCCTGGGCTGTCCGTTGCCGCTTCTGTGCGCACCCCCAGATATCCGTCGCTAGGTATACCGAGCCGGTGTAGGGGTCGGCATCTGTCCCATCCCCCCACCACCGGTCCCTCCGGTCGGCGCGGCAACTCTGCGTGGTGGCGGCGAAAGAAAGCTTGACCGCGATTAGCTACTCCGGCTAACCTGGTCACAGTCATTCTATCAATCCTTGGGGAGGATCCAAACCATGAACAACAAACTCGGACACTTAACTTGGAAAGCAGCAGTAATTGCCGGCGTCTCGCTGTTACTATCCGGCTGTGGAACCGCTTCCTTCTACAGAGTAGCGGACGAGGGGGAACGAGTTCGCGACGATCAAGTGCTGCTTCTAGGACGCATCGACTTCGACGTGCAGTTCGAGCAGGATTTGGAACGGGGAAGCTTCACCGAGGAAGGTTGGGTCGAGCTGCTTTTGGAAGCCAACGACGAAATGAAGGTTTCGGTCGTCCCATTCAACGAGTATTTCGTTATCAAAGCCGACAGGTCGCAAGTCGAGCTGTCTCAGCTTACGATCTACACCCTGTATCGGTACACGGCGACGACTGAGTACACAGAGTACGTGAGCTTTGAGTACGATCTGCCTCCGATAGATATCCAGTCCGATGATCAGTTCGTATACATCGGCGACTTTCAACATCGATTCACCTATCGAAATCCCTACGGTATTCAGGACCCCCG
>CAZLDK010000149.1:1717-8192 GCA_964558285.1 uncultured Spirochaetaceae bacterium | reverse complement strand
TTCTGACCTTCGGATTCCTCGTCGGGCTGGTGCTCTACTCCAGCACCCAGTCGCTTATTCGGCAGTTTCCCGTCTACCAACAGCGCCTAACGGCGCTTCTGCGAGAGCTTATCGAGCGCTTCGACCTTCCTTCCACCCTTCTGCAGGAGTTCAATTTGAGCCGGACCCTCGGGGGGGCCCTGATTGCCTTCTCGGGAGATTTTATGGCCTTCGTGTCGGGGTTTACCCTGGTCATCATCTTTCTGCTCTTTCTCTTGATAGAGCAGCCCTACGTCCGGGCGAAACTCCGCTACTCCTTTAGTCCCCACACCATGCGGAAGATCATGATCAGCTTCGCCCACGTAAACCGGCAGATCGGCCGCTACCTTGCGGTCAAGCTCTTCGTGAGCTCCCTGACCGGCGTCCTCGTGTTCATGGCCTTCACCGTTATCGGTGTCGACTTTCCCATCATCTGGGGAATCTTGACTTTTATGTTCAATTTTATTCCGAGTCTCGGTTCCATCTTTATCAGCTTCTTGGCGTCCCTCTTCGCCTTGCTCCAGTTCGCCCCGGAGTGGGGACCCTTCGCCGCGGCGGCTCTCTCCATTTCCGTTACCCAGCTGGTAATCGGAAACATCATCGACCCGAAGATGCTCGGTGATCGGTTGAACCTAAGCCCCGTCATCATTATTCTATCGCTCTTGGTCTGGGGATGGCTCTGGGGCGTCGGCGGAATGTTCCTGGCGGTTCCCCTGACGGTCGCGATAAAGCTGGCCTTCGAGAACGTTCCGGGGATGAAGCCCGTCGGCATTTTTATGGGAACCGGAACTTACATCCGGCGCAGAAAGCGCCCGGCTCCGAGGCAGGGGATTACATAGACTATGCCCGACAAACGAATACTCACCGGCGACCGGCCGACCGGACGGCTGCATCTTGGACACTACGTCGGCTCTATTGCCAACCGCGTACGCCTCCAAGAGACGTACGACTGTTTCTTTATCATCGCCGATCTGCACACCCTTACGACCCGGCCGGCCAAGGAGCATATCGAGGAGATATCCGAGAACGCCCGGCAGATGGTGCTGGACTACCTTGCCTGCGGCGTCGACCCTAGCAGGTCAACCATCTACCTCCAGTCCGCGGTTCACGAAACCTACGAGCTCAACCTGCTCTTCGAGATGATGGTTACCGTCCCCAGGCTCCAACGCCTGCCGAGTCTGAAGGACATGAAAGAGTCGGCCAACCTCGCCGAAATGCCCTTCGGGCTCCTCGGATACCCGGTTCTCCAGAGCGCCGACATCCTCTTGCCCCGGGCTCACCTGGTCCCCGTCGGAAAGGACAACGAGGCCCACGTCGAGCTCACCCGGGAGATAGCCCGTCGGTTCAACTATCTCTACGGCGAGGTCTTTCCGATTCCCGATGTCCTCATCGGCGAGGTGCCGACCCTGGTGGGCACCGACGGTAACGGAAAGATGTCGAAGTCCCTCGGAAATGCGATTCTCCTCGCCGACGACGCCAAGACGGTGGAGAAGCGGGTGATGGGGATGTACACCGACCCGAACCGAGTTCGGGCAGACATTCCGGGGACCGTCGAGGGCAATCCGGTCTTTCAGTACCACGACGTCTTCAACCCGAACAAGGAAGAGGTCGAAGAGCTCAAGACGCGCTACCGCGCCGGCGCCGTCGGGGACGTCGAGGTCAAGCAGAAACTCGCCCGGGCGCTCAACGCCTTTCTCGACCCGATTCGAGAGCGCCGGGCTACTTTTGAGGCACGCAAAGGTTACGTCGACGAGGTAATCTATTCCGGTACCCTCAAGACCCGGGAGGAGGGGAAGGCAACTCTCCTCGCCGCGAAGAAAGCGATGGGATTGACCGGCGTCTGGAACCGGATAAGCCGCAAGGCGGAAGACTACCGGAAAAAGGAGCAGAAGGCGGCCGCAGCGTCCGGGGGCGCGAAGTGACGGCCGGAGAGCGCTCCCCGGCCCGGGGCCATACCCGGGCTCCCCGCTCCATAGAGGCGGTTATCTTCGATCTCGACGGGACCATAATCGATACCCAACGCAACTACCGCCTCTCCGACTCCGAGTTTCTCCGGCGCCACGGGCTCCCAAACGACGACTCGATGCTCGACCGGATGACCGGCCGGGGAAACCGGATGATCCACAAGCTTCTCGTCGAGGAATTCGGTTTCTCCAGGAGTCTCGACGATATGCTCGACGAGAAGGTGCAGATCTACCTCGATATGGGAACCGACAACGTCGCCGTCTTCCCGGAGATGCTCCGGCTTATCGAGGAGCTCCGGGACCGCGGTCTTCCACTGGCCGTCGCCTCCGGCTCCACCCGGCAGATTATCGACCGAATGCTCGACGCCTTCGATCTGGGTAAGTACTTCGACGCGACGGTGTCCGCCGACGAGATCGGCTCCGGAAAGCCGGAGCCCGACGTTTTTCTCGAGGCCGCCCGGCTTCTTGGAGCCCCGCCGGAAGCCTGTCTGGTGGTCGAAGACGCAGCACCAGGGATCGAAGCCGCCCGGGCGGCCGGCATGCTCTCGGTCGCCGTACCCTTTAACTCCGACCCGCCGCTTCCGCCCCCCTTCCACCAGGCGGATCTCCTCTTTCCCGGGGGAATGGAAAGCTTTCGGGCGGATGCGGTTCTGTCGTGGATGGGCCTCTAAGACCCCCCGCCCAGACCCCCGTCTCCCGTGATGAAGGATTCCCGGGGCAGGAGGAGGTCGACCGCTTCCGGGCGCTCATCTACGACTATTTCCGTGCCTACGGCCGGGAGTTTACCTGGCGGAAGAACATTACTCCCTACCGAGTTCTGGTCTCAGAGTTCATGCTCCAGCAGACGCAGGTGGCCCGGGTCGAGGGCTCCTTCGGTCCCTTCCTCCAACGGTTTCCGAGTTTCGAGGCCCTCGCGGCGGCTCCCCTTGGCGAGGTCTTGGCCCTCTGGCAGGGCCTTGGCTACAACCGCCGGGCGAAACACCTCCGGCTGGCGGCTCAGGCCGTCGTCGAAGATTTCGGCGGAGAGCTTCCTACGGAGGAAGCGTCGCTCCGAACCCTTCCGGGAATCGGGCCCTACACCTCCGCCGCGATCCGGGCCTTCGCCTTCGACCTGCCGGCAGTCGTCATCGACACGAACATCCGACGGGTGTACATCCACTTCTTCTTTCCCACCGCCGAGGTGGTGCACGACCGAGAGATCGAGCCCATCGTCGAGGCGACCCTCGACCACGCCGGACCCCGACAGTGGTACTACGCCCTGATGGACTACGGCGCGGTTCTCGCGAAATGGTTCCCAAACCCCAACCGCCGGAGCGCCCACTACGCAAAGCAGGCGCCTTTCGAGAACTCGAACCGACAGATTCGTGGCAAGGTGCTCCGGTGGCTCACGGAGCACGGTAGCCTGGAGGTCGCCGAGGGACCCCGGCGCTTGGAGGTGGACCGAGAGCGGTTCCGGACCGTTATCGACGACCTCGCCGGGGAGGGGTTTCTCCACTACGAAGGCGACCGTCTGAGACTCCCCTAGCGCCGGTCCGCCGCTATCCCTCTTCCGCGGCCTCGAGGAGCAGGCGGCGGTGCCATTCCATCAACCGCCGATGCGCTTCCCGATCCGTTCCTTCCAGGTCGACCATCAGCCGCATAACGGGCTCCGTCTTCGACCCCCGGAACCAAAGAAAGCCCCGGGGAGTTCCCCCGGAGTCCTCGAGCTGAAGCTTCAAGCCCCCGGTGGCCTCGGGGCTCCGGTTGCCGCGCCCCGGGAGAGAGCGGGTGCCTTCGTAGTTGATCCACCGAAAGGCGCTTATCCCGAGGGGCTCGAGAATCGACTCCGCCAGGTCGTGCCACCGCTCCTCCGCCAGGGCCTCGTACCGCGCCTTCAGCCGAGGGTGGTCGACCGACTCCAGACGCAGGATCGCCTCCGGGTCGCCGGTTTGGCTGGTCAGGAAGGGAGGAATCTGAGAGTAGAGGCGGTTCAAGGGATCGGACTCCCGGGAGTCGCCTGGAAGCGCGAGCCCCGGCAGTCGCACCAGTTTAATCAGCGCCCCGAGGGTAAGGAGGGGATCTCGAACCGCCGAGGGGTGGATTATTACGCCTCCGTTGGAACCCTCTCCCATTACCCGAACCTCAAAGCTCTTCTGTCGCAGCGCCTCGGCGAGAGAGACGACGTTCGCCTCTCCTACCTCGCTCCGGTAGACTCTCCCTCCCAAGGCTTCGACGACCCGGTCTACCCGGAGCGAGGTCGGTCCGTTCGCGACGACTGCGAGACTGTCGGTTTGGGAGCCCATTGCCTTTCCGTAGGAGAGCTCTGCGAGGGCGGCGAGGGCGAGGAGGCTCTGGGGGTGCACCGCCACCCCCCGGCGCGCCGCGGAATCGTACACCACGATGTTTCCCCGGTCGCCGTCGTTGTCCGGGACGTAGCCGAGGTAGAGGCTTGCCGGTTCGCCGGCGGTCCCGAGGCGCTCCACCGCCGCCACACATTCCTCGAGCCCCGGGCCCTCGGGCAGAATCTGGTGTGCGATCTTTCCCGGCGAGTCGTTGAGGGAAGTCACATCGACTCCCAGACCTCTGAGTAGCTCCACATCGGGCCCCACCGCCCGGGCGCTCCCATTGAAGTCGATGACGACCTCGATCGGCTGCCCCACCCGTTCCGCGGCCACCCGGGCGGCCCGATCCGAGGCAACCTGGTCGTCCTGTGTATCGAAGATTGCACGCAGAAGGAAACTCTCGTACTCGGTTTTAGACGCGAGACCGTCGGCTTCGGTGTTCGCCGGGTCCCGGAGAAGGCCGACCGGGGGGCTGAGGTGACCGGACAGCAGGCTTTCGGCTGACCCTATTCGCTTTCCTAGGAGCACGGAGAAACGGCCAAAGGCGTCCGCGTCCAGGACACCGCCCTTCGGCCCGCCGATCTTGTATCCGTTGTGGCCCACCGGGTTGTGACTCGCCGTGGCGTAGATAAACCCCGCCACCCCGGGTACGCCGCGACTGTAGGCCATAATCTGGGGAGAGGGGCAGACGCCGAGGTAGCGAACGGGGCGGTCAAACGCCGAAATGCCGGCGACTATCCCCCGGGCGAGAGCGTCCCCGGTGGGCCTACTGTCCCGGCCGACGACAACAGTCGCCAAGGGTTCGTGTCCCTCGAGAAGGAACTCGGCCCCGGCGTAACCGACCAGAAAGGCTATCGCCAGGTCTACCGGGGCAACCGACTCGCCGGCGTCCTCTTCACCCCTCGAGGCGATTACCGCCCGAATGCCGCTAGACGAAACGATGTACTCCTCGAATCGTCTTTCTACCTCCGAAGTATCTGAGAGCCACGGTGGAATCTTCATAACTCCGATACCCTGTCCCCCGAGGGGCTCTCTGTCAATCGTCGGAGGTCCGGCATCAACAGTCTCGTTGATACACCCCAGCGGTTGAAAAATCCTGCAATTTTCTCTATAAGTTTGAAAACGAGGACTTGCGATGAAAAAGATACTTGTGGTTGATGAGTCGACCCTCGTCAGGGATTACCTTGTCAAGAAGCTCGAAGAGTACGGATTCGAAGTTGTGGTCGGGGTAAACGGACTCGACGGGGCATCGAAGCTGCGGACCGAGACGCCGGATCTGGTCATTATGGACTACTTCTTGTCCCGAACCAGCTCCATAGACCTTCTCGAGAAAAAGAAGGCGGACCCAAACGTCGCGAAGATACCGGTCATCATGGCCAGCACTAAGATCGACCGGCAGAAGCTTGTGCAAGTTTCCAAGTACAACGTTAAGAAGTTCTTTACCAAACCGATCCGTATCGACTCGCTTCTAAAGACGGTGTCGGAGCTCCTTGGGGTGGAGGTAACTCTCGACGATACCCCGTGCATCATCGAGGCTCACTTCAACGACGACATACTCTTTGTAGAGGTGGCGGAGGGACTCAATAAAGAGAAGATCGAGCTACTCCGCTACAAGATCGAAGAGCTTCTCGACCTCTACCAGGTTCGGGTTCCCAAGGTTCTCCTGATGATGGTCGGGGTCGAGGTCACCGCGAACGAATCGCTCAAACTCGCGACCCTTTTGAACACTGTTTTCGAGTACAGCCGGGCGAAGCCTCGGGACATCAAGATTCTTACGAACAACGACTTCGTCACCCGATACGTTCAGGGGAACGAAGACTTCAACGAGATCGAAGTTACTAACACCCTCGAAAAGGCCATCACATCGCTTCTCGGCGATAAGGCGGGGAACGTAATGGACCAGCGTCGGGGCGTCGTCCAGGATCAGTTTCTCCAAGCTTCGTCCCCCCGGAAGGAGGGCGGTGAGACCTTCCAGATGAAGTTTGAAGGCGATCGCGCCGAGCACCCGGATCTTGCGGAAGTCTCGGAAGGGCGACGCATTATCGTCGTCGACGACGACATGGTCATCCGGGAGCTCATCAAGGCGGCCTTCTCCGACACCAAGTTCGAAATCGAAACCTACGAGGACGGAAAAACCTTTGTCGAAAAGGCCGACGTCGAGAGCGCCGATCT
>CAZLDK010000149.1:0-1707 GCA_964558285.1 uncultured Spirochaetaceae bacterium | reverse complement strand
TGATGATGCCGGAGATGAACGGCTTTGAAGTCCTCAAAGTGATGAAGGAGCGGCAGGTCAAGGTGCCGATTATCGTTCTTTCGGCGCTTTCCAAGCGAGAGTCGGTCGTCGAGGCGCTGAAGTTCGGTGTCAAAAGTTATGTTATCAAGCCTCTTAAACCGGAATGGATAAGAAAGAAAGCGACGGAAGTTCTGGCGCTGAGCTTCTAAAGCAGCCCGGAGGCAGCCTCAGCGACCCAGTCGTCCGCAGGATGATGAACGCTCTTCCGGTCGGCGTCCTCGCCCTCGACGAAGAGGCTCGCCTCGTCGACGGCAACGCCCGTGCTTTTTCCCTCCTTCTGCCCTGGTCCGGCATGGATGATCCCCGGAGTCTCGAGGACGCCGTTCTTCCTGATGACCGGATACAGATAGCCGGAGCCTTTCGGGAACTGCGAAGCGGTGGAACCGACCGGGCGATGGTCGACGTCCGGACCCTTGTCCAAGGAGACGACGAGACCTGGGCCCGGATCCGCATCGCATCGTCGGGAAAGGGGCATGAGGGGAACGCCACCTACGTCGCGACCATCGAAGACGTCTCCCTCCAAAAGCAGGGAGAGACCCGCTTGAAGGCGGCGAAAAACGCGGCGGAGCGGGCGACTCAAACCAAGAGCGAGTTTCTCGCGAACATGAGCCACGAAATTCGGACGCCCCTCCATACCATCCTCGGGATGACCGAGCTTATGCTCGAGACAAGCCTCGATCAGGAGCAGAGCGAATACGCTACGCAGGTGCGTTTCTCAGCCGAAGTGTTGCTCGGGTTGATAAACGACATCCTCGACTTTTCGAAGATCGAAGCCGGCAAGCTTACCCTGGAGTACATCGAGTTCGACCTCCGACAAACTATGGAAGAGGCCGTCGACATGCTCAGCCTCGAGGCCCACAAGAAGAGCCTTGATGTCGTCCTCGATCTCTCTCCCACCCTTCCCGATCTGGTGATCGGAGACCCGATCCGCATTCGGCAGGTTGTGGTCAACCTCTTTAGCAACGCCGTCAAGTTTACCTCCTCCGGTCAGATCATGATCCGGGCTCGTCCCCTCGAGGTGAGTCCTCAGGCTGCCGGTCTGCGGATCGAGGTCTCGGATACCGGCATCGGCATCCCGATGGAGAAGCTCAATCAGCTCTTCCGGGCCTTTACCCAAGTCGACTCTTCGACTACTCGGAAATTCGGAGGCACCGGCCTCGGGCTCTCGATCTCGCGGAACCTTGTCAAAATGATGGGGGGCATCATCGGTGTCGCCAGTCAGGAAGGGCGGGGCTCGAGTTTTTGGTTCTCCGTTCCGGTCGACGTGGTCAACTGGAAACGGATCGACCGCCGGGAAGAGGTTCTGTCGGGGCGCCGGGTCCTCGTTGTCGACGACAACGAATCGAGTCGCAGGGCGTTGGTCTCCTACATCGCCCCGAGCGGGGCACACTGCGCCGAAGCCGCCGACGGACCTCGGGCCCTCGAGATGCTCCGGTCCGATGATGCCGAGGGGTACGACGTGGCTCTCGTCGACTTGGAGATGCCCGGCATGGACGGCTGGCAACTGGCCAGCGAGATTAACGCCGACAAGCGAATAAACTCTACCCGCCTGGTGCTGATGAGCCCCCGGGGGAGCACGACCGGGGAGCCGAAGATGAAGCTTCTCGGATGGTTCGACGCCTATATCAACAAGCCGGTTCGCTACGA
>CAZLDK010000148.1:0-8226 GCA_964558285.1 uncultured Spirochaetaceae bacterium | reverse complement strand
TACCCGGTCGATGATCATTTCGAGCATCTGGACGACCGCGGCGATAACGATAATAAAGACGATGTAGCGCAGGTAGACCAGGCCGTAGGGAATCAGAACGAACTCCAGGACCGCCCAGTTTACCGCCGAGGTTACCGTAAGCACGACGACGACCGCCAGGCCGAGCCCGTTGGAGGATTTCATATCCTTAGAAATGGAGATGAAAGAGCACATCCCCAGGAAGTTTGCCAGGAGGATGTTGCTGGTAAAGATCGAGGCGAAAAAGAGGGAGAAAGGGTTCAGTACCGCGTTCATGCTGCCAGCTCTCCTTGTTTTTGTAGAATGTTCTTGCCGATCCAGATGATGATCCCCAGGAGGAAGAAGGCGCTCGGGGGCATGACCATGATAATCCAGGGGACGAAGTTCCCAGGGAGTACCTGGTAGCCGAAGAGGGTGCCGAATCCGAGAAGCTCTCGAACGAAGGCGATAACCATAAGAACGCCCATATAACCCATTCCGGAGGTGGCACCGTCGAAGAAGGATACAAACGGTCCGTTGCTCTGGGCGAAGGCCTCGGCCCGTCCCATGATGATGCAGTTGGTTATGATCAGCCCGACGTAGGGTCCGAGGTTACGGCTTATCTCCGGGAGGTACGCCTTTAGGACCAGGTCGACGATGATGACATAGAAGGCGATGATCAGCGTTTGCACGATCATCCGGACCTTTCGGGGTATCAGCGTCTTGAGAAGCGACACCGTCAGGCTCGAGAAGGCGGTTACGAAGGTAACGCCGATCGTCATTATGAACGTGTTGGTAAGCAGGTTGGTAACCGCCAGGGCGGAGCAAATACCGAGGACCTGCATAAAGATCGGATTGTTGGTCCAGAGATTTCCTGTGAAGATCTCCCCGGTGCTCTTTGCCGTCGATGTGTCTGCCATTATGCCCCTCCCAAAGCGCTGCGAAGCGTTTCGAGCTCGTCGTTAAGGATTCGCCCCAGAGACTCGCTGGTCCGGGTAGCCCCGGTTATACCGTCGATCTCGCCATTCGAGTAGTCCGTGTCGCCGTCCCCATCGGTAACGACGATCCCGCCGTCCTTAAGCTCTTCTCCGGCCAACTGCTCCTTGAACCAGGGCTCGTCGATACGCCCCCCGAGACCAGGTGTTTCGTTGTGGCTGATAATCTCCAGCCCCACGGTCCGGCTGACATCTTCGTCGACTCCGAGGACGCCGTTGATGGTACCCCAGAGGCCCGAGCCGAAAAACTCCTTCGCGTAGACCCGCCGACCGTCTACCGTCGTGGTAAAGAGAGACAGGCCGTCTTCTTCGATCTGTTCGACGTTCTGGAACTTGGACTCGGCGTCCTGGTCGCTTTCGAAGGGCACGTTCATAGCCGTGAGAATCGCCTTCTGCCGGGCTACGGTCTCGTTAAACTCTACCATCGGTCGGGTCGCCTCGTTCGTCAGGGCCAAGAGAAAGACAAAGGCGAAACAGACGATGAAGGTAAAGATGATAGTATAGATCATGCTCTGCTTGTTCACGCAGTTGCCTCCTTCGCCGCCGTTTTTGGGGCGGCTTTCTTTTTCTTCTTCGGCTTCGGCATCAGCTCGTCGATCAGAGACGCGAAGACGTTGCCCATCAACACGCCAAAGCTCGTACCCTCGGGAAAGCCGGAGAAGGTTCGCACCAACATCGATACCGTTCCGATAACCGCCCCGTAGATCCATTGAGATCCCGGCTTGTTGGGTGCCGAGACGGGGTCGGTAGACATAAACACCGATACGTAGAGGATACTCCCGGACATCATCGCCAGATGGGGGGCAATATCCGTCGCCAGGCCCGTGTAGTAGAAGATGGTGACGAGAACACCCGAGGAAAGGATCGTCGACACCGTCAGGCGCCACTGGGCGGTCTTCGTCACGATCAGGTAGATTGCCGCGAGGACGATCAAAATCGTAGAGCTTTCGCCGATGGAGCCGGCCCGAAGACCGAAGAGAAGGTTCTGCCACGTCGGGTTCGCCGCGTCGGCGCTTCGGAACGCCGCCAAGGGTGTTGCGGCGGTTAGCGCGTCGACTCCGGCCTGGCCGGCCGTCCCAAAGGCGCCGGGTACCATCCAGGATACCGCGAGGACCGTCGGAAAGGTTATGTAGATAAAAAGACGCCCGGTAATCGCCGGGTTAAAGACGTTCCGTCCGAACCCGCCGTAGACCTCCTTGCCCATGAACACCGCAAAGAGAATTCCCACCCCGGCTATCCAAAGGGGTGTCGCCGGAGGCAGCGAGAGGGCGAAGAGCGCCGAGGTTACGAGTACCGCCTCGCTGACCTTCTTGTTTCGCCGCTTCTCCATGAAGTACTCGGCGAGGATTCCGAGGGCGAAGACGGTGGCGGTAAGCGAGAGGACGCGCCATCCGTACAGATAGATCGAAAAGAGAAAAATTGGGGTAAGGGAGTACAGGACCCGCCTCATTATCAACTGCTTTTGAAACACATCGCCTCCTCGACCACGAGATTATGTAAAAAAGAATAGATACGGAAGTATCTCATTCAAGAGTATAATACTAAGGTATCCGACGTTCAAGCGAATGGCACCGGCACTGTTTGGCTAAGCACAGTGTTGTACAATTACCGATCGTGGTAAACCGTTTGACTTGAAAAAACAGGCCGCATCAGTACATTTAGGGTGCCCTACACATAACGACAACCTTCCGAACCTATTGCTCATCGCAATGTAAAGGAGACGTACCGTGGATCAAGTTGGAGCAATTGCCGCACTCGAGCGATTAGTTGAGACTACAAACATTGCCATTTTGGCAAACATCGACCAGGAGGGGCGGCCGCGGATGCGGTGGATGACCCCGGCGTTGATCCGAGGGCAGCAAGGCTCCCTCTACGCTCTGACGTCTCCCAAGTTTGACAAGACCGTCCAACTAGAGGAAAACGACAAGGTCGAATGGATGCTCCAAAGCAAGTCCCTCGACGAGATCATGCGCGTTCGGGGGCGTATAGTTCTCTTGGACAATCCGACGCTGAAGGCCGACGTAACCGAGGCCCTCGGAGGTCGCCTTACCGTATTCTGGCGGGTTAATCCGGAAGCGTCGGAGCTTATCGTCCTCGAGACGGTCATCGACACGATCGTCTACTACAAGCCAACGTCCAAAGAAAAGCACGAGATTGTCTTCGAGAAGTAAGAGGTTTTCATGGCTAAAGCACGAATACAGGAAAAGAAGCGGAAGGATCTAAAGGAGTACGGCGAGGAGTTCCTCCTCGGTGCCCTCGACGAGATGCTCCGGATCCGGCGGTTCGAGGAAAAGGCCGCCCAGATGTACGGCCTCCGGAAGATCGGTGGATTCTGCCATCTCTACAACGGCCAGGAGGCGGTCGCAGTCGGCGCCGTCCGGGCCATCGACCTGAAGAAAGACTACGTCCTGACCTCCTACCGGGACCACGGCCACGCGATCGCTTGCGGTATGGAGCCCAACGTTGTAATGGCGGAGCTCTTCGGCAAGATCACCGGTTGCTCCCGGGGAAAGGGCGGATCGATGCACATGTTCGACGTCGAGAAGCACATGCTCGGGGGAAACGGTATCGTGGGCGCCCAGATTCCCGTCGCTGCCGGGGTGGCCTTTGCGCAGAAATACAAGGGGGGTGACGGTGTCACCCTCTGTTTTTTTGGGGACGGAGCCATCCACCAGGGTGCCTTCTACGAATCGATGAACCTGGCAGCCGTCTGGAAGCTTCCCGTCATATACATGGTGGAAAACAACCACTTCGGGATGGGAACCGCCGTAAAGCGCGTATCCGCCGTCGAAGAGTTCGCGGTAAAGGCCGAAGGGTTTGGGCTTCCGGGTATGACCGTCAACGGCATGGACGTTCTATCGGTCTACGAGGCGGTGAAGGAAGCGAGCGAGCGAGCCCGGACCGAGGGGATCGCTACCCTGATGGACGTAAAGACCTACCGGTACAAGGGACACTCGATGAGCGACCCGGCGAAGTATCGTACCAAGGACGAGTTGGAAGAGTACAAGAGCCAGGATCCCATCATCCTGCTCAAGAGCGATCTCCTGGAAGCGGGGATAATCGATGAGACTAAGTTCAAGGAGCTCGACGACGCGGCGAAGCAAGGCGCCCAGGATTCCGTGGACTTTGCCGATGCGAGCGACGAGCCGCCCATCGAGAGCATGTACGAAGACATTTACGCTTAAGAGAGGATGCCAAGGATGCCGGAAATAGCAATTCGAGATGCCCTAAATCAGGCCCTCGATGAGGAGATGACTCGCGACGAGTCGGTCTTTATCATGGGGGAGGAAGTGGCGGAGTACAACGGGGCCTACAAGGTAACCCGGGGTCTCCTGGACAAGTTCGGGCCGAAGCGGGTCCTCGACACCCCGATCACCGAGCTCGGTTTTACCGGACTCGGCGTCGGCGCCGCCCTCGCGGGCCTTCGGCCGGTCGTAGAATGGATGACCCTCAATTTTTCTCTACTGGCCCTCGACCAGGTTATCAACAACGCGGCCAAGATGCGCCACATGTCGGGTGGACAGCTCAAGGTTCCGATCGTGTTTCGGGGACCCAACGGCCCCGCCGAGTACCTCTCATCCCAGCACTCCCAGGCTTTCCAGAGCCTCTTCGCCCATATTCCCGGGCTCAAGGTCGTCGCGCCGGCGACTCCCTACGACTCCAAGGGCCTCCTAAAGAGCGCGATTCGGGACGACAACCCGGTGGTTTTCTTGGAGTCGGAGATGAGCTACGCCTGGACCGGGGAGGTTCCCGAGGACGAGTACCTGGTTCCCATCGGCAAGGCGGACATAAAACGTCCCGGCAGTGAGGTTACCCTGATTACCTACTCCAAGCCTCTCAAGACGGTGATGGATGCCGCCGGGGAGTTGGAGAAGATGGGGGTCGACGCTGAGGTGATCGACCTGAGGAGCCTCCGGCCCTTGGACGAGGCGACGGTGTACGAGTCGGTGCGAAAGACCAACCGAGCCGTTGTCGTCGACGAGTCCTGGCCCGTGGCCAGCGTCGGCTCCTGGGTCGCCTGGCTCGTCTCGAGGAACTGTTTCGACGTCCTCGACGCCCAGGTGGAGCTCGTCAGCTCCGAAGACGTGCCGCAGCCGTACAACCACACCTTGGAGCTCGCGGTACAGCCCACGGTGGAGAAGATCATCGACGCGGTAAAGCGCGTCATCTACATGAAGTGAGGAACCCATGGCAGAAAAAGTCCTGATGACAGCCCTCTCTCCGACGATGGAGGATGGGCAGATTGTAAGTTGGAACAAGCGAGAAGGTGATAGCGTTAGCTCCGGAGACGTCCTCTGCGAGGTCGAGACCGACAAGGCGACGATGGATTACGAGGCGACTCAAGAGGGAACTATTCTTAAAATCGTCATCGATCAGGGCAATTCCGCCAAGGTCGGAGAAACGATTGCGATAATCGGTGAGTCGGGGGAGGACATCTCGGGTCTCGAAAAGGAGATCGAGAAGAGCGCCGCCGAACCGGCGAAGGAAGAGGCCTCGCCGGTCGGAGCCGAAGCACCTTCTGTCGAGACGCGGGCGCCGGCCGCTTCCCAGGGGGCCGCGGGGGCACCGGAGTCCCGGACCAGCGAGGCCGCAGCACCCCCGGCGGCGGCCCAGGGTGCCGCCGGACCGACTACCGACGCTGTGGCCTCGACCGGAGGGCCCGCCGTAGCGCCATCCGGAACCGTAAAGGCGTCGCCGCTGGCCCGAAAGATGGCCGCGGACCGGGGTATCGACCTTGGGAGCGTCCCGGGCTCGGGCCCCGAGGGTCGGGTGGTCAAACGCGACATCGAGGGGTACAAGGGCCCGTCGGCCGCCGCCGGTATGCCGGCGCAGCAGGCCGGGGCGGTTGCAACGGGAGGAGTACCCGAGGATCGGACCATCCCGGTCAGCGGTCGAAGGGCCGTTATCGCCCGGCGCCTCGCCGAATCGAAGTTCTCGGCACCTCACTTCTACCTTTCGGTCTCCGTCGATATGACGAAGGTTATAGAATCACGGGAAATCCTGAACAAGTCTCAGCCGCAGAAGGCTTCTTTCAATTCGTTCCTCATCAAGTTTGCCGCCGAGGCCATCCGACGTCACCCCCACGTAAACGCCTCCTGGCAGGGTGACAAAATCGTCGAGTACGGTAGTGTCGATATCGGGCTCGCGGTGGACGCCGGAAACGGCCTGATAACCCCGATCGTCCGTAATTGTGCGAACCGGGGTGTCGTCGCCATCGATGCCGACCTAAAGGCTCTGATCGACAAGGCGCAGAACAACTCCCTCAAGCCGGATGAGTACACCGGGGCAACCTTTACCATCAGCAACCTCGGCTCCTTCGGTATCGAAGAGTTTACTGCTATCATCAATCCTCCGGGCTCGGCCATCCTGGCGGTCGGCCGGACTATCAAGCAGCCGGTGGTCGACGAGAACGATCAAATCGTGGTGAAACCGATGATGAAGATGACCCTCTCCTGCGACCACCGGGTAATCGACGGCGCAGCCGGGGCCCGGTTCCTGAACGACCTTGCGATGATGTTGGAACAGCCCGCCCGGCTTGTTTTCTAAGAAGGAGCACTAAAGACATGGCAGATACGTACGACTACGACTTGGTGGTAATTGGTTCCGGTCCCGGCGGGTACGTCGCGGCTATCCGGGCGACACAACTCGGGATGACCGCGGCGGTAATCGAAAAGGACAAGCCCGGCGGAGTCTGTCTGAACATAGGCTGTATTCCGTCGAAGGCGCTTATCCACCAGGCGGAGATCTTTCGCCGGTCCGAGGAGCTCTCCTCGATGGGAGCGACCATCGACTACACCGGCTTCAACTACAAGAACGTCTACAAGAAATCCCGAGCCGCAGCGGATAAGCTTTCGAAGGGCGTTCAGTTTCTTCTAAAGAAGAACAAGATCGAATACATCGAGGGTACCGCGAAGCTTTCCGGGCCCCACGAGGTGACCGTCGACGGGTCGAAAAAGGTAACCGGAAAGAACGTTCTGGTGGCCACCGGTTCCCGTCCCCGTTCGATTCCCGGTTTCGACTTCGACGAAGAAAAGGTCCTCTCCTCCACCGGCGCCCTGATGCTTCAAGAGATTCCGAAACGGATGGTCATTCTCGGTGCCGGCTACATCGGCATGGAGTTCGCCCACGTTATGAGCTCCTTCGGGGTCGAGGTTACCGTGGTCGAGATGCTCGACCGGATTCTGCCGAACTCCGACGCCGAGGTTGTCGACGTCCTCTACAAGGAGTTCAACCGCCGGGGCATAAAGATGTTGACGAGCACCAAGGCCAAGAAGCTTCAGAAAAATAAGGACGGAGTGGTGGTCACGGTGGAAGGCGCCGACGGTAAGACAGAGGACCTCAAGGGGGATCTCCTCCTGGTGGCCGTCGGCCGGGCCCCGAACACCGAGGATCTCGGTCTCGAAGCCCTCGGCATCAAGCTTGAGAAGGGTTACATCAGGGTGGGGGACTACTTCCAGACCGACGTCGCGAGTGTCTACGCCATCGGCGACGTTATCCCGACACTCCAACTTGCCCACGCCGCAATGGCCGAGGGCGAGCTTGCGGCCGAGCATATGGCGGGGCACCATCCGGAACCCCGGATCGATCAGGATCTTATCCCCGCGGCTATCTTTACCGAGCCCCAGTTGGCAAGCTTTGGGCCGATGGAGCAGGAGCTGAAGGACAAGGGTATCGCCTACGAGAAAGCTACCTTTCCGTATCGAGGAGCCGGAAAGTCGGTCGCCATCGGGCACCCGGAGGGCATGGTAAAGCTACTCTACGCGCCGGAATCACACGAAATACTCGCGGCTCACTTGGCCGGTGCTGAGGCAACCGAGCTTGTCCACGAGCTGCTCTTGGCAAAGAAGGCGGAGCTGCTTCCGGAAGACATCGCAACCATGGTCCACGCCCACCCGACCTTGTCCGAGGCTCTGATGGAGTCCGCCCGGGCTGCCGAGGGATGGGTAATCCACGCATAAATCGATGAAGCACGAGGAATGAACAGCGAACGGTTTACAGCAGGGCTCCTCTTTGTCATCGCTGTCGTAGCGATAGGAGCGGTCCTCCGGGTGACGGGGAGCATCTTTTTGCCCCTCGTCATCGCGGTCTTACTCTCCTCCGTCTTCTCGCCGGTGGTCACCTACTTGAAGCGCTTGGGAGTGCCCCGTCCTCTTTCGATAGGCGCCGTTCTCCTGGTCTTTCTGACCTTCGGATTCCTCGTCGGGCTGGTGCTCTACTCCAGCACCCAGTCGCT
>CAZLDK010000147.1:0-8234 GCA_964558285.1 uncultured Spirochaetaceae bacterium | reverse complement strand
CGTATCTTCGGTATGCGACTAAAGACGCCTTCGCCGGTCGATACCCGGGATGACTCGGAAACAAGGGGCGATTCAAGGATCGATTAGCGCCTACCGGGCGGTGTAGCCGCCGTCGAGCATCAGCACGTCACCGTGGACCGTGGCGGCGGCGTCGGAAAGGAGAAAGAGCACCGCGTCGGCGACATCCGAGGGCTCGACAAAGCGCCCGAGGGGGATCTTGGCCTTCATCGGATCCCCAACCTTCGGATCACCCCAGACCTTGAGCCCCATCGGGGTTAGAACTACCGTCGGAGCCACGCTGTTGACCCGAATGCCCAGGGGCCCGAGCTCTAAGGCCATCACCTTCGCCATCCCGTGGAGCCCAAACTTGCCCGCGCAGTAGGCCGCGTGGTCCTCGATACCGACGACACCGGCGAGGCTGGATACCTGGACGATGGAACCGCCACCGTGCTCGGCCATGTTCCGGGCGACGTTTCGGGCGACGAGCATCGGAGCCCGGAGGTTGACCGCCATGGTAGTGTCCCAGTGCTCCAAGTTCGTTTCGAGGAAGGGTTCCGGATAGGTCGTTCCGGCGTTGTTCACCAGAAAATCGATCCGCCCGAAGGCGTCGATAAAGTGGGCCGTCATGGCGTCGATCTGCCCCGGGGCCGTCAGGTCGCAGGGGAACAGTTCGCAATCCGCCTGCGAAGCCTCAATCTCGGCCCTTAGCGTCTCGAGCTCCTCGGTGGTCCGGGCCGTCGCTCCTACCCGACACCCGGCTGTGGCCAATCGGAGGCTCACCTCCCGGCCGATACCCTTCGACGCCCCGGTTACAATAGCGCTCTTCCCGGAAAAATCGTAGACGGCTCCCGGCATCAGACGATACCTCCGGAGATCGGCACGTTGACCCCGGTAAGATAGCTCGCCTCGTCGCTCAGGAGAAACGCCACCACTTGGGCAATCTCTTCCATCGAGCCGACGCGCCGCAGGGGAACCTGATCGACCATCTGTCTGGCGACTATCTCGGGATCCGAAGCGTAGTACTGAGACCCAGCCTGAGCCTGAAGCTCCACCTGCCGGTCCCACATCATCCCGGGGCCCATAAAGGCGGGGGATATCGCGTTGACCCGAATCCGGTGGGGGGCCAGGTCGAGGGCCGCGTTTACGGTAATGCCGACAACCGCCGCCTTGCTCGCGGTGTAGGCGATCATGTTCGGCGGGCAACGCACTCCGGCCATGCTCGCGGTGTTTACCACCGAACCGCCGGGCCCTCCGGAGGCGGCCTGGGCGATCATCGTCTGGGAGCAGGCCTTGAGGACGTGGAACACGCCGACGACGTTTACGTCGATGACGGCCTTGAAATCGTCGCTGGGGTATTTGTCGATTTGGGTAAAGACTCCCTGGTAGCCGGCGTTGTTGAAGAGGTAGTCGATTCGCCCGTAGCGCTTCACAACCGCGTCCCGCATCCGAAAAACCAAGTCCTCCCGGGTAACGTCGCAGACAAAGCTCTCGGCGTCCCCCCCGGAGGCGGTTATCTCGGCGGCCACCGCAGCGGCTTTGTCCTCCCGCAGGTCGACGACGGCTACCCGGGCGCCGAGGCTACCAAGGTGCTTCGCGGCCGCCGATCCGATGTCCCCTCCCCCTCCGGTAACCAGGGCAGTCTTGCCGGTAAAGTCACTCATCGGTTCCTCCTGTCTGTTAAGTAATGTTCTTGTTCAGAAGCTCCACCGCCTCTTCCAGATGCCCGGATTCGACGGCTTCGACGATGGCGCGGTGCTCTTCGAACCCCGCGTGAAGGCTTTTCAGGCGGTTGTAGCGCATCATCATCCGGGCCCGGATTGCCTCCCAGAGGTCGAGCACGTGGCGGTCAGGGTGCAACTCGACGATAAAGCGATGGAATCGAATGTCGCTGTCGATAAACGCGTTCAGGTCGTTCCGGTCTCCGGCGCTCCTCAACTCGAAGAGCAGGTCTCGCCACGCTTCCATCCGCTCCTCCCGGAGCTCGGTAAAGCAGGAGCGCAGTACGAACTCCTCGATCTGCCGCCGCATCGAGACGATCAGGCTCATCACCTCGAGGGACGGATGACTCGCTACCTTCATTCCGACGTTCGGCGTCGGGACGACGATCCCCTCCCGGGCAAGGTCCATCAGGGCGTGCCGGACGGTGCCCCGGCTTACCCCGAAGCGGTCCGAGAGCGTCTGCTCCTTGAGCTCGGTCCCCTCTTGGAGCTCACCGGACATAATCTCACGGCGAACACGGTCGGCGACCTGCTCCGAGATAGTACGGTAGATTTCCGGAGGCACGATTCGACTCCCTTATTTCTTCCCTTTGCCGGCCCCGACAACGAATACCCGTTGGAGGACGATAAAGACAAAGAGAAGCGTACCGATAAAGATTCGGGTCCAGTAGACGTTCAGGGTGCCCTGAAAGGTAATGAGCGTCTGAATGAGCCCCTGGATCGAGACCCCGACCACAGTCCCGAAAACGGAACCGTAGCCTCCGGTCAAAAGCGAGCCACCGATGACGACGGAGGCTATGGCGTTGAGCTCCAGCCCAAGGCCCGCCTGGCCGTACCCGGCGAGGGTGTAGAGCGCCAAGGCTATTCCGCCGACCCCGGCGCAGAAGCCGCTGAAGGTGTAGATCAGAATCTTGGTTCGGGCTACCGGGAGCCCCATCAGAAAGGCCGACTGCTCGTTCCCCCCCATCGCAAAGACGGTCCGGCCGAATTTTGTCTGACGGAGGAGGAAGGCGGTTACGAGAACCATTCCCAGAAAGAGCATCGCCAAAACGGTCAGTTTTGCGCCCCCGGAGAAACGCACTCCCGCCTGGGAGAGCATGGTAAACAGCGGGTTGTTAATGGGTATCGAGGAAAGGCTCAATACGTAGCCGATGCCCCGGGCGAGAAACATCCCCGCCAGGGTCACGATAAACGGAGGCGCTTCGAAGAACTGTATTATCGCGCCCATTCCCAAGCCAAGGAGGGTCCCGAAGGAAAGGGCGAGGGGTATCGACGCCACCGGGGGGACGCCCCGGGCGGTCAGAAAGGCAATGATCATCGCCGTGGTAGAGACGACCGACCCAACCGAGAGATCGATTCCTCCCGAAATAATGACAACCGTCATTCCGACTGCGGCGAGCCCTAAAAAGGAGTTGTCCGTAAAGAGGTCCAAGAAGACCCGAAGGCTAAAGAAGTTCCGGTAGAGAACGCCGCCGATTATGTAGAATGCCGCGAACACCAGCGCCGGCGCGATAAAGGTAAGGTTCCGCCGGAAGAAGGAGGCGCCGGACAACCGCGGGATGCTACTCATGTTCCACCCCCGGGGCTGCGAAGGTCCGCTTCCTCAAGGTTGCGTTCTTTACCTTATCCGACTGCAGAATCAAAACGATTATGACAACGATGGCCTGGAAGATCAGCGTGTACTGTACCGGCACCGCCATCGTCAGAAGCGTCGTTATGAGGGTCTGAATAATCAAGGCGCCCACGACGGTCCCGAGGAGGCTGTAGCGCCCGCCGGTCATCGGTGTTCCACCGATAACCACGGCGAGGATAGCCTCCAGCTCGATCCAGAGGCCCATAAAGGCGGCGTCGGCGCTCTTGACGTCGGCGGTAAAGATAATCCCGGCGACCCCGGCGCAGAGAGCCGAGATAACGTAGACCAACAGCTTTACCAGCTGGGTCCGGGTCCCGGAATAGTAGCTCGCCGTCGGGTTCCCCCCGGTCGCCTGAATGTAGAGCCCCAAGGGGGTTCGATTCGACAGAAGGGAGAGGAGCACCAACACCCCGAGGGCAAACCAGACCGGTATCGGGAGCCCGAGAAATCCCCCGGCCCCGAGGTTCTCGTACTGCGGATGGTCGTAGGCAAGAACGTAGCCGTTGGTAAGAAGCATGGCTATGCCGCGGCCTGTCACCATCAGAATCAGCGTCGCGATAATTGGCTGTATTCGTATGACCGATACGAGAAAGCCGTTGAAGGCTCCGAAGGCGGCAACGACCAGGAGCGCCGCGAAAATAATTAAAGGAATGGGAACCGTCGAGGTTGCCTGGGTCACCAGGTAGGTGATGTCCCCTCCGCGGATAACCAAAACAGCGACGGAACCGGCGATTGCCGCGAGGGAACCGACCGAAACGTCGATACCGCCGGAGCCGATTACCAAGGTCATTCCCAGGGCGATTATCATCCGGGGGGCAGCGCGCTTGAGCACGTCGATAACGCTCCCGGTCATCCGTCCGTTTCGAAAACCGATCTGGAAAAAATCCGGGGAGACGATCAGATTAAAGAGAAGGATTACGCCGAGGGCCAAGAGGGCCCACTGTATGTTCTTGAACTCCTTGGTAATCCGCCGCCCGAGGCTACCGAGTAGCTGATTCTGCTCAGCCATCGGCGTGCCTTTCTACTATCGCGTGCATAACCGATTCGTCGTTGATGTCCTCGCCGTAGAGGGTCTCTGCCACCTCCAGCTCGTGCATCACCGCGATCTTACTCGAGCAACGAGTCAGCTCTTCGATCTCCGAGGAGATAAACATAATAGCCATGTCCTTCTTACTTAGCTCGATGATGAGCCGTTGGATTTCCGTCTTCGCTCCGACATCTATACCCCGGGTCGGCTCGTCGAGGATAAGAAACTGAGGGTCGGCGGCGAGCCATCGGGCAATGATGACCTTCTGCTGGTTCCCTCCGCTCAAGTTCTTTATCTGCTGCTCCGCGGTGGGGGTCTTGATATTGAGCATCTTGATGTACTCGTCGGCAATCCGTTCCTGCTCGGCGAGGCTGATTGTCTTGAACCACCCCTTCCGGGATTGGAGGGCGAGGATAATGTTTTCCCGAACGGTCAGGTCCCCGATAATGCCCTGCTCTTTTCGGTCCTCGGGACTCAGCCCGATGCCGAGTTGGAGCGCCTGTCGGGGAGTCCGGACCTCGGTCTCTTTGCCGTTCACCTTCATGGTGCCTCCGGCGGCGGGGTCTATCCCAAAGAGCGTGTTCGCCAGCTCCGTCCTGCCGGAACCGAGGAGTCCGGCGCAGCCTAAGACCTCGCCGGCTTGAATCTTCACCGAAAACGACTTGATGCCGTTGGTCCCGGTAAGCTGTTCCGCCTCGATCAGGCCTTCGGCCGCCTCTTCTTCGACGTCGACACGCTGCCGTTGCTCTATCTGGGAAACCTTTTCGAGCTCCTGCCCCAGGAGCTTCGAAATCAGCTGGGTCTTGTCGAGCTCTTGGGTTACGTAGGTGCCGATGTAGTTGCCGTTTCGCAAGACCGTTATCCGGTCCGAGATCTCGAAGACCTGGTCCAAAAAGTGGGTAATGAAGATAATCGACTGCCCTTCTGCCTTGAGCCGCCGCATCTGAGCAAAGAGCTGCTCCGTCTCGGCCCGGCTCAGCGAGGAGGTCGGTTCGTCGAGGATGAGGATTTTGGCGTCGAACTCGAGGGCCCGGGCTATCGCCACCATTTGCTGGATTGCGATCGAGTGCGTCGCGAGAGGCCGCTCCACGTTGATATCGAGATCGAAGTCCTTGACGATCTCCGCCGCCCGGCGGTTCTGCTCCTTCCAGTCGATGCGGCCCCGCTTCATCGGCTGTCGTCCGAGAAAGAGATTCTCGGCTACCGAGAGGTTCGGAACCAGGTTCACCTCTTGGTAGACCGGGCTAATCCCGATCTCCTGGGCCTGGAGAGGGGACGCGCACTCTATCGGCTTGCCGTCGTAGATAATCTCCCCGGCGTCCCGTCGATGGACCCCGGTGAGAATCTTGATCAGGGTGGACTTCCCGGCGCCGTTCTCTCCCATCAGAGCGTGGATCTCGCCCCGTTCGAGCTCGAAGTTAACGTCGGAAAGCGCCTTAACCCCAGGGAAGACTTTCGTCAACCCGGAAATCTGGAGAATCGTAGCGTTTTGTTTTGCCATTGTTAGTAGTGGCGGCAGGATAGCCCTGCCGCCTGGTTGTGTCGAGTAAACACCGCGCCTAGTAAGGGCGGGAGTCTACGACTTCCTGGGTAACTTCGTCCCTGCAGAACTTTTCGTCGGGAACGACAATCCAATCGTCGAGTTCTTGGCCGTCCCAAACCGCTTCGAGGGCGTCGAAGCCGAGGGGGCCCATGAGGGGCGACGAGGAGACGGTGCAGTTCAGGTCCCCGGCCAACATGGCGACGAAGGCGTCCCGGACAGCGTCGATGGAAATGATGTAGATATCCTCGGCGGGTTCGAGACCGTACTCACGGATCGCCTGGATGGCGCCGATAGCCATGTCGTCGTTATGGGCGTAGACAACGTCGATGTCGTCCCCTTCCGCCTGCAAGAACGCTTCCATGACTTCCTTGCCCTGGAGGCGGTTCCACTGACCGGTCTGGGAAAGGATAATCTCGACACCGTCGTACTGCTCGATGACGTTCCGAAAACCCGTGGCCCGGTCGATAGCAGGGTCGGCACCCGGGGCACCCTGAAGCTCGGCGATCTTCAACGGTCCGGTCCCGAGCTCGTCAATGACCTGCTGGGCGGCGATTTCGCCCTGAAGGACGAAGTCGGAGCCGATAAAGGTTTCGGTGTAGGGCTGAGCCGCCTCGTCGACGTTACGGTCGATCAGGACAACCGGAATACCGGCTTCGTCGGCTTCGCGAAGGACCGGCTCCCATCCGGAAACGGTTCCCGGAGGCAGAAGAATCCCGTCTACGCCCTGGGCGATGAAGGAACGGACTGCACGAATCTGGTTGGACTGATCCGCTTGGGCGTCCGAGTAGATAAGTCGGTAGCCGCGCTTTTCGGCCTCGCTCTGGACGGATTCGGTCTCCGCAAGGCGCCAGGGGTTCTGGTTGTCGATCTGGGCGAAGCCCACCACAATTTCGTCGTCGCCGCCGCCTTCCTGTCCACCGCCGGCAAATGCCGCGAGGGAGCCCATTAAGAAGACCACGATCAGAAGGATGAATGTTTTGTTCATCTTTCCCTCCTTTAGTAAGATTTCTTCTAATTGTTGTCTCCCCTTTTGCAGTTGTCAAGGAGAATCGGCAAAAAACTGTCGACAAATAATTGTTGACAATCTGTAAGGGGCCGTTCTAAGGTAGAATTGCCTCAGGAGGGTTAACAATGAGTAATCGACTTGCAAAGAAGAACGCCATCGTAACCGGTGGCGGATCGGGAATCGGCCGGGGAATAGCGCTGCGTTTTGCCCAGGAGGGAGCCGTCGTAACGGTGGCGGACTTAAACCCGACAAACGCCGAGGCGGTGGCCCAGGAAATCCGGGACGCCGGCGGCAGCTCCTTAGCGGTAGCGGTGGACGTGACCAAACGAGACCAGGTAAAGGCGATGGTCGAAGCCACGGTTACCGAGTTCGGCGGTATCGACGTTTTGGTGAACAACGCCGGGGTAGGCAAGATTATCCCCTTCTTCGAAACGACCGAAGACGATTTTCAGTTGATGTTCGATGTCAACTGTAAGGGCCTGATGATCGTCGCCCAGGAAGTCGCGAAGGTGATGATCGAGCAGGGCCGAGGGGGAAAGATCGTAAACACCGCCTCCCAGGCCGGGCGCCGGGGAGAAGCCCTGGTGATGGCCTACTGCGCGACGAAGGCGGCGGTCATCAACATGAACCAATCGATGGCCCTCGCCCTTATCGAGCACGGGATCAACGTGAACGCCGTGGCACCGGGGGTCGTCGATACTCCCTTCTGGGACGAAGTCGACAAGCAGTTCGGCAAGATCCTCGGCAAAGAGCCGGGACAGATGAAGCGGGAAGTGAAGGACGTCATCCCCATCAAGCGGCTCGAAACCCCGGAAGACGTCGCCGCCGCCGTTGTCTTTCTCGCTTCCGACGACGCGAACTACATCGTTCAACAATGCCTCAACGTCGACGGCGGCAACTGGCCCAGCTGACACCCGAAGGAGATAGCTATGTCAAACGACTATAAGATGATTATTCACGGCGAAGAGGTCGACGCGGCCTCCGGCGCCAGAATAGAAGTACTCAACCCGGCGACCGAAGAGGTTGTCGGGTCGGTCCCCCGGGGCGCCGCCGAGGACGCCGACCGAGCCATCAAGAGCGCCCAGAAGGCCTTCGAGTCCTGGAGAAAGGTCCCCGCCGGGGAGCGGGCGGCGCTTCTGTTAAAGCTTGCCGACGCCCTGACCCGGGAAAAGGAGCGCTTTGGAAAGCTCTTGGCCCTGGAGCACGGAAAGATCTACCCCGAGGCCCTCGAGGAGCTCGACGGCACGGTCGGCTACCTAGTGCACGCTGCCCAGGGCGCCAGGCGGATGGAGGGCGATATCCTCCCG
>CAZLDK010000146.1:0-8238 GCA_964558285.1 uncultured Spirochaetaceae bacterium | reverse complement strand
AGCGAGCTGCGCGGCGTACGGCGTGCCCTTCTTCGAACCCTTGTAGCCGATCGACCCGGACGACGACCAGGCGAGGCGCCCCGCCACGACGACGGCGAGCTGCATTGTCTCGAGACGAAAGGCCGCGTCCCGAAAGCCCTTCGGCCGGTCGCCGAGGGTAATGGCCGAGGGCCCGGCGGCGTCGAGCTCCCGGAGCACGCCCCGGCTTATCGGGGAGAGCGTCTTTTCCGGCGGGCTTTCTATCAGCAGGTCTCCGAGGTCCTTCAGGCGGCCCCGGGAGAGGAGGAGATCGACAAAGGGCCCCCGAATCGGGTTCTGCAGGGGCCCGAGGGCCTTGTGTACCGCACTTCTCGGGACGCCGCCCTCTCTCCGGGCGGCCTTCCCGGCCTGAGCAGCGAGGCGCTCGTAGGCCTCCGGCGGAAAGAGGACTCCGCCGACGTCGATCGGGGCACCGTCGGGTACCCGGCCGGATGCCGGGGTCGCCGCGGTTTCGAGCTCCTCCGCGGAAACGCGGCCGGACCAGGGGAAAGACGTCGCCGGTTCGACCCCGGAAATCGGGTGTTCGCGGTCTTTGGAGATCCGCAACGCGTAGGGCAGCCCGGAGTACCAGGGGAGGAGGCGCTTGGCTTCGAGGATAAGCCCGGAGAGCCGAACCGGCCCAAGGGAGAACCCGGCGAGGAGAAGCATAGTATCCGCAGACGAGGTGTCCCCGAACAGTTCGTCGCCAGGAAGAGTGACCCGTGCCTTGGAATCGAGGTAGGCCGCGGCGCCAAAGGGGAGAGCAAGAACATCGTCGGTAGCCGGACGATCACTCAAGAGCTTGACATCGATTCCCTCGGAGCGCAGCTTCCCCGTGACCGCGAACCCTAGGCTTGGGACAAGAAGGAGTCGCGTTCCAGAGGAGAAAAGGGGAGAATCGCGGTGGCCGACCCCTACCAGATCGCGGCCAAGTCGCCTTAACAGTAGATAGGGAGAATTCGGAGGTAACACACCGCCTTACTTAGACCGCGGGACTCCGCGATCTAATAGTTCTTCATCGCTTGGATTTTTCGGGCTTTTTTGAGGAGCTTCCGCTCGAGGGCTTTTCGCTTCCGATTCTTGATGGTCGAAGGCTTCTCGAAATACTCGCGCTTTTTCCATTCACGGATAATTCCCTCTTTCTCTACCATCCGCTTGAAGCGCTTAATGGCCTTCTCTAGTGCTTCGCCTTCGTCGACGTTGATTTGAGCGATTGCAATCACCTCCTCTGTTTATAGTCTGTATAGGTCTACGGTCTTACCCCCGGTCTCAAGACCGAGTCGTCTGCAATAATAGCCGAAATCTCTTCCATGTCAAGAATGGGGCGCCGGACAAAGGCCTCCGGATCCACCGCTGTGCCGGCTACCCGGACTTCCCAATGGAGGTGGGGTCCCGTCGACAGCCCGGTGCTTCCGAGGGTGCCGATCTGACTTCCCTGCTCCACGAGCTGCCCTTTCTCAACGGCGAGCTCGTCTAGATGATAATACAGCGAATAGACCCCGGGCAAATGTTCGATCACCACCGAGTTTCCGGTGACGATACGGGGGCCGGCAAAGACGATCTCCCCACCCCCGGCGGCGAGGATCGGCGTCCCCACGGGAGCCGCGAGATCCAGGCCGTTGTGGATCGCCTGGGCCGACGAGCCGTCGACGTATCGGAACAGACGGCGGTCTCCGAACTCGGAGGTCCGGCGGGCCCGGGTAACCGGCATGACGAACTGCGTGGCGTGGAAGAATGACTCGAGATCGAAGCCGGCGAGGAGGCCCTGGAGCTCCAGAGCCTCTTCGATCTTGGCCGGGTCAGGGGTCGCCCGGAGTTCGGTCATCGCGGCGTTGAGGGGAATCTCCTCTTGGCGAAACTCCCGGGGCTCGACCGACACCTTCCGAGACACAAGCCGATCGGCTACCTCCGTTTCGAGGCGGTATTCCCCGGGTCGGAGGGTACTCGGAATGCCGAGCATCGCGACTCCGACGGTTCGGCGGTCTTCGGTCGTCGTGGGAAACCCCTGGGTCCGGGCGACGACCTCCCCTTCGGTGTCCAGGAGGCGGAGCTCCCAGTCCGAGTCCGCGAGGACGGTTTCGTCGGTGCGGAGGAGAACCCCCAAGGGCTCGCCCCGAACAACCCGCGCCACCGCGAGAAGCTCCGCCGCCGAGAGCGCGCCTGCCCCGGCGACGAGAAGCGTCGTCGCGATGGCGATAACCCGAAGGCACTGGGCGACAGGGCCTCCCTGTGTCCGTGCGACCGTCACGATGACGTCCTTCGAAGGTCGACAATCTCCATCTGAAGCGTCTCCCGGTTCTGAAAGTAGTTGGTCGAGAGCCCAAAGAGGAGGTCCACTTGATCCTCGGCGGAAAAGTCGGTTCCGACCCGCTCGCCGCCGTTCCAGAAAACGGCGGGCCACTTGTGACGGCCGGCGTCGACGAGGAGCTTGACGTGTTGCTCTTCCTTCCCGATGAGCTGAACGCTCCGAATGGTAAGGCCCCGGGCCATAAATACCAACGAGGGGTTCCCCTGGCCGAAGGGACCGAAGAGGCGTACCACCTCCTGGAGCTCCGGGGTCAGGTAGTTTTGAGGAAGCTCCGCGTCGACGGAAAGCCGGTCGTCCGCGGCCTCGAGAAAGAGCGTCTCGGCGCTCGCAGTGAGCCGAGCGAGAAGCTCGTCACCCTGCTCCTTTTCTAAGAGAAAGCCGGCGGCGCCGTCGTGGCCCCCCCAGTCGAGAAAGAGATCCTCGAACTGCTGCAGAAACTCGGTTGCCCGGACACCCCGCATGGTGCGAAGGGAACCAACCAGTTGGCCGTCGTTTTCGGTAATGACGACAGCCGGGGCGTTGAACATCCGGGACAGGCGGCCGGCAAGAATACCGGTGATGCCCCGGTGGATGGAGGGGTCGACGATCAGCACCAGACGTTCCCCCAGGCGCTCGAAACTCTCCCGGGCAACCGGCAACACCTGGCCCCAGGCCTCCTCGCCTATTTTACGCCGCTCCTTGTTCATCTCCACGATCCTCGTGGCGAGCTCGTGAACCTCCTTCGGGTCCTCGGAAAGCAAGAGGCTTACCGACACGTCGGGTCGCCCGAGGCGGCCGGAGGCGTTTATGACCGGCGTGATGGAGAAACTGACGTCCTGGGCGGTTATCGTCTTACCGAGGAGCTTCTGCAGCTCGAGAAGCTTGCGAACTCCGAGACGGGGCGATTCGGAGAGCTTCTTGATACCGTAGCGAATCATTATGCGGTTCTCGTCCCGGAGGGGGACCATATCCCCCAAGCTCCCAAGGGCCACCAGGTCCACGACGCTCTCGAGACTCTTCCCGAGGCCGGGATACACCTTGAGGAGGACGACTTCGAAGAGGTTCTTGAGGATATCGACCTCCAAGAGCCCCTCCCCGTGGTACCTGACCAGCCGGGAAAGCTCCCGGATCTGGAGGAGGCTCTTCCCCTCGAGGGAAGGAAAGTGCTCCCACACCGCCGTCGACAGGTCGTCGAGGTCGATCTCGACGGAGGCGCCGAACACCTCGCGGAGAAAGCGCTCCTGCACCGGCCGGTCGTAGACGACGAGGTGGTGCCCGGCGACGAAATCCGCAATACGGGACTCCTCGGGGCGAACCATCCCCGGGACGACGGTCTCGACGAGGCGGTCGATCTCCAGCAGATTGTTCAGACGAATCGCCTCGAAGATAATGGTGCCGTTTCCCGGGCGCAGGTTGATCAGACAGATCGGCTGCTTGTAGATCTCGAAGCCGGAGAGGGTGATAGCCTGGCGGAACTTGAGGGCCACCCCGCATCCGGCGAGGCCGTCGAAGGGGTAGGAGCTTTCGGGGTCCTTCGGGTCGACGATGGCGACGGCGGGGGGGAGCTCCGCCGGGAGATGGTGATGGTCGAGGACGACGGTGTCGATTCCCAGCTCTTGTGCCAAGGCTATCTCACCGTTGTTGGTGATGCCGCAGTCCACCGTAAGGATGAGGGTTCCGTCGTTATCGGCGAAGGTCTTTACGGCCTCGGCGGTCAATCCGTAGGGGTCGTCTCCCATCGGCACCCGCCAGGACACCTCCAAACCGAGATCCCGAAGGGTCTCGACCAGGATGACGGTGCTGGTAATTCCGTCGACGTCTCGGTCGCCGAATACGAGCACTTTCTCCCCTTCGACGACCGCCTGGCGGACCCGGTCGACGGCGTCCTCCATCTCGTCGAACAAGAAGGGGTTGTGAAGGTACCGGATATCCTCCTCGAGGAGGAACTTGATCTCGCCGGCGTCGACGAGGCCCCGCCGCGCCATAATCGCCGCGGTCAAGAGGTCGACGCCGTAGCTTTCGCTAAGCCCCCGTACCAGGGTTGAATCTACTTCGGTTTTTTCCCAGACCATCAAGAAGAAATCTCATCTAGAATCATAGACTCTCGGGAATCGGCGCCTGGGGTTCCACCGGGGTCGACGGTATACGCCTTCCGGAGGCGGCGTTCCGCCTCGTCGAGGGCCGCCTCGTCGTGGCCGTAGATGCGGCAGAGGGCCTCTCCCTCGGCCACCTCCGCCCCGACCTTCTTGAAAGCCTCGATTCCGACATCCGGGAGGACGTCGTCCTCGGCGGTACTTCGTCCGACCCCGAGGTAGACCCCGGCCATCCCCGTCAGGTAGGCATCGACGGCGGTTACGACGCCTCCTGTTTCGGCGGTAACCTCCCGGGTCCTCGGCGCCCTCCAGCTCCCGAGGCGGTCCTGGAGCTCCTCGAGGTCGCCGCCTTGGAGCTCGACGTTACGCTCGAAGAGCTTTAGGGCCTCCCCGGTCTCGATGGGCCCCGGCGCCGCCTCGAAGGCTTCGTCGATCGAGTCGTACTTTCCGGCGGCCACGAGCATCCAGGCGACCAGCCGCATAATGACTTCCCAGAGATCGAGGAGCCGTGGATCCGTCGGCTTCCCTTTCAAGAGCCCAACCGACTCCTCTACCTCGAGAAAGTTCCCGACCATAATCCCAAGGGGCTCCTCCATCCGAGTGATGACTGCGTATACACCCCGGTCGAGGCCCTGCCCCGTCTCCACGAGGGACTCGGCAAGGCGCCGGGCGGATTCAAGCTCTTTCATAAAGGCGCCGGAACCGCACTTGACGTCGAAGACGAGCTTCTGGGCCCCTTCGGCGAACTTCTTGGAGAGGATGCTCGCGGTAATGAGGGGAACCGACTCCACAGTCCCGGTGACGTCCCGGAGGGCGTAGAGCTTGCGGTCCGCCGGGACGATGTCCTCACTCTGCCCCGTCATCGCGAAGCCGACATCGGAAATGGTGTCCCGGAAACGCTCCGGGGAGAGGGCCGTCGTGTAGCCGGGTATCGACTCCAGCTTGTCGAGGGTGCCCCCGGTGTGCCCGAGAGCCCGGCCGCTCATCATCGGAACCTGGATACCGTGGGCCGCCGCGAGGGGAGCGAGGACAAGCGATACCTTGTCTCCGACCCCGCCGGTGGAGTGTTTGTCCACCAAGGGGCCCGGGAGGCCCGAAAGATCGATCGTTCTGCCGGAATCGATCATGCACTGGGTGAGGTCCGCGGTCTCCTGCATCGTCATGCCGGAGAAGTAGGTTGCCATCAACCAGGCGGATATCTGGTACTCGGGGATGGAACCGGAGACGTATCCATCGATAAGAAACTGGGTCTGCTCCCGGGAAAGGCTCTCGCCGTCCCGTTTTGCGGTAATTATGTCTAAGGCGCGCACACTATTCCCCTCCAGAAGAACGGTCAAGAGTATCATGGAGCGGATGCGCTGAAAACCGCTTCTCCGTCTGCTTCTTTGGCGCAGAGGCGCTCCGACCCTATAGACCGGCCTCGATGGCCTGGCGCATCAAGAAACGCCTTATCCCATCCCAAGAATCGACCGACCGCTCCGCCGAGACTCCAGGGCGACTCCCAGGGTAGCTTCCAGCAGGGTGTAGAGCACTCCGGAGAGCCGCCGGGCGGCCTCGTCGCCCAACCATCCGCCGTCCAGATGGCGGACCTCGGCGGCCGCGATTCGGGCAAGTGCCCCCGGTGCCGGGAGGGCGAGGTCGTACTCTCCGGCGCAGGCGTCGCAGACGACGTCCCCGGCTCGGGGGCGGACAAAACGGCTGTCTCCCTGCCGGAGCCCCCGACCGCAGGAGTTGCACTCATCGAGATCCGGCTGGACGCCGAGGATGCCGAGGTAGCGCCAGAGAAACCGGATCGAGACGAGGCGAACGGCAGAGACGTTGCCGACCCCGGAGGGAGCATTACCGGCGGCGGAGAGCGCCGCCTCGAGGCCGTCGAGACTCTCCTTGAGAAGACCGAAGACCTCCGTCGCCTGCCCTCCCCCGGCGAGGGATTTGAGCACCCCCTCGGCCCAGCTGCTCGCGGTGTAGAAGGCTTCGAGGCTCCCCTTAATACCGGGGTAGAACTCCACCGGGTCGAAATCGGTAACCTTGCTGTACCCTTTGACCGGCTCCGTGTAGAGATAGCAGACCCCAAAGGTAAGGTGGTCGGCCTTTCCCCGGAGCTTTCCCTTCGGAGAGGAGGCGCCGTGGGCGATGGCCCGGACAATCTCGTCCTCCTCGGTTAAGAGTTGAACGGAGCGATGGATCTCCCCGAACCGGGAGGTGGCGAGAATGATGGCCGCAAAGCGGCGCTGGCGCTTCACTCGCGGAGAGCCCCCTGGCTTGACTGGCTTTCGGTGAGAGCTAGATATTGTTCGTAAAGGAAAACCGTGGCAACTCCCACAGAAATAATACCCGCAGACCAGATACTACCAAATAGACTTCTCATTGTCCCCCTGAACGGACGCCCCATCTTCCCGGGCATCTTTACACCTCTGATGCTCCAGAGCAAGGAGGATCTCGCAGCCATCGAGCAAGCGCTGGCCGGGGATAGTATGATCGGTCTGGTGCTGACCAAGAACGAAGACGAGAGCGACCCCGAGGCGGCAGACCTGAAGAGCGTCGGTACCGCCGCAAAAATAGGTCGCAAGATCAACCTCCCGGACGGTGGGGTAAACGTCTTTGTCTCGACTCTAAAGCGATTTCGCACCAAGAAGACGCTGTCGAAGACCGACCCCATCGTGGTAGCCGTCGACTATCTCGACGACGAGTTTCAGGACGGCGCCGAAGACGAGATAAAGGCGTTGACCCGGTCGCTCATCAGCGAGATGAAGCAGGTCTCGGAGAACAACCCGCTGTTCTCCGAAGAGATGCGGTTGAACATGGTCAACATCGATAACCCGGGAAAGATCGCCGACTTTATCGCCTCCATTCTGAACCTCCCCCGGGAGGAACAGCAACGCATCCTCGAGACCACCGACGTCAAGGAGCGCATGGAGCAGGTCCTTATCCACATAAAAAAGGAACAGGAGCTCCTCCGGATCCAAAAGAAGATCCAAAGCCAGATAAACGAGAAGATCGAGAAGCACCAGCGCGAGTTCTTCTTAAAGGAGCAGCTGAAGGTCATCAAGGAAGAGCTCGGCATGCCCGTCGACGCGAAGCACTCGGAGTACCTCAGGATAAAGGAAGCGGTCGACCGGCTTCCCCTCGAAGAAGACGTCCGGGAGCCGGTGGAGCAAGAGCTCGAGAAGTTCTCCCTGATGGAGCCGACCTCCTCGGAGTATCACGTTACCCGGAACTATCTGGAAACCATCATTAGCCTTCCCTGGGGGGACCCGGCTCCGGTCACGATCGATATGGAGAAGTCTCGACGGGTCCTCGACCGGGACCACTACGGCCTCGAGGACGTAAAGGAACGGATTACCGAGTTCCTCGCGGTCCGGAAGCTAAAGGGGGACTTCAAGGGCTCGATTATCTGCCTGGTCGGTCCCCCGGGAGTTGGGAAGACATCCGTCGGACAGTCGATCGCCCGGGCCCTCGGGAAGAACTTTTTCCGGTTCTCCGTCGGCGGCATGCGGGACGAGGCCGAGATAAAGGGCCACCGGCGTACCTACGTCGGGGCGATGCCCGGGAAGATTATCCAGGGACTCCGGGTGGTCAAGAGCAAGGACCCGGTCTTTATGATCGACGAGATCGACAAGCTCGGCGCCTCGTACCAGGGGGATCCCTCCTCGGCGCTTCTCGAGGTTCTCGACCCGGAGCAGAACGTCACCTTCCGGGACCACTATCTTGACCTGCCCTTCGACATCTCGAGCATCCTCTTTATTACGACGGCAAACACCCTCGATACCATCCCGGGCCCCCTCCGGGACCGGATGGAGATTATTCGCCTCTCGGGGTACATCGACGAGGAGAAAGTGG
>CAZLDK010000145.1:0-8275 GCA_964558285.1 uncultured Spirochaetaceae bacterium | reverse complement strand
TATTTCCATTTTAGGGCACGATTTGCAAAGTCCTTTTAGCGCAGTAGTGAGTTTAGCTGAGTTACTTGTAGAAAAAATTGACGAATACGACATAGAAAAAATAAAGCTGTTTGTAGAAACAATAAGCAAGTCCTCCAGACAGACATTTAATCTGTTAAATAACCTGCTTGAGTGGTCACGAAGTCAGCAAAACGAAATCCCATTTAACCCACAAACAACGAATTTACACCCCCTAATATACGAATCGTATATGCTCCTGAACGATTCGGCAAAAGCCAAAAAAATTGCCATAGAATTAGATGTGGCTAAAGATATTGAAGTCGAAGTAGACAGCGAAATGATAAAAACCGTTATCCGCAACCTGCTGAGCAATGCCATAAAATTCACACCCGAAAGTGGTACAATCAAAATTTCGGCAAGCAAAAATCAGGAATCTGTTCAGGTAGAAGTGTCCGACAGCGGAACCGGCATGGACGAAAAAACGAAAAACTCCCTTTTCAAAATAGGTAAAATCAAATCGAAAACCGGCACAAAAGGCGAGCGCGGAACCGGATTCGGTTTATTGCTATGTAAAGAATTTATCGACAAACACGGCGGAGAAATTTGGGTAGAAAGTGAAGTGGGAAAAGGCAGCGTTTTTAAGTTTACTTTACCGCGGAAGTTGGAAACAACTGATTAAAATGAAATATCATCAATATCATCGTGATTTTTTGGAACCCTAAATCAGCGATGCCAATTGTGCGCAGGCAGGCGATTCCAATTAAAGAATTTACGAATTTACGAGAACTAAGCCCTGAAGATAGGGGCGGCAGTTGCAACGCCACAAATTCGCCGCGTTACACCAGTAATAAGATGTAAGAAAAAAAAAGATCGCCGAAAGATGTATCAAGGTTCAAATATTCTGGTAATGAGCCCCAAAATTGGGGAAAAATGTGTACATTGTAAGTTCAGAAATTTTTAAACTGGGTTTGAAATTGCTTACATGCATATATCAAACTCGCTCACCAATAATGGGAAAAACCAGCAAACCCACCAAATCAATGAATTCCTTTACAAATATACCCAAAGACTTTCTCAATAAATGGCAGGAAATAGCCAACCTGTTAGCAAAAGTAATTGCTGTGCCGGCAGCACTGATCATGAAAACCGAAAATGAATTTATGGAAGTTTTCATTTCAAGTCAATCGGAAAACAACCCGTATAACCCGGGCGATAAGGAGAAGTGGTATGGTTTGTATTGCGAAACGGTGATCAAATCGCAAAAGGAATTACACATTCCCAATGCGCTGAAAGATAAAGATTGGGATCAGAATCCCGACATAAAACTGGGAATGATCGCCTACCTGGGCCTGCCAATCAATTTCCCTGATAATACACCTTTTGGAACCATCTGCGTACTCGATAACAAGGAAAAACATTTTTCAAAAGACCAAGAAAAGCTATTAGTTCATTTTAAAACCGTTATAGAATTAGATTTGGCTTTAATTCAATCACTGAACGTTAATAAAACAGAAAATACAATCAAAAAGTTGCTGCTTAAAAACAAAGAACTTACAGAGGCAAAAAACCGTGTCGAAGAAAATGAGAAAGAATTACAATACAAAACCGAAGAGTACGAAACGATTAATGAAGAACTGAGACAAACCAACGAGGAGCTTTTCCAGGCCAAAGAAAACGCCGAAGAAAGCAAAAACAACTGGCAAACTACATTCGATGCCATAGAGGATATTGTAATGCTATTATCTGTTGATCACGATATTATTGAAATAAACAAAGCCGGTTTAAAGTCGCTCAATCTTTTAAAAGAAGAAATAACCGGAAAAAAGTGTTTTCATATAGTGCATAACACATCTAAGCCTATATTGGAGTGCCCTTGTGAAACTACAATAAACGAAAAGAAAACAGTACATAAAGAGTACCGGTTAAATAATAGAACATATAGATTAACCGCGTATCCGGTAATTAACAATAATAATGAGGTAACTCATTTTACACACATCGTAAAAGACATTACCGATGTCAAGATAAAAGAAGCAAAAATCTCAGGGCTGTCAAAAATTATAGAAAATTCGCTGAATGAGATTACCATTTTCGATAAAGAAACATTCAACTTCAAATTTGCCAACAACGGTGCTTTAAAAAATATCGGATACACCATGGATGAACTGGGCAAGATGAAGCCTACAGACCTAAACCCCGGGTTTACAACAAAGCAATTCAATGAATTAACTGCCCCCTTAATAAAAGGAGAAACTGAAATAATTCAGTTAGAATCTATTCTACAACGAAAAGACGGGAGCAAATACGATGTTTTAATAAATCTCCAATTATCGGAATACGAAGATGAAGAAGTTTTTGTGGCTTTTGTTTCAGATATTTCCCAACAAAAGAAAATTGAAAGAGAAATTAACAGGCAAAAGAAATTGTTCGAAACCATGTTTAACACTATTCAGGAAGGAGTTGTTATTACAAACACCGAACGTGAAATTCTTCTGGCCAACAAAGGCATGTTTAGAACATTCGGCTATCATCCTAAAGATTTAATTGGCAAAAAAACTAAAATTTTATATGCCGACACTGATAAGTTTGAAGAAGCGGGAAACACACTTTTTAAAAAGAATGTGCCGTTAAAAGACAAAAACTATCTTACATATTACAAAAGTAAAAGCAATAAAATATTTCCGGGCGAAACCTTTGGCGCAAAGCTTTATGATGATAATGGAGAGTGGATTGGAAATATCGGTATTATGCGTGATATTTCGGAAAGGGAAAAATTTATTAATGACCTAAAAGTAGCCAAAGAGCGGGCTGAAGAAGCCAACCGCCTTAAAACCAGGTTCATCAACAATATGTCGCATGAAATAAGAACACCCATGAATGGCATTATCGGGTTTTCTTCATTGCTGGATAATCCCGGAATAAAAGAAGAAAAAAGAAAATATTATTCGAAAATTATACAAAGCAGCAGCCATCAACTCTTAAGAATAATTGATGATATTTTGGAAATTTCAAATCTGGAAACACGACAGGTGAAGCTAAAAGAGGAAAAAATCAATCTAAACGATTTTGTATTGGAAATGTTTTCAATTTTCAATTTAAAAGCAAAGGAACGCAATATCCCATTGTATGTAAAAAAAGCCCTGCCCGACAACCAAAGCCACATTATTTCGGATCAGACAAAACTGAATAGAATTTTGAGCAATCTTATTGAAAATGCCCTGAAATTTACAAATGACGGTTTTGTCGAAATTGGCTATCAATTAAAAGAAAAAAATATCGTAATATATGTAAAGGATACAGGAATAGGAATATCTGCAAATTATCATGAAAAGATATTTGACCGGTTCGCACAGGAAGAAAAAGAAAAGTACAACAAACAAGGTGGTTTAGGCCTGGGGTTAACCATTTCAAAAGAAAATGCAGAACTTTTGGGCGGCAATATTACAGTAGAATCAGAAAAAGGAAAAGGTACCACCTTTTATGTAACCATACCCTATTTACCGGCAAACGAAAAGACAAGTGAGTATGCAGAAAAATCTTCAGAGAACAAAAGAGATAAAAGTAAAAAGCAGACAATACTTATAGCCGAAGACGAAGAGATCAATTACCTTTACCTGGAAGCATTATTTGAGAAAGAAACAGAAACCAATTACAACCTGATTCACGCTAAGAACGGCAAAGAAGCTGTCGACTTTTGTTTAGCAAACAACGACATCGGCCTTGTTTTAATGGATATTAAAATGCCCGAAATGAACGGGCACGAAGCAACAGAAAAAATAAAAGCGCAGCGCCCAAACCTGCCAATCATTGCTCAAACAGCATATTCAACCGAAGCAGATAAAGAATTGGCATTTAAACACGGGTGCGACGATTTCATTTCAAAACCTATTGACACAAAAACACTTATGCAACTAACGAACAAATATCTGGATGCATCACAACCAACAGTATCTGAGAATGAATAGAACACCTGATATTGGAAATTGAAGTTTAAATAGTTATGGCAAGTAAGAATAAACCGGATAAAAAAATACAGACTACGAAAGGTAAGTCACAAGAAATAAAAACAAAAAATTTTCCTGTAATAGCCCTGGGAGCATCTGCGGGTGGCTTAAAAGCACTTAAAGAATTCTTCGCAAAGGTACCGGAAGACACGGGCATGGCCTTTTTTGTTGTGGTTCACCTATCGCCCGATCAGCCCAGCATATTGCCTGAATTAATTCAAAAAGAGACCAATATTCCGGTTACATCGGCCAAAAACGGGGAAATTATAGTACCTAATCATGTGTATATCATCCCATATAAAAAAGAGATTGAATTACATCGGGGGATAATAAAGTTATCTGAACAAAAAAACAGGAAGATACCTCTTCCTATTGATGTTTTTTTTCATTCACTGGCCAAAGATCGCGGAAAACAAGCCGTGGGCATTATACTTTCTGGTACGGGAACTGATGGGACTAAAGGAATAAGGGAAATTAAAAGTAATGAGGGACTTGTACTTGTACAATCAGAAGAAACAGCAGAACACACCGGCATGCCTACAAGTGCTATCTCGACCGGAGCGACAGATACTGTGCTGCCACCAGAGGAAATGCCGGAAATGATTATACAGTATTTCAATAGCAGCTCTGATGTTGATGCTGAAGAAATACAGTCACCAGAAACCATGCCGGGACACGAAAAATGGTTGAATAAGATATTCAGCATACTCAATAATCAAACCCATTACGATTTTACCTCCTACAAAATTAATACAGTACAGCGACGAATTAGCCGCCGTATGTTAATAAAAAAAATCAATACGTACGAAGAATATATAAGTCACCTGCAAAAAAATCCCGACGAAATTGAAGCTTTATTCAGGGAACTGTTAATCGGGGTCACATCATTTTTTCGTGACCGTGAATCTTTTGAAATGCTCAAAACAAAAGGGCTTACCCAGGTTTTTAACCAGATGCCCAACCATTCAGATTTTCGGGTTTGGGTGCCTGCCTGCTCCACCGGTGAGGAAATATACTCGCTGGCCATTCTGCTGATAGAGTATCTTGAACAAAACGCCAAGCGAATAAACTTGCACTTATTTGGTACAGACATCAACCAGCAGGCCATAGAAAAAGCACGTGGAGGAGTTTACCCCGCCAGTATTGCTGCGGATGTAGGAGAAGAACGTTTGAAAAAGTTTTTCACCAAAGAAGGTCATTACTTCCGCATTAAGGAAGAAATCAGGGAAAAAGTTGTTTTTTCTGTACAAAACGTGCTTAAAGACCCGCCTTTCTCCCGGTTAAACCTGTTATCTTGCCGCAACCTGCTAATTTATTTTGAACCTGAAACCCAAAAAAGATTGTTGCCCCTTTTTCATTATGCACTAAAACCACAAGGGATACTGATGTTGGGCTCATCAGAAACTACCGGCGGATTTACCCGCTTTTTTGAGCCTTTGGATAAAAAATGGAAAATATTCACCAAAAAAGAAGTGCCCGAGGCCCTGAGAACAAAAATCGATTTCCCCACCGGCGCATCATTGCAGCAAAATACAGAAAAACATCCAGCCCCAAAAAAACAGATGCATAAAAAGGATTTCCTTCGCATAACACAAAATGCAATTCTTAACCAGTTTTCTCCATCCGCAATACTCGTAGATTCGGAAGGAAATATTTTACATGTAGAAGGGCGAGTTGGCAAGTACCTGGAACAACCCGGCGGCCCGCCCACAATAAATATTCTTGATCAGGCCAGGGAAGGACTCTACATTAATCTTTCTTATGCTTTTCGCCAGGCAAAAGAACAGAATAAAACAATCACCCGAAAACGCATAATTGTAAAAACAAATGGAGACACTCAGCTAGTGGACCTGCATGTAGCCCCTCAAGACAAAGAAGACGCCATTGACAAGCAATATCTCATTGTTTTTGAAGATAACGACCAACCAATGCCATCTGCCGATGAAGATTCGGAATTAACAACGGAGAAAAGCTACGACACATCTAAAATAGCCGAGTTAGAGAGTGAGTTGAAAATCAACAAAGAAAACTACCAGGCCAGCGTTAAAGGACTGGAATTGACCAATGAGAAACTTAAAACAACCAATGAAGAGTTACAGTCTTCCAATGAGGAGTTACAATCAACCAACGAGGAGCTTGAATCATCCAAAGAAGAACTTCAGTCGTTAAATGAAGAATTACAAACGGTCAATTCCGAATTGCAAAATAAAATGGAGGAACTAGCCACCGCCAAAAATGACATGTATAACCTTTTAAACAGCCGTCAGATAGCCACAATTTTTGTGGATAATGAAATCTGCGTGCGAAGGTTTACACCCGAAGCTACCAAAATTGTCAATTTAATTCAATCTGACCTTGGCCGTCCCCTTGCGCATGTGTTGACAAATCTTACTTATGAAGGAATGATTGATGATTTACATAATGTATTGCAGGACCTGACAGTCAGGGAAGTTGAAGTACAAAGCAAAGAAGGACAATGGTATAGCATGCGTATTATCCCCTATCGCACTACTGATAATCGCATAGACGGCGCTGTACTAACGTTCATCAGTATAGATGAGCAAAAAGAGAGCCAGGAAAAACTCACCAAAGCCTTAGAAGAGAAGGAAGAAGCCCATGTGCTTGTAAGAGAGGCGTTTGACATGAATACAGATGCCTTACTTGTGACTGATACCCGGGGAAATATGCTTATTGCCAATACGGCTTTTACGGACCTTATGGAAATTGAACAACAAAAGATTAAGGGAGAAAGCGTTAATAATCTCAACAAAGCACTACCTGAATCTGTTAACCTAATGCAACATATACAAAATGCTGTAAAAAAAGGCGTGAATTTTTCAACAAATTCTTTTCAGTTAAACAAGCCGGACGATCCGTCTATGTACACCATTCATGGAAGAGTTGTTCTTAATAACAGGCAAAATATTTATAGAATTCTGTTATACTTTGAAAAAGGGGATAGTGATTAATAATTAAACAGTCAGGGGACAAAATGCCAACCAATAAGTTGAGCGAAAACAAATTTGATGAACTTCGAAAGCATGCAGAAAAACTTGTAAAGCAACAAACCGGAAAAACCGGCAAGCTTCCATTAGGTATGGATGATTTGCTGCATGAACTGAAAGTTTATCAAACCGAACTGGAAATCCAGAATGAAGAGCTAAACCGATCGCAGCAGGAACTCACTGAATTATACTATAAATTTGAAGATTTATACGAAACGGCTCCGTGCGGGTACGTAACCTTAGATGCTAAAGGCGCCATACTGGACATCAACAAATCTGCTGTTAAGATGCTGGGCAAAAACCAGAAACGTCTTACGGGCAGCAATTTTACCGATTTTATCCAAACTCAATGGATAGACATCTTCATTTCCATGCAGCAAAAAGCAGGACAAACGGGCGAAACCCAGGAAGTTGAATTACGCTTAAAAAGCAGTACAAACTCAGATTTATGGGTTCATGGAAATATTAAAGCAGACAGAAACAAAAAAAATGAGGTTTACAGCTGGAAATTGACCCTGGTTGATATGACAAAGCTCCATGAACAAGAAAACAAATTACAAAAATATTCCAAAAAACTCGAAGAAGCCATCGCCACCAAAGATCAGTTTATTTCCATTTTGGGACATGACCTTAGAAATCCTTTTAGTACATTATTAGGTTTTACTGATTTGTTGATCAGAAATTTCGATAGATTTGACAGAGGAAAAATTAAAAAACATCTGAAAACAATACACAAAACTTCGGTAGAAACATTTAACCTGCTCAATAATTTACAAGAATGGTCAAAATGCCAACGAGATAAAGTTCCGTTTAACCCAAAAACAACCAATATCTATTTTTTAGTTGACGAAACATATAACCTTCTAAACGAATCGGCAAAAGCCAAACAAATTACCATAGAATTAGATGTGCCTAAAGATATTGAGGCCGGGGCAGACAGCGAAATGATAAAAACCGTAATCCGTAACCTGTTGAGTAATGCCATGAAATTTACGCCAGAAAACGGCAAAATCATCATTTCGGCAAGCAAAAATAAAAAACACGTTCAGGTAGATGTATGTGATACCGGTATCGGCATGGACAGCAAAACACTCAATTCATTGTTTAAAATTGGTAAAATAGAATCGCGCCCCGGCACGAACAACGAACACGGAACCGGCTTTGGTTTATTGCTATGCAAAGAATTTGTCGACAAACACGGTGGAGAAATTTGGGCAGAAAGCGAAGTGGGAAAAGGCAGCACTTTTAAGTTTACCTTACCACTCG
>CAZLDK010000144.1:0-8292 GCA_964558285.1 uncultured Spirochaetaceae bacterium | reverse complement strand
GACTCAGCAGCTGGCCCATCGAGAGGTAAAAGAGGGAGACGAAGCGCTCGATCGGTGGGCGGGGGCCCGAGGGCCCGAGGACGTAGCCGATGCCGTAGTCCGGCTGTCGGGTGTACTCGACGAGAAAGCGAGCGATACCGTAACCGACAAGGTAGACGGCGGTCACGAACCCTTTGAACTGGGCCTTCCGCCGGGCCCAGAACCAGAGGACGGCCCAGAGAACGACCCCCTCGAGGAGCGCCTCGTAGAGCTGAGAGGGGTGCCGGGGAAGGTTGACGAAACCGACCTCCGTGGTCTCCATGCCGACCGACTCGGCCAGGTTACTGACCCAGGGCACCGACAACGGGAGAGGTGGCGCCTGGGGGAAGACTACGCCCCAGGGCGCTGCGGTCACCCGGCCGTAGAGCTCGCCGTTAATGAAGTTGCCCAGGCGACCGAAGGTGTAGCCCAAGGGGACGGCGGCGGTAATCATGTCGGCCCAGAGCCAGAGGTCCATCTTCCGGTGGCGGACGTAGAGGACGATCGCCACCGTAGCGCCGACGAGGCCGCCGTGGTAGCTCATTCCCTGGATACCGGTAAAGCGCATGCTTTCGTCGAAGGGCCAGAGGAGAATCCACGGCCGCCGAAGGAACGCCTCGACGGGGGCGTAGAGGGTTACCGCGGCGATACGCGCCCCGAGAAACATGCCCACGATGCCCCAGAAGAGCAGGTTCAATAGCTCTTCCCCAGAGGCGTCGACCCCGAGCTCTTTGGATTGTTTGCGAACCAGAAGGTGGGTAAGGGCGAAAGCGACGAGGTACATCAAGCCGTACCAGTGCAAGGGGAGACCTCGGAAGATCTCCGGACGGAGCCATTCCGGATAGGGTATGTAGAGGCTCATGATCGCTCTTTCTCCAGCGGCTTTTCCACAATGCGACCCAACTCCTGGTCGAAGACGATCTCGACGGACTTTCGTTCCTGAGCGACTTCCAGGGTCCGGCCGTGGCTCTCGAAGGTGATTCCCGGGAACAGCGTTCCCCGCACCTTTACGCTGGCGGGATAGTGCTCTTCGAAACGCTCCCGAAGGGTAAAGAGCCGAAGGCTCCGTTTCTCCATCGCCTTGAGCATGAGCCGTTTCTTCTTCCGGAGTTCCTCGAGCTTGCCTCGCTCGAGCTTCTCCGAGTGCTGCATCGCCACATCCGCCTGGGTAATCAGGCGCTTGATCTTTTCGATTTCCTGCTCCTCTCGCTCGATCTGATCCATTATCAAGTAGTCCTGCCCGAAGGAGACCGAGGTCTTTACCCCGCTTGCCGACCCAAGGTTAAAGACGTCGAGGCCCTTTCTGGCTCGGATTTGGCCCCCGACGAGGCCGTTCTTGTCTTTCTTGTGAGTGACCATTCCGTTGCACTTGATGGTACACAGAAGGGCGCCGGAGATGACGGTTACGTCCCGGACCGAGAGGAGGGTTGCCTGTTCGGCAAACCCGACGCCGATGTTACCCTTCGACCGCACTACGGCCTTTCCGGCCCCCCGGACGCCGTGGCGGATTAGCACGTCCCCCTCGGCGGAGATGAGCGCCGCCTCGACTCCTTCGCCGATCGAAACCTCGCCGGCGCTCATGACGTAGAACCCCGAGTGAACCGAGCCGGTAATTTCCACCGGTCCCGGAAACTTCACGTTTCCGACGGCCATATCGACGTTACCCTTTATGGTTTTCCTCGGTACGACGTCGATCGCTTTCTCGGTAAGCTCCAGCTCGCCTGCCTTGGTCGCCACGTAGGTGGTAATGCCCTCGGCATCCACTTCGGTTTCGATGTTCTTTCCCGGAGTAATCTCCCGGGCCGGGGAATCGGCCGGAGGAATCTCCTTGCCGTAGACGTCGACTCCGGGGTGGGACGTTCCGTCCGAGGGGATGATACGCAAGATCTTCGTTCCCACGTCGACCGTCGTGACGGTGTCGTGGGTTCGGTAGTCGACGCTCCCGTCCTTCCGGGTCGTCACTTCTTCCCCCGAGGCTACCGAGATGAGGTACTCGATCTGGCTGCCGGCGGCGCTGACGGGGGGATGACCCCGGGCCACCACGAGGTTCTCGACCCGCTTTCCTTTTTTGAGCGCCTCGGCGGCATCGAGGAGGGCATCGGAGTCGATTCCCTCGGAAATTCCGGCTTCTTCGATTTCGTGGCGAATCTGATCGAGGCCTAAACGCCGGCCCCCTCCCTCTCCGTTTCGAGCCGTCAGGGTTGCCTGGAGCTTGTCCGGAGCCACCCTGACTGCGATGGTCGCATCCCGATGTGGGCGGACCCGGATTTTGATGACGTCCTCTCTATCGCTCAGGTCGAGGACGCCGCCGTGGGTCGCTACGACGACGATTCCCTTTCTTTCCAAATTCTCGAAGAGCTTGAGCTCCGGCGCCTCCCCCGGAAGCCCCGGAACGGTCTCGCCGTAGACGTTGACGCCGGACTCGCCGACGATCGGTTCCGGGAAGCCGACGATCCGTTGCTCCTTCTCGACTACCGCCATCTCGTCGATCTCGTCGACCGGAAAGGCCTCCCAGGATTCGATGTCCCCGGCTGCCAGGGGATCCTCCGTCAGCCGCGTTTTGATGGCCTCTCGCTCCGCCTCGAACAGAAATCGAAGGGAAAAATCCGGATGCAAGGGAGGCCCGGTAGTAGCCGGTTTTCCCTCCGCGAGGACGTAGCCGATCAGCTCTGTTTCCGGCCCCCGGTAGAACTCGCTGACGTCGGCCCCGACCTTCTTTAGGTCCATTCCCCGGAGTCGGCTCTCCTTGATGGCCGCCCCCACCTCCTTAAGAACCAGATGCTTGCCCCTTCCCTTCCCCTTGGTAATGTTAAGGATGGCCTGCATCTTGTCCTCGGAGACGAGAATGTCGAAGGACGCGTCCCGGCTTTCGGAGATAGGGACCTCGTCGAGGGCCGTGCCGGAAGAGACCGCATCGGACACGATGGCGGTTATCTCCTCCTCGGAGAGAAGCGACTCGGCCGCGTATCCTATCTCCTCGGCCGCGGCAACTATTTCCCCTGCGGGTGGTGCCGGGAGCTCCGGGTTTCCCGGGTGAAGGGTCAACCTGCAGGTCGCCTTGTCCGGCGAGAGGCTTACGTTCCAGGCGTGACGGGAGAAGGGGATAAGATCCGCCCAGTTTCGGCCCCACCGGACGATTCCCTCGGTGGTCGCGTAGGCTTCCGTCCCCCGCTTCTCGATTCCTTCGGCAAGATGGAAGTCGGCGTCCGGGAGAACCCGGGCGTGGAGAATCTCGCCGTAGACGCTTCGCCCGGGGCTTCCGGCGACAGCCTCGGTTAGGTCCCCGACCTTCGTCCCCGAAGTGGCGTAGCCGTAGCCCTCGACCGCCGGGTCCACGTAGACCTTTTCGGTTACCGGTCGGTTTTCGGAAACCTCTACCGTTTCGACCTTCGGCTTTCCAAAGGGCAGCTTCGATTTTTTCGTGACCTGTTTCTGCCGCTTTATCGTTTCGGTTCTTTGGATGGTAATTCGCGGAGGACCGGCCTTCTGGGTTACCCGGTCTGCGACGTCTTTCATCTCCTCGGGCACCGGGAGATCCGAAACGGTAAGCCGCGCCGCAGCCGGCTCTTCGACCGGTAGACCGGAAGCGGCGACGAAGGTTTCCTCCCCGAGCCCCCTCTTGGCGATAATCTCGAGGCGCTCCCGGATCTCCCGGTGGGAAATACCCTCTTTAATACCCTTAGAGGTCAGTTCGTCGAGAATGCGTTGGAGGTTCCACTTCGGGCCCTCGGGCTCGTGGACGAAGGCGACCTTCGCCTCGATACCCTCGTCGTCAACAGTAATAGTTACCTTGCCGGTAACCTCGACATCCGTTTTTGCCATGGTTCTGTTCTAAGACTCCGCGATCTAGGGCTGGTATCCAGCCTTTATCGCCTTGACCAATTTCGACTTGTAGAGAGCAAGCTCTCGCCGGAGGTGTTTCATCTCCAACTGTTGCTGTTTGATGGTTTCCACCAGGTCCCCCGTCGACAGGGCGCCTGTATGCATCAGCTCTTCAACGTAGTCCATTTTCGCCTCAAAATCAGCCTCCGCCTCCGTTCCCGCCTCTTCGAAGGAGGCGGCTACACTTTCCCACCGTCCTTCGTCGGCTTCTTCCTCCGGCGACGCCAAGATCTTGTCGGCGGTGCGAAACACGGCTTGCGACAGGAGGGAGTCGGGCTTGTACACAACGATCGGCAGCCCCGCACCCAGGGCAGTGTCCTGGAGCTCGTCCCGGTAGATAATCCCGAGGTGCTCCAGGTCGAGACCCAGGTACTGCTGGCAGGAACGACGCAGCCGGAGGGCCTTTTCCGCATCCTTGGGATCCTCGAGCATGTTCAATACGATCCGGGGTCGCAGGCGCCCGAGAGCTTCTACGATGGCCCCGTGGCTTTCCGGGTCGATCTCCTCGAGCCTCGCCACGAGTTGCGGAATATAGACGCTTCGGAGCGTCGCGCTGTTGTGCTTCATCTCGTCGAGATAGCCACGAGCCGGGCTCTTTGCCTTGGTCGACGTGGTAATCAGTCGGAAGATAAGGTTCTTGAGAAAGAGATAGGCGTTAACCGTTGCAGTCGGAGTCGGCGTCGTCACGATGATGCCCCGGTTCGAGACGAGGAAAAAATCGAGAGTGTTCAAATGAGTGCCGGCGCCGAGGTCGAGAACCACGTAGTCGGCGTCCAGGTTGCGCAGCTGCTTTATCAGAGAGCGCTTCTGTGCCACCTGAAGGTTGGCCATTCCCGGAATCTCGGAATCCCCGGGGATAAACCGCATTCCACTGTAGTCGGTGGACACGACCACGCTCTCGAAATCCGTCTCCTTGTCGGTCAGAAAGGTACCAAGCCCGCCTCGCAGATTCCTCAAGCCGAGGATCATGTGGAGGTTCGAGCCGCCCATGTCCAGATCCACGAGGACAGTCTTGTTACCCATCCGGCTGAGGGCGATCGCGAGGTTGGCGGCCACCAAGGACTTGCCGACGCCCCCTTTGCCACTGGCTACGGGAAGAAACCGCACGGCGCCTAGATCTCCTCTCGCCGGGGAAACGACCGGCGAGTCCCGATTAGGAGCAGCACCACCAGAATATCGACACCGACGATCGCGACAGGGGCGAGGGAAAGGAGCACCGAGGTAATACCCGTTTCGAATCCCGTCGGTGGCAGGCCGCCGGCAAAAATGCTAAAGAAGCCCAGTGCCAGGGCGACGACCTTCGCGAGAATTCCCAAGGGGATCGCGGCGGCGTAGCGCTCCGGGAACGCCGCCGCCGCGGCGAGTCCCACGGCAACCATCAGCTGCGGAGCGCCGAACCAGAGAACGAAGTGCGGAGAGGCCGCGCCTTCGACCGCGGGCCGGGATACGAGAAGGAAAAAAAAGAGGCTAAACCGGAGGATCTCCCAAAAAGCCATCAGGCCAAGGAGTAGGCGGGTGCGTTTCACGGTATCACGAGTGTACGACCATCATTTTCTGCGGTCAATAGAGCGTCGTCGGTCATGGAAAGACGGACAAAGATGCGGATATACTTGACCGGTGCACCCTAGAGGAGGAGTTTACGGGTATGAATAGGGAACGAGTGTTCTGGGCGACGGCAGGATTAGGCATTATTCTGCTCTCTTTTGCCCTTTTGGTGCCGGTTTACGCCTTCGGTCAGGAAGAAACAGAGGAAACGGACCGTCTTCTCCAGGTTTTCAGCCAGGTATTTCGCTTTGTAGAGGACAACAACGTCGATATCGTCGACACGGAGCAGCTCTTCGAGGGGGCGATGAAGGGGCTTTTCGAGAGCTTGGACGATCCTCACTCCTACTACCTCTCCGCCGAGGAGATGAGAGATCTCTCGGATACCACCCAGGGAGAGTTCGGCGGGGTCGGTATGTACATTTCGAAGCAGGTTCGAGGAGAGGAGGACGATCGGGCGGCCTACGTCGAGATCGTCACTCCAATCGACGGGACGCCGGCGGATCGGGCCGGGCTCCGGTCCGGAGACCTTATCGTCGAGATCGACGACGAGTCCACCGAGGACCTCTCCATCGACGAGGTTGTAAACCGACTCCGGGGACGGCCCGGAACCTCGGTTACCATCTCGGTTCGTCGGGGAGAGCGGCAGACCTTTCCGGTAACTCTTCAGCGGGACATCATCGAGGTACCCACGGTCCGAACCGCCATGATTCCCGGCAACATCGCCTTCCTTCGCATTATTCAGTTCACCCCCCACACCGCCGAACGAGTTCAAGACGCGATAGCCGAGTTCGAGGAGGAGGGATACGAATCTCTCATTATCGATCTCCGGCGTAACCCCGGGGGCCTCCTGAACGGAGTCGTCGAGACGGCGGATCTCTTCTTCGACGGCGGGATGATCGTCGGCACTCGGGGCCGAAACCCCCGAGAAAACGAGATGTTTACCGCGGACAGCGGACAGGAGGTCCCGGATGATCTGCCGATCATCGTCCTTATCGACGAGGGCTCTGCGTCGGCGGCGGAGATTATGGCCGGGGCGTTGAAGGACCGGAACCGGGCGACACTCGTGGGTCAGACGACCTACGGAAAAGGCTCGGTTCAGCAGGTACGCCGGATCGGTGAGGGGGGATTCCGCCTTACCATGTCGCGGTACTATACCCCCAGCGGCGCCTATATCGACCAGGTAGGCGTAAGCCCGGATCGAGAAGTGTCGGAGCCGGAGCTTTCGGAAGAGGAGATCGAAGCCTACGCGACGCTCATCGAGGAGGACAGCGTAGGCGACTTCGTAGGCCGGAACCCGAACCCGACCAACCGGCAGATCGACCGGTTTATCGAAGAGATCCAATCCCAAGGAATCGAGCTTCCGGAGAGGGTCCTGCGAAAGCTCGTCCGGGACGAGATAAACCGCCGAAACGACCAGGTTGTCGTCTACGATCTTGAATACGACGTCGTCCTCCAAGAGGCGGTTCGTATGCTACGGTAGCCGGATGCGCCACTTCGTCTTGCCGGATGGCTACAACGGCCAGGAGGAGTTCGACCTCCCGCCCGAAGACGCTCACTACCTGAAGAACGTGCTTCGACTCCGGGAGGGAGACTCGCTCCCGGGAAAAGACCTCGAGGGGGCGACCTACCATCTTACCCTTGCGGAGGCAAACCAAGACCGTGTGCGTCTTCGGGTGCAGCCCAAGGGGGGTGGCACCAGGTACTCGACCACCGACCTCGTGCTTCTTCAGTGTCTCCCGAAGGGCGCCAAGTTCGACGAGATCGTCCGGCGTGCCACCGAAATTGGGGTCCGTCGCGTAACCCCGGTCTTGAGCGACTACTCTGTCCCGAGGTTTCGAGACGCCGGGCATCTCTCCGGCAAGCTTGACCGATGGCGCCGCATCGTCCGAGACGCGGTGCAGCAAAGCGGCTCGCCGACGGTGCCGGAGCTGACCGGACCGGTGGAGCTCGGCTCCCTCGCCCCTCTCTCTCCCGGCGCCATCGACGGAACCCTGGGACTCTTCTTCCACCAAGCTCCTCTCTCGGAAAAGACACTGCACCACTACCTTGCGGATCCCGTCAAAGAGGTCCGCCTCGTCATCGGTCCCGAGGGCGGTTTCTCAGCCGGAGAAGTGTCACATCTCTTGGAAAGCGGTTATAATCCCGTCTACTTGGGTCCCCAGGTACTTCGAACGGAAACTGCCGCGGTCTACTCGATGGCCGCCGTGGCGACCGTCGTGTTGGAGCAAGAGGCGTGGCAACTACGGAATCTCACAACATAAGACGAGTCTCGGTTCTCGGCATCCCCATTTCCGTCTTTACCCTGGATGAAATCGACGACGTTCTTGCCTCCCTCTTGACCGGGGACCAGGCGCGGCAGGTTGTCTTCGTCTCGCTGTGGGATCTTCTTCGTGCGAGGCGGAACAAGCGCTATGGGCGGATGATACGAGAGGCTGCCCTCGTCGTCCCGACGTCCCGCTCTATCCGAGGAGCTGCTCGGTTTTTGCAGAAGGCGGAGCCCTCGGTCTACCAACCCTTCGAGTTCGTCATTCGACTCCTCGGCGCCCTCGAGCGCCGGTCGGGCTCCCTCTACATTCTCGGCCTCAATCGGAAAGGCGTTCAGGTTGCCGACGCGAACCTGCGGCAGACGTATCCGGGCCTACGCCTCGTCGGGAGGCACCCTGGGCACTTTGGAAAGGAGTTGGAGAAGGACATCGAAGTCGCCATCCGAAAAGCCGCCCCGGACCTCCTCTTGGCGGGATCCGGTGTTCCCTCCGGACATAGGTGGCTCTTCGAGCACCGGCAGAACCTCGGATCCGGGGCCCGTCTCTGGGCACCGGATGTACTCGACATAGTTGTCGGACGGCG
>CAZLDK010000143.1:0-8306 GCA_964558285.1 uncultured Spirochaetaceae bacterium | reverse complement strand
TCGCCAACTCGGTCCTGGGTCGCATGGCCGACCGCGGCTTGGTCGACCTCGCGGAGCTTCGAACCGTCTACAAGTCCCAAACCTTTCCCACCACCGGCTACGGTTACGTCTACAACCTCGAGCCCGAGTTGGCCGAGAACATTCGGGAGGCGTTCTTCAGCTTCGACTGGGAAGGCACCAAGTTAGAGGAAGAGTTCTCGCGCAACGGTGAGGCCCAGTTTATCCCCATCACCTACGAAGAGTACTGGGCGGTTATCCGCACCATCGATGCCGCCAACGGCGTCGAGTACAACTGCGAGTAGCTATCTTCGGCGCTTCGGCGCAGACGAGACAACCACACCTACGCCTGCCGGACACCACGCACCGGCAGGCGATTTTCTATTTACAGGGGGGCACGCCGATGCTTCAATTGAACGGCCTTGTAAAGACCTATCCGACGGGGGACCGGGCGCTTCGTGGAGTCGATCTGACCGTATCCGCCGGACAGGTGGTGGCGCTAATCGGGCCCTCGGGGGCCGGAAAGAGCACCCTGTTGCGGTGCATCAACCTGCTCGTCCGGCCGAGCGCCGGGACCGTTGAGCTCGACGGATCGCGTCTCGACACGCTTTCCGGGCGGAAGCTCCGGGAGGCTCGGACCCGGATAGGGATGATCTTCCAAGAGTACGCCCTCGTCGAGCGTCTTACGGTGTTGGAGAACGTCTTGTCGGGGCGCCTCGGCCGAATGCCCCTCGCCGGGAGCCTCCTGCGCCGCTATTCCGGAAGCGACGTTGAGGACGCCCTCTCGCTTCTCGACGAGGTCGGTCTAAAGGAGCAGTTCGAGAAACGGGCGGACGCGCTCTCCGGGGGTCAGCGGCAGCGCGTCGGAATTGCCCGGGCGCTGATGCAGGACCCGGCGATTCTTCTGGTAGACGAACCGACCGCGAGCCTGGACCCGAAGACCGCGCGGCAGATAATGCGCCTCTTGGTCGCCATGTCGACCCAGCGAAAGCTCCCGGCCATCGTCAATCTCCACGACGTCCACATCGCGCGGCTCTTCGCCGGGCGGATCGTCGGACTCCGGGAGGGGCTTATCGTCTTCGACGGCCCACCCGAGGCTCTGACCGACGAGGTTCTCACGCAGATCTACGGGGAGGAGGACTGGAACGCGACGATAGGAAGCGAAGAGGACGCCGCCTCGGAGAAGCGAATGAGGCAAGCAATCGAGGAGCGGATCGATGTCTAACGGGGCGGTCTGGACACCCCCGGGCATCGTCAAACGTTCCTGGGTGCGCTACCTCATCCTGCTGTTCGCCGCCGCCTACTTCGTCGTCGGGGTTAGTTCCCTCGAAATCCGGTGGGAACGGGTCGTCCTCGGAGCCGAGCGGGCGGGACGCTTCTTCGCCGCCTTCGTGCAGCCGGACTTCGTCACTCGGTGGGAGGTCATTCGAGACGGCATTCTCGAGAGTCTCACCATGACCGTCGTTTCCACCGTCTTCGGCGTCCTGATTTCCATCCCCATCGGTCTGGGGGCGGCCCGAAACCTGGTCCCCCGGTGGGTCTATCTATTCTGCCGGGGAATCATCACCGTCTCTCGTACCTTTCAGGAGGTCATTATCGCGATTCTCTTCGTCGCGATGTTCGGCTTCGGACCCTTCGCCGGGGTCGTAACCCTCTCCTTCGCCTCGATCGGATTCGTCGCGAAGCTCTTGGCGGAGGATATCGAGGAGATAGACCCGGTCCAACTCGAGGCCATCCGGGCCACAGGGGCGGGGTGGCTCCAGGTAGTCCGCTTCGCCGTAGGCCCCCAGGTGATGCCCCGGCTGATCGGGCTCTCCCTCTACCGGTTGGACATCAACTTTCGGGAGTCCGCCGTCATCGGGATCGTCGGCGCCGGGGGTATCGGGGCGACGCTGAACACCTCCTTTACCCGCTACGAGTACGAGGTGAGCGCCGCGATCCTTATCATCATCATTGCCATCGTGCTTCTCGCGGAGCACATCTCGGGATACGTCCGGTCCCGGGTGGCCTAAGGAGGTCGGTCGTGCCACTTTCCACCACCGGCGGTAGCCTCGTCTGGCATCGCCTCGATGCGAAACAACGTCTTCGTAAACAGCTTCTCTGGCTCGGGATGCTCTTGCTCTTTGCCGTGAGTTTCCGACTGATTTCCCAAAACACCATGTGGGTCTTCGTCCTCGACGCTCCCCAGCAGGCGGCGAGTATCTTCTCCCGGATGGTCCCGCCCCGGCTCTCCTATATCCCGGTGCTCTTGCGTCCGCTGTGGGACACCATCCTGATCGCCACCTTCGGCACCGTCGGCGCGACCTTCGTCGCCTTTCCTGTCGCCTTTCTCGCGGCGAAGAACACATCCCCCTTCGGCGGAGTTCTTCGGCCGGTCGCCCTCTTTGTTATCGTCGCCTCCCGGTCGATCAACTCCTTAGCCTGGGCCCTCCTCTTGGTGACGATCGTGGGGCCCGGGGTCTTCGCGGGGATTATCGCGATATCGCTTCGCTCCGTCGGCTTTATCGGCAAGCTGCTCTACGAGGCTATCGAAGAGATCGACCCGGTACAGGTCGAGGCGGTGCAGGCGACGGGCGCCCACCCGCTCCAGGTTCTTCGCATCGGCGTTATGCCGCAGATTGTTCCCGCCTTCGTCGGCATCTGCGTCTACCGCTGGGACATCAACATTCGAGAATCGACGGTCCTCGGGCTCGTCGGCGCCGGGGGGATCGGGCTTCAGCTCCAGGCGTCGATCAATGTTCTCGCCTGGCGGCAGGTCTCGGTCATCCTGTTGATGGTCTTTGCGACGGTGCTCTTTAGCGAGTGGCTTACCGCGAAGGTGCGCCGGGTGGTGATCTAACTTCCGAGATTGGGGCGGCCAAGTGGCACTGCTTGGCCTTCTTGCCGCTCCCGCAGAAGCAAGGAGCCTCCGGGTCCCAGTCGCCGGGGTTCCAGAGGGGCAGCCGGTGCCCCCGTTGGAGCGCCGCCGATTCGGCGAGAGTCCGGAAGGTTGGCACTGCGTGATCGAGAAAGGCGTGCCAGCCGTCCCCGTCGGCGCAGAGGCGGCTTTCTGCGGTTCCCGGGAGGCGCATCTTCGGGCACTCCCCGGAGCAGTAGGCAAGATGGGGGCACCCGGCGCAGGCTGGGGACCATCGGGCCTTCTCCGCGGCAAACCGCATTCTCTTCGGCGACCGGAGCATCGACGCCCAGTTGTCGGTCGCGACGTTACCCAGGTTTAGCTCGGGCTCGACGAAGAAATCGCAGGGATAGACGTTCCCGTTGTGCTCGACGACGACGTAGGCGTTGCACCGTCCCCCCATGGAGCACATCGCGAAGCTGCCGTCGAGGAAGAAGTTCATCAGCGCGTCGTGGTGGCGGATGGAGATCCGGCGCACATCCTTGGGATACCACCGGTCGAATAGCGCGATCAGGAAGGCACCCCACTCCCCGGCGTTGATCGCGAAGGGCAGAAGGTTTCCGTCGGCGTCGGTTTCGACGCAGGGAATGTACTGGTGGTAGTGGAGACCGTTCTCCAGGAGGTAGTCGTAGACCTCTACCGGACGATGAACGTTTGCCTGGCTGACGAGGACCAGGATATTGAACTCGACATTGTGCTTCCTCAGGCGCTCGATACCCCGGAGGACCTGGTCGTGGCTGCCCCGGGGCCTTGCCTCGGGGCCGTCGGCAGCTTGGCCGCCTGCTCCGGGGCCGGCGTAGACCCGGTAGCGGTCGTGGATCTCCGCCGGCCCGTCGAGGCTCACTCCCACCAGAAACTTCTCCCGGCCGAAGAGCTCGGCCATCTCGTCGGTTACAAGGGTCGCGTTTGTCTGGATCGCGTTGGTGACGGTGCTCCCGGGTCGGGCGTAGCGCTTCTGCAGCTCGACGGCCTTCCGGAAAAAGGCCGCGCCCATCAGGGTCGGCTCGCCACCCTGCCAGGCGAAGGCGTGGTTCGGCTGCTCGGTCTCGAGGTAGCGCCGGGTCAGGGTTTCGAGAAGCTCCTCGGTCATCCGGTGCCGCGGGGCCCCGGGAAAAAGGGCGCTCTTGTCGAGGTAGAAGCAGTAGTCGCAGGCCAAGTTGCAGTCGGGACCCGCGGGCTTTATCAACAGCGAGAAGGGTCCCAAGGCTGATGCGGGGGAACCCGCTGGGGTCCGGCGGCGGTCCCGGCGCTTAGCCACGGGGGCCTCCCTCGGGCCCGAGGTTTGAGCCACCGGTGGATGCGGGGGCCGCGACGGCCCGGGAGGCCGCGACGCGAAACCCGATGTTTCCGGTGCTGCTCTCCGGCGTGTTCTGGGTCCGGGCCGCTACCCGGTAGCGGTTGCAGTAGGAGTGGTGGCAGAGGTAGCTCCCTCCCTTGGTAACCCGGGCGCTTCCCGTCGGGGGGCCCTGGGGGTCGAGGCGGGTTTCGGGTCGCGCTTCGACGTGCCAGTCGGGGCTAAAGAAGTCGGAGCACCACTCCCAGACGTTGCCGCTGACGTTGTAGAGGCCGTAGCCGTTGGGCTCGAAGGCGTCCACCGGGGCGGTTCCTGCAAAGCCGTCGGCTTGGCTATTGCTCCCGGGGAAGTCCCCCTGCCAAACGTTCATCGCGTGGGTGCCACCGGGTTCGAGCTCGTCTCCCCAGGGGAAGGTCTTCTGCTTTAGACCGCCCCGGGCGGCGTACTCCCACTCGGCCTCCGTCGGGAGCCGGACTTCGGCCCAGGCGCAGAAGGCTTCGGCGTCGTTCCAGCTGACGTGGACCACCGGGTGATTCTCCCGGCCCTTTAGGTCGGAGCCCCGGCCTTCGGGCCGCTTCCAGCAGGCCCGCTGGACGCCGAGCCACCATTCGGTCCCTGGCACCGGCCGGACTTCTTTGCGCTTCCAGGCCATCTTCGAAACGAAGAGGTGGAAGACGAAGCTCCAGCCGTAGCGCTCGGCCTCGGTGACGTAGCCGGTCTCCTCTACGAAGCGGGCAAAGTCCTCGTTGGATATCGTGTAGGGATCGATAGCGAAGGGGGAGAGGGTAACTTCCCGGATCGGTCCCTCCCCGTCGTCCGGGAAGCCCTTCGGATAGTCGGTGCCCATCAGAAAAGGGCCGCCGGGGAGATCGATAAGCCGGTCCCGGAGTTTCTTGGCGTAGGAGGCTTCGTGGGGCGGGGCGGCGGTATTCGCCGGGGTGCCGGCGCCCGAGTCAGCGGACTGAACGCCGGGTCCGTCACCCTGTCTTTGGGGGCTGCAGCAACTCATCTCTGCCTAGGATCCTAGGGGTAGCACGAAAAAAGGGCAAGGCACGAAGCGCCGTGGCCCCGCTTCTAATTCTAGGGAGACGAATCGAAGCGGCCGGAGAGCCGGAGGTAGAACTCGTCGTAGTTGCCTTCGTATTTGACTTCCGGCCGCTCTGCCTGCTGGTAGACGTAGGCGTAGACAGGGTGGGTGCAGAGGTGTCGGTATCCGATTTCCAGCATTCCGAGGCGCACACCGGCACGGAAAACGTATTGATCGGAGATTGGGGCGAAGGTCTTGTCGAAGGTATTCTTCATCATCTCGGTCCGAATAGAGCCGCCGACGAAGAGATACTTGGCTACCTCCACCTCGGCGTCCATCATTACGTACATGGCGGTATCGTTATAGGTGTAATCTGTTTCGTGCATTATCCATTCTGAAGTCGGCACAACTCCGAGCTCCAGCGCGAAGGCCAAGGCCAAAAGGTTGGAAAGCATCGTCTATCCTTGTTCAGTGAAGCTACTCCAAAGAGTATCGCACCCCGAGAAGAATATCAATGATAATTGCTATTTTAGAGAAAAGTATTTTCTTAACTTTATTCGGGGCGCGCGGCGGTGGGTGTCGAGCCGTCGGCCTCGGCCCACCCCATCCTGGAGAGGGGAGCCGTCACCATAACCCGGTCTCCTACCCGGTAGTGCTCTTCGGGGCGAATGTGAACGGTGAGAAGCTGACCGTCGTTTTTCTGGTTGCCCGAGAGGCTGACGACGACCCGGCGGCGGTCTCCGCAGGTTCGCGAGTCGGTAATCGTGCCCCTGAGACAACAAGAGCTTTTCCCGAAATCGTCGCAGTATCCAAAACCAAGCCCCGGTTCTCTGTCGCCGACCAGAGGGCAGATCGACAGGTGCTCCGGACGACAGAGCATCCACCCCGGCCGCCCGTCTCGGACGGACGGAATGCGGTTAACCGGCCCGAGGTACTCGGCAATCTCGAGGGCGGAAGGGTGGGCGTAGAGCTCCTCTGTCGTCCCGGCCTGGAGCACCTTTCCTCCGGAAAGGTAGGCTATTCTATCCCCCATCCGAACCGCCTCTTCGGCGTCGTGGGTAACGATAATCGCGGCGGTCTCGGATAGCACCTCCTTGATGTCGTCCATGAGTACCCTTTTGGTCGCGGGGTCGAGATTGTTGAAGGGCTCGTCGAGGAGGATGACCGAGGGGCGTGGAGCCAAGGCGCGAGCCAAGGCGACGCGTTGGCGCTGGCCTCCGGAAATTTGGTCGGGGTAGCGATCCGCCTCGTTACGGACGCCGATGAGCTCCAGAAGCTCCTCGGTTCGTTCGCTCTGCTGCTTCCGGCTTTGGCCCGATAGCCCGAAGGCGATGTTCTTTCGAATCGTCAGGTGGGGAAAGAGGGCGTGATGCTGAAAGACCAGCCCCACCGATCGCTTCTCCGGGGGAATCCAGTTTTCCGGCGATACGACGATGCGGTCGTCTACCTCGATCGAGCCGCCGTCGGGCACCTCCAAGCCGCCGATCAACCGGAGGGCGGTCGTCTTTCCACAGCCGCTCCGACCGGCAAGGACGAGGGTCTCTCCTGAGGAGACTTCGAAGCTCAAACCAGTTAGGACCGGAACCCGGCCCCCGGCATAGCTCTTTCTCAGGTCGGTAACCACGAGGCTCATAGTCGGCTCTCCCTCTTTCCCAGGAGTTTGAATGCGACGATACTCGGCACCGTCGAAAGAAAAATGAGGAGAAGCGCCGGCGCACTCGCTTCGACGAGGCGCTCGCTTGCGGCAAGCTCGAAGGTCCGAATCGCCAGGGTTGCGGTGTTGAAAGGTCGCAAAATAAGCGTGAGTGGGAGCTCCTTGACGACGTCGACGAAGAAGAGGAGTCCGGCGGCGATGAGGCTCTTCCGAATGAGGGGCGCCTCGATGCGGAAGAGCGACGCTCCCGGGGACGACCCGAGGGTCCGAGCCGACTCCCCCATGGCTCCGTGTATCTGCCGGAGGGCCGCATCCGTTGGCCCGTAGGCAACGGCGAAAAAGCGAACCTGGTAGGCGATCAGAAGCGCCGCGAAGGAGCTCGTAAGAAGAAGGGTTCCACCGGAAAGCGAGCCCACCAGGGAGCCGAGGGTTAGGACGCCGAGGGCAATGACGGCTCCGGGGACCGCGTACCCGAGGACGGAAAGATCGACGGCGGAGTCTAATCCCCTCCGACTGACAAGACGACGGGAGTAGGCGACGAAGAGCGCCAGAGTTACGGCGGTCACCGTGCTTCCGAGGGCCACGAGAACCGTCGTCCCGGCGGCGGAGAGGTCGAAACCGAGCTCTCCACCCCTGAGGCCCCGGAGTAAGACGGTGGCGATTCCACCGACGGGGATGAGAAAGCCTAGGGCTCCGAGACTCCAGAGGTAGCCCGCGGCGAGGTAGGACGGAAGAGGCGCCAACCTCCGGCGTCTGTAGATGGTGCCGGCCTCCTGCGGGGCGAAACGGCTCGAGCCCCGGAGGTGTCGCTCGGCCCCTTGGAGAAGCAAAACAAACAAGAGAACCCCGAAGGCAAGACTCCGGGCCGCGGGGAGGTCGCCGTGGAGGAACCAGGCCCGAAAGACCCCGGTGGTAAGCGTCGGATGTCCCAGGTAGACCATCGTTCCGTACTCGTTGAGGACCTCCATCAGTACCAGACTTCCTCCTGCTACAATTGCGGGGCGGGCGATCGGCAACGCGAAGGTGAGAAAGAGCCCTTTCCGGACGCCGAGGCTCTCCGCGGACTCCAGAAGAGGCACCAGGGTGGTCGAGTAGGCGGACTTCGAGAGGGCGTAGACGTAGGGAAAGAGGACAACGGTCATGACGAACCAGACCGCCGCGGGCCCGCCGAAGCTCGGCGACGGGTAGGGCGAGGGAATCCATCCGACCAGGAGGCGCAAGCCCTCGTAGGGGACGCCCCCGGGGGCGAAGAGGCCGACGTAGACCGCCGCCGCGATGTAGGCAGGGACCGTAAGGGGAAGCATCAAGAGCATGGAGAGGATCCGGGAGCCAGGGATCTGGTACCGGAAGAGCAACCATGCCGAGGTCGCACCCAAGAGAACCGTCGATACGGTTATCGGAACCGCCACTATCAGGGTGTCGACGAGGCGGTCGGCGA
>CAZLDK010000142.1:0-8356 GCA_964558285.1 uncultured Spirochaetaceae bacterium | reverse complement strand
TGATGACGGTAACCCCGAAGAAGCCGAACTCGGCGCTTCGAAAGGTTGCTCGTGTCCGCCTTACGAACGGAATTGAGGCCACGGCCTATATTCCCGGGATCGGTCACAACCTGCAGGAGCACTCCGTCGTGCTTCTCCGGGGCGGGAGAGTGAAGGATCTTCCCGGTGTGAGATATCACATCATCCGGGGAGCGAAGGATACCCTCGGTGTCGAGGACCGGAAGAAGGCCCGTTCTAAGTACGGGACCAAGCGTCCGAAGGCTTAGGAGGGAGAGGGATGCCACGAAGAAAGGAAGTACCCCCGCGGCAGATTATTCCGGATCCGCGGTACAACAACGTCACGGTTTCCAAGTTCATCTCCCGGATGATGTACGACGGCAAGCGGTCCACCAGCGCACGGAACCTCTACGGGGCGATGGAAATGATCGACGGAAAGACCGACGCTCAGCCCATCGAGGTGTTTCTGAAGGCCCTCGATAACGTCAAGCCGATGGTGGAAGTGAAGTCGCGCCGGGTCGGTGGTAGCACCTACCAGGTTCCGGTGGAGATTCGCGATAGTCGCCGGGAAGCGCTCGCCATGCGCTGGATAATCAAGGCTGCCCGGGACCGATCCGGCAAGTCTATGAGCCAGAAGCTCAGCGCCGAGCTCTTAGACGCCTTCAACGGTGCCGGTACTGCCTTCAAGAAGAAGGAAGACACCCATCGTATGGCAGAGGCCAATAAGGCTTTCGCCCACTATCGGTGGTAATCACTTGACCCTCGGTCGAGACATCGGTATAACATAGAGAGTTGCCTCTCCGGCGTAGTCGGGGGCACTCAAAAAAAGGATCCAAACCAACTGTCCTGGAGTTTGGTGTGGCATTGTGGCACGAACGGGATGGTAAGGTGGTGACCACGGTTCTACAGAGGTTCACGTTCCTCTGGAAGGGGCGTCGCTAATAGGCGTCGTCTAGTCCGCTCACCTTCTTACTGCCTACCACAACTGATTTTCACTTTTTGGTACCTGAACCCTATGGCACGCGCCCTAGGGGATATGGAATAGGCTGCGTTAGATATTGCTAAGGAGGGCGTAATGGCCAAGGAAAAATTCGCGCGAACAAAGCCTCATATTAACGTCGGTACGATCGGACACGTCGATCACGGTAAGACTACCCTGACGGCAGCTCTGACCATGCTTACTGCAAAGGCTACCGGCGGTAAAGTTATGAAGTACGAGGATATTGACAATGCACCCGAGGAAAAGGCTCGAGGCATTACGATCAATACCCGCCACGTTGAATACGAGTCGAAGGAACGGCATTACGCTCACGTCGACTGCCCGGGCCACGCCGACTATATCAAAAACATGATTACCGGTGCCGCCCAGATGGACGGTGCGGTCTTGGTTGTAGCCGCGGACGACGGCCCGATGTCTCAGACCCGGGAGCACGTTCTCCTGGCGCGACAGGTTGGTGTTCCGTCGATCATCGTCTACATCAACAAGGTCGACCTCGTCGACGACCCGGATCTCGTCGAGCTCGTCGAAGAGGAAGTTCGTGACATTTTGAAGTCTCAGGATTTCCCCGGGGACGATATTCCCGTAATCAAGGGGAGCGCGTTCAACGCCATGAGTAACCCCGATGACGACGAGCAGATCAAGTCGATTCTTGATCTTCTCGAAGCCATGGATAGCTACTTCCCCCTTCCCGAGCGGGACGTCGACAAGGACTTCCTGATGCCGATCGAGGACATCTTCTCGATCCAGGGGCGAGGTACCGTCGTTACGGGTCGTGTCGAGCGGGGTATCGTAAAGCTGAACGACAAGATTCAGATCATCGGTGTCCGTCCGACCTCCGAAACGGTCGTAACCGGTATCGAAATGTTCAACAAGCTCCTCGACCAGGGGCAGGCGGGGGATAACATCGGTGTGCTCCTCCGGGGTGTCGATAAGAACGACGTCGAGCGTGGTCAGGTTCTCGCGAAGCCGGGATCTATTACCCCGCACCACAAGTTCAAGGGCACCATCTACTGCTTGAGCAAGGAAGAGGGTGGTCGCCACTCGCCGTTCTTTACCGGCTATCGGCCCCAGTTCTACTTCCGTACTACCGACATTACCGGATCCGTCGCCCTTCCTGAGGGTAAGGAGATGGTTATGCCCGGTGACAACACCGAGATCGACGCTGAGCTTATCCACCCGATCGCCATGGAGAAGGGTCTTCGCTTCGCAATCCGCGAAGGTGGACGTACCGTGGCCAGTGGACAGGTCATCGAGATTATCGAATAGAAAGACAACGCGTATGGGGCCTTGCCGTCTTCCGGCGGCAAGGCTCGCTTTTTTGGAGGAACCATGGCCGGCGACAAGATAAGGGTTCGACTAAGAGCCTTTGACGTTGAGCTTATAGACCAGAGCGCCAAGGCAATCGTGCAAACGGTGCAGAAGGCGGGGGCGCAGGTGGCCGGACCGGTACCACTTCCGACCCGTATCAACAAGTACACGGTGCTTCGGTCGCCCCACGTTAACAAGAAGTCGCGGGAGCAGTTTGAAATGCGTACCCACAAGCGGCTTATCGACATTATTCAGCCGACTTCGGCGGTTATGGATTCTCTGATGAAGCTCGAGCTCCCGGCCGGCGTTGACGTCGAGATTCGCCAGTAAGTAGGAGCGAGGATTCAGATGGTTGGGCTTATTGGACGAAAAGTTGGCATGACCCAGGTCTTTGACGAGGCCGGTCGTCTGGTGCCGGTTACGGTTATTCAGGTGGAGCCAAATGTGGTGGTCGGACGGCGGACGCCCGAAAAGGACGGCTATTCCGCCGTAATTCTCGGTGCCGAAGAAGCGAAGCCGGAGCGGCTGACGAAACCGGTGCGGGGCCAATACGAAAAGGTCGGCGTCGCGCCGCAGCGGAAAATGGTAGAAGTTTCGGATTTTGACCACGAATGTGCCGTCGGCGACACCCTCGGCGTCGACCTTTTTGGTGACGCCGGCTTCGTCGACGTTGTCGGCACGAGTAAGGGTAAAGGCTTTCAGGGTGTTATGAAGCGCCACGGATTCGGTGGCGGGCGTAAGACCCATGGTTCAAAATTCCACCGCGCCAACGGTTCCACGGGTATGGCGGCCTGGCCCTCCAGGGTTATCAAGGGTACTCGTATGCCCGGAAGAATGGGCGGAGAGCGATCTACCGTGCAGAACCTTCGGGTCGTCCGGGTGGATGCAGAAAAGCAGATGCTTCTTGTCGGAGGCGCCGTCCCCGGCGCCCGGAACGGATACGTTCTCGTGTCCACGGCTAAGAAGCGTTAAGGGGATATCACTATGGACTTGCCGGTTCTTTCGAAGGACGGAAAGAAAAAGGGAACCGTGACGGTCACCGACGCCGTTTTTGGGCGCGAGCCGAACATGGACACGATTTACTTTGCGATTCGCAACGAGTTGGCGAACCGCCGTGTCGGCACCGCGGATACCAAGGGACGGAGCGAAGTTCGGGGCAGTAAGAGAAAGCCCTGGCGGCAGAAGGGCACGGGCCGCGCCCGGTCCGGTACCCGTCGAAGTCCGGTTTGGGTAGGCGGTGGAACCGTTTTTGGGCCTACTCCTCGAGACTACAGCTACACGATGCCCCGGAAGCAGAAACGGTCTGCTTACATGTCGCTCCTGTCGCTGAAGATCCGGGAGGAGTCCCTCAAGGTAATCGCGGACTTTTCAATCGAGAGCGGAAAGACCAAAGATATGGCCTCTCTGCTCTCCGGGTACGTGGGGGCGGAATCGACCGTCCTCGTCCTCGACTCGGACAGCGCAATGACAAAACGAGCCGCCCGGAACATTCCGTGGCTGAAGCATCTGTCGTACAACCGTCTCTCCGCTCACGATCTCTTTTATGCTAAGACCGTGTTGGTAACCGAGAGCGGGATCAAGAAGCTCGACGAATTCTTCGGTGGGGTCGCTGCGGAGAAGCCGAAGGCAGCGGTGGCGACGGCGGACGATAAGACGGAGGAGTCCTGATGAGACCCGACGAAATTCTGATAGAGCCGATTCTGACCGAGAAGTCGAACGGGCTGCGGGAATCCGGGAAGTACGTCTTTCGGGTGAGTCCCCGGGCGAACAAGTTGCAGATCCGAGATGCGGTTCGTAAGTTGTTCGACGTTCATCCGATTGGTTGCCAGGTTATCAACGTCCACGGCAAACCAAAGCGGGTCCGCCACCGAAAGGGATATACCGCCGGCTGGAAGAAAGCCGTGGTTACCTTGGCGCCGGGCGAGAAGATAGCAATCTTCGAAGGCGCCTAAGGAGAATAGTGTGGGAATAAAGAAATTTAAGCCGGTTACAGCAGGTCGGCGCTTTATGACCGGCCTTACCTTCGAGGAAATCGACAAGGATAAGCCGGAGAAGAACCTTACCAAGGGTAAGGGATTTAAGGCCGGACGGGGTGGAACCGGAAGAATTAGCGTCCGCCGGAAGGGCGGGCAGCATAAGCGAAAGCAACGACTCATAGATTTTCGGCGAGATAAGGCCGGCGTCCCGGGTAAGATCGCTGCCATCGAGTACGATCCTAACCGAAGCGCCAACATCGCCCTGGTTGTCTACGCGGACGGCGAAAAGCGTTACATTATCGCGCCGAAGGGTTTGGTAGTCGGCGCTACGATTCTGTCGGGGGACCAGGCCCCTGCCCAGGTGGGTAACAGCCTTCCCTTGGAATCGATTCCCCTCGGAACGACCGTTCACAACCTCGAGCTTCAGCTCGGTCGCGGGGGCCAGATGGTCCGGGCCGCCGGGGGCGGCGCCGTCTTGGTGGCAAAAGAGAAGGACTACGTTACGGTCCGTCTTCCCTCCGGGGAGATGCGGATGATCTTTAAGCGCTGTTCGGCCACGGTAGGCAGCGTTGGGAACGAAGACCATATGAACGTGAACCTCGGCAAAGCGGGGCGAGCGCGGTGGCTTGGTCGGCGGCCGAAGGTTCGAGGCGTGGTCATGAACCCCCACGATCACCCCCACGGCGGTGGCGAGGGACGGACCTCGGGTGGTCGGCACCCGGTGAGTCCTACCGGCGTGCCAACGAAGGGATACAAGACGCGGAAGGCGCATAAGCAATCCGACAGATTTATCGTTAAGAAGCGGGGCAAGAAATAGATGTCCAGATCGATCAAGAAGGGACCATTTATCGAGAAGAGTCTTTACGGCCGGGTTGTAGAGATGAATCGCTCGGGGCAGAAGAAGATCATAAAGACCTACTCCCGCACATCGACGATTATCCCGGAGATGGTGGGGATTACGATCTCGGTCTACAACGGAAAGACATGGGTGCCCGTCTACGTTACCGAGAACCTTGTCGGACATAAGCTTGGAGAGTTTTCTCCGACCCGAACCTTTCGGGGGCACTCCGGTTCCGACAAGAAGGCTTCTAAGCGTTAGGGAGAGAGGGAATGGCAGAAACAACCGGCTTTAAGGCTCACGGGCGCTTTTTGCTGATCGCGCCGACGAAGGTGCGTCGCGTGGCAACGCAGATTCGTCGCCGTCCGTATACCGAGGCCATTGCGATTCTGGAGCATCTCCCGCATCGGGGTGCCCGGATGTTGAAAAAGGTGATCGAGTCGGCGGCGGCAAACGCGCTGTACCTCAACAAGAACCTCGACGAGGACATGCTCTACGTAAAGCAGTTGCTGGTTAACGAGGGTCCGCGGTACAAGCGGATCTGGTATCGGGCTCGTGGTCGGGCGGACATCCTGCAGAAGAGGATGAGTCACATTACCGCGGTCGTCGACGAGATAGGGCACAAGGGAGCGTAACGTGGGTCAGAAAGTAAATCCGATCGGGCTTCGGCTCGGTATCAACAAAACCTGGAAGTCCAAGTGGTTCGTCGACCCCCGGGAGTACGCAAATACGCTCCACGAGGATTTGAAGCTTCGGCGTCTTCTGGAATCGAGTCCTTTGACCCGGAACGCCGAGCTCGCTGAGGTGGAAATTATTCGCCACCCACAGCGGATTACCCTGGTAATACATAGCTCCCGCCCTGGAGTCATTATCGGGACCAAGGGCTCGACCATCGAAAAGATCGGCGCCCTTCTGCAGAAAGAAGCCGGCAAGAAGATCCAGATCAAGATCAAGGAGATTAAGCGTCCTGAGACGAACGCTCAGGTAATCGCCTTGAACGTGGCCCGGCAGCTCCGGTCACGATCCTCCTTTCGAAGGACCCTTAAGATGGCCGTCGGTGGCGCCACCAAAGCCGGTGTGCAGGGCATTAAGATTCGGATCGCCGGGCGCCTCGGTGGGTCGGAGATGTCTCGCAGCGAGTCGATCAAAGACGGCCGGATTCCTCTGCATACGCTCCGAGCCGATATCGACTACGGGTTCGCCGAATCTAAGACCACCTTTGGAACCATAGGCGTCAAGGTCTGGGTCTTCGGCGGCGAAATACTGCGGAAGGATCGAAAAGAGGACGCGGGTCTCCTGGTGCGGAAGCGCAGGGACAGAGGCGAGGGAGAGGCTTAGAAATGCTTAGTCCGAAACGAACGAAATACAGGAAGCGGCAGCGCCGGGTCAACCGGACGCTCGGCGGCGTGGCGACTCGTGGTAACACGATTTCCTTCGGCGAGTACGGGCTGATGTCCCTCGACGCCTTTTGGATTACCAACCGCCAGATCGAGGCCGCTCGTATCGCAATGACTCGTCACATTAAGCGTGGCGGAAAAGTATGGATTCGGATCTTCCCGGACGTTCCCTACACAAAGAAGCCGGCGGAAACGCGCATGGGCAAGGGAAAGGGGAATCCCGAGCATTGGGTTGCGGCGGTACAGCCGGGAACGATTATGTTTGAGCTGGCCGGAGTGAATCCCGAGTTGGCCCAGGAAGCACTCCGTCTGGCGGCTCACAAGCTTCCGGTTCACACCAAGTTTGTGACTCGAGGAGTTGCGTAATGAGAGACTCGTTTAGGGATCTCACCTTCGAGGAGCTCGTTGCTAAGCGAGAAGAGCTCAAAAAGCGTCATAGGGACGTGCGATTCGACACGGTGATGGGTCACGTAGAGAACCCCCTGGAGAAGCGAACACTTCGACGTAAGATTGCGCGGCTCAACACCTTGATCTACAACCACGCCGATGTCGTGGAGTCACAGGAGTAAGGGTATGGCTGATACCACGGAAACGACTAAGAGTCGGCGGATTCTTCAGGGGGTCGTAACGAGCGACAAGATGGACAAGACCATCGTTGTGGCCGTTCAGAAACGGAACGTACACCGGCTCTACAAGAAGTACATCAAGCTGACGAAGAAGGTGAAGGCCCACGACGCCGAGAATACAGCCCATATTGGGGATACGGTGCGGGTCGTTGAGCACAGGCCCATCAGCAAGGAAAAGCACTGGGCGCTCCTCGAAATCGTCGAGCGGGCCCGTTAAGGAGGGGTTGAATGATTCAAATGAGTTCGTTCCTCAACGTAGCGGATAACAGCGGTGCGAAACGGGTGCAGTGCATAAAGGTTCTTGGCGGCAGCAAGCGGCGGGTTGCTTCAGTCGGCGACACCATCGTCGTTGCGGTCAAGGATGCGCTTCCGAATGCGCCGGTCAAGAAAGGGAACGTCGAGCGGGCAGTAATCGTTCGGACGAAGAAGGAGTATCGCCGGGCGGACGGCACCTACATTCGGTTCGACGACAACGCTTGTGTAATTATCGACGCGACGAGCAACCCGAAGGGGAAGCGTATATTCGGCCCGGTAGCACGGGAGCTGAGGGAAGAAGACTACATGAAGATTGTATCCCTCGCCCCGGAAGTGCTTTAGGAGCAGGGCATGGCAGAAGGTATTACGAAACTTAAGAAGAACGACAACGTGATTGTGATCGCGGGAAAAGACAAGGGCAAAACCGGTCGGATTCTTCGAATAGACCACGGCAGCCACCGGGTGGTCGTCGAAGGCATCAACCTCGTCAAGAAGGCGATGCGAAAGCGGCGACAGAACGATCGGGCGGGGATTATCGAGATTGAAGCCTCCCTCGACGTGTCTAACGTCATGGCGGTGACCAAGAGTGGTCTACCGAGCCGGGTGGGAATAAAGATCGATGGGGACCGAAAGGTTCGGTACCTCAAGAAGACGGGAGAGGAACTGTAATGGCGGTAGCAACCGAAAAGTACGTCCCCCCCATGAAGCAGCTCTATCGAGAGAAGGTCCTTCCGGCGTTGATGGAAGAGTTTGGCTACACTACGGTGATGCAGGTACCCTGCATCGATCGTATTGTTCTGAGCGCCGGAGTCGGCGACGCGATCGCGAACAAGAAGTTTCTCGATGCCACCGTCGACGAGCTTTCCCTTATCGCCGGGCAGAAGGCCGTAAAGACCAAGGCCCGGAATGGGTCTCCTTCCAGGGACGCCAAAGGTAGCGGGACTTTTTCTCCACCAATG